>CAMJJT010000010.1 GCA_946406195.1 uncultured Bacteroidales bacterium
CGGATTCTACAGTTGCTTTATGCAACTTAGCGTAATTGCTTACTAACCTACTTGTGAGCAAGCTCCCAAAAAGATTACTAATCAATTTCACTTATCAGTACCAATAAATTGACACTGATAGAATCCTCACAAAAATGACAAAAAATTCCGAAAATGCCATATGGGTAGTAAGGATTGATTAGTCAAAAATTACCTACAATGACCAAAAATTTTTCTTTAATTTTGAATAAATTTAGACTATTTTAACACTATGCTTTGAAAATGTTTTTGAGAGTGGAGTGCAATGTGGAAAAGCCAATTGACTTTTGGCTTTGAAAAGGGAAGGTAGTCGGGGAGACTATACCGACCGAGAGTGGCTTTTTTGTGAGTTATGCAATAACGTGTTTTTGTAAGCAGCCGACAGTGCACATGAATGGGCAATGTCGAAGCGGGAATGATTATTAGGGAGATGGGAGCTCGCTCACAATCGCATTAAGAAGCATTTACGCTCAAGGTCGCGTAGGCCAATAGCCATGCGGACGTAGGCTGCGCGTTTTTGATTAAAATATCCACATAAACCAATATGCGAGTAGTAGTACAACGTTGTTCCCGTGCGGAAGTGCGGATTGATGGCGACTCGGTCGGTAAGATCGGGCAAGGTTTCATGCTTCTGGTGGGTATTACCGAAACCGACACCACCGCCGAAGCGGATCTCCTGGCGAAGAAAATAGCCCAACTGCGTGTCTTCGAGGACGAGGCTGGTAAGATGAACCTTGCTATCCGCGATGTGGGAGGGGCTATCCTCAGCATCTCGCAGTTCACGCTCTATGCCGATTGTCGCAAGGGTAACCGGCCATCTTTCATTCGCGCAGCGCGTCCCGAACAAGCCTCTCCGCTGTATGACTATTTCAACGAGACGCTTCGCACAACGTACGGACTCACCGTGGAAACAGGCCGTTTCGGAGCGGACATGAAGGTCGATTTCATCAACGATGGTCCTGTTACCATCCTCCTCGACACGGACGAACTGAAGTGATAAATCCTTAAAACCAATACATTATGCTACAAGTTGGAGACAAAATGCCGAGTTTTGCAGCAGCAGACGAAACCGGTAAGATGGTCACAGACAAAGACCTGATCGGCAAGAAAACAGTCATTTACTTCTACCCGAAGGACTCGACTCCGGGCTGCACGGCAGAAGCATGTAACATCCGCGACAACTACCATGCGTTCCTTGCGCAGGGCTATCAGGTCTATGGTGTGAGCAAGGACAGCCAGGCTTCGCATGTCAAGTTCAAAGAAAAATACGCTCTACCCTTCCCTCTTTTGAGCGATCCGACAACCGAGATGCTGCAAGCCTTCGGTGCATGGGGCGAAAAGAAGAACCGGTTTAGAACCGGAGCAAGCCAGCCATCCGGATCAGGCAAGGTGTCGATGGGCACATTAAGAAAAACCTTCGTTTTCAATACCGAAGGTGTCTTAGAACGTATCATCGAAAAAGTCGATACAAAGAATCACGCTGCGCAGATCTTGTAATCTTGCGCAGCGTGACTTATTTTCAATAGATCTACTATTAGTAGTTTTCCGCGAACAGCTGGAAGTAAGCCTGTGCGTGGTGGCAAACAGGGCACTCTTCCGGAGCAGCCTTGCCCACTACAATGTGTCCGCAGTTGGAGCATTGCCAGATACAATCACCCTCACGCGAGAAAACCACCTTGTCCTCGATATTCTTTAGCAACTTGCGGTAACGCTCTTCGTGGTGTTTCTCTATCTCACCCACCATCGCAAACTTAGCAGCAATCTCGATAAAGCCTTCTTCTTCAGCCTCTTTCGCCATGCGAGCGTACATGTCGGTCCACTCGGCATTCTCACCTGCAGCAGCCTCAGCAAGGTTTGCAGCGGTGTCGCTGATCTGGCCTCCGTTCAGGTATTTGAACCACAACTCCGCATGTTCTTTCTCGTTGGCTGCAGTCTCCTCAAAAATCTTACTAATCTGCACGAAACCATCTTTTTTCGCCTTCGATGCAAAATACGTGTACTTGTTACGTGCCATTGATTCACCCGCAAAAGCCTCCATGAGGTTCTTTTCGGTCTTTGTTCCTTTTAATTCTTTCTTAGCCGCAGGGGCACGATTAATTTCATTTTTCATAATAATAAAAATTTTATAGTTTATGCTATTCTATATACAACAAAAATTATGCCATTTGTATATTTTCCCCTCGTTTCTTGCAAAAAAAAGTCATTTAGCGTTCGCAAATCTGCTGCAAAATTACACAAAATAATTGAAATATGCAAATATTTTTGCGTATCTCATTATTTTTTTGTACCTTTGCAGCCTAAATGAATCATGTCATGACGATTATTTTTGACTTGGATGGCACGTTGCTCAATACGATTGATGACTTGGGTTATGCGTGCAATTATGCCTTGGAGCAGACCGGTTACCCGACGCATCGCATCGAGGAATACCCGCGGATGGTGGGTAACGGCATCAATAACCTCATCCGTCGTGCCTTGCCGGAAGCGGAGCGTACGGAAGAGAACGTGCTCAAAGTGCGGGAGTTTTTCGTACCTTATTATGACGCGCATAACTGCGATTACACGCGCCCGTATGAGGGCATTCCCGAACTCCTGAGCGCCCTCCGATCGCAGGGTCATCATCTCGCCGTAGCCAGCAATAAGTACCAAGCCGCGACGGAGAAGATTGTCAGCCATTTCTTCCCGGGTATTTTTGATGTCGTCCTCGGCGAACGAGAAGGCATCGAACGCAAACCTAATCCAACTATCGTCTTTGACATCGTTGAGAGAGTACAGAATACAGAGCACAGAGTACAGACTGAACTACTCTACGTGGGAGATAGTCTGGTAGATCGGGATACTGCGGCAAACGCTAACGTGCCGTTCGTGGCGTGCTCGTGGGGATTTGTGGATAGGGATGTGCTGATTGAGAATGGTGTAGGACGTATTATCGACAAGCCGGAAGAGCTGCTTTTGGACATATATATTCAGCAAGATATTCTGCCGCAATACGATGCCTTCGATGGCGGACATCGGCGTGATCATGCCGAGACGGTCATCTGCGAGAGTCTCAAACTGGCGCGTACCAACCATGCCGACGAGACCATGGCGTACGTCATTGCCGCGTACCATGATCTGGGTTTGAGATTCGACCGAGAGAAGCATCATATTCATTCCGGCGAAATTCTGATGGCGGACGAGACGCTGCGTCAATGGTTCACCGAGCAACAACTCCTCACGATGCGCGATGCGGTGGAAGATCATCGTGCCAGCAGCAAGAATCCGCCCCGCACGATTTACGGAGCCATCGTCGCAGAAGCTGATCGACAGATTGACCCGCTTACCGTCATCCATCGCACCATGGCGTACAGCCGTAAACTCTTCCCTGAAGCGGATTTTGAGACGCTCTACCAACGCAGTCTTGACCATCTGCACGAGAAATACGCCGAAGGCGGTTACATGAAACTTTGGCTCAACTCCGAACGCAACGTCCAAGGCCTCGCTGCCCTGCGTTCCCTTATTCACGACGAACCGCATCTCCGCGCTCTCTGCAAGGAATGGTTTGACTCAAACAGATAATATCTCGCAGCAATCGAGAGACAACATCGGTTTGATTAGCGATGAGAGGAAGGAGATTATTTCGTCAGGGATTGGTAGAGTTTAAACAACTCTGCTACGCACTCGGATTCGGTCATCTTGGTAGCTAATTGGGGTCTATTTTTCCTTTGGCGTAAGCCTCACGTAAGCCGAATCACCCACTAATCTCCCACTAATCTCCCACTAATCACCCACTAATCACCCACTCGGATTCCGTTTAAACCTCGATAAAACCGTAAAAGAAGCTTGACTCATGTCTGTCGGGAGGAAGAGGATGAAAAATGAAAGGATGAAAGATGAAAGGATAAAAATGAAAGGATAAAAATACCAAGCGCCTATTCGTGAGCGAACACCCGATAGACAGTTGGTGCCCTTTAAGACGCGATAAATGGCTCTTTTTCTCAAAAAAATCCCCGAACGCTTGCATATATGCAAAATTTGTAGTATCTTTGCAGCCAATTAAAGCAAATACTATGACAGACGAGCGCTATTTACGGTTATTGAGCGAGAAGTTTCCTAATTCGCAGTCAGTTGTTACGGAGCTGATTAATCTGCGAGCCATCCTGTCTTTACCCAAAGGAACGGAGCATTTTGTGTCCGACCTGCACGGCGAGTCCATGGCTTTCATTCATATGATCAAGAACGCCTCGGGTGTGGTGCGGAAGAAAGTAGATGAGGTCTATGGCGAGACGCTTACCGAGGAAGAGAAACGGGCCTTATGCGCATTGATTTATTATCCGGACGAGCGATTGGAGAAAGAAAATCGTACGCACGATTGGTATGTGCGGCGGTTGAGTCAGGTGGTGGAGATTGCCCGTGCGGTCACGATCAAATACAGCCGCTCCAAGGTCTATAAACTGCTGCCAGACGATTATGCGTATATCATCAAGGAATTGCTGCACGAGTCCAATCTGGAGCAACACGACCGGCAGACCTATTACAACGCTATCATCGAAGCGATCATCGAGACCGGATGTGCAGACAAACTGCTTATCGCCATCTCCTATCTCATTCATTCTCTGACTATTGACACCTTGCATATTGTAGGAGACATCTTCGACCGCGGTTCGGGTGCGGCGAAGATCCTCGATGTGCTCTCCACCGTGCGCGACTACGATATCCAATGGGGAAACCACGACATCGAGTGGATGGGAGCGATGGCTGGAAATATGGCGCTATTAGCGACCGTTTTGCGGGTGAGTATCCGTTACGCGAACATCGAGACGCTGGAAGAAGGATACGGAATCAACCTCCTGCCGTTAGCAAATTTTGCGATGGAGACTTACGGCGACGATCCCTGCCGGATCTGGCAGACCAAAGATTTTGAGAACAACCCTCGTTTGACACGCTCCGCCCAGTTGATGGCGAAGATGCACAAGGCAATCTCTATCATCCAATTCAAGCTGGAAGGACAGACCGTACTCCGACACCCGGAATGGCATATGGACCATCGCGCCGCGTTAGGACAAATAGCGATGCACGATGGACAACTCAGCTATCACGGTCAAGCGCTGTTGGACCAGAACCTGCCAACCATAGACCCCGCGAATCCCTATGCGCTGAGCCAAGAAGAACAGGACCTGATGGACCAATTATGGAGATCTTTCCGCAAGTCAGAGAAGATGCAAAAACATCTTCAAATGCTCTACGAACACGGATCACTATACCTTGTGCGTAATGGATTCCTCCTCTACCACGCCGCTATTCCGCTCAACGAAGACGGTTCGTTTACCGAGACAGAGGTGTGCGGTCAACGGGTGTCCGGCAAAGCGCTCATGGACCGCACTGACGAAGTGATACGAATGGCGTATTACGGGGAGGGAAAAGAGAAAGAGAATGCCCTCGATTATATGCTTTATCTCTGGGAAGGAGAGTTCTCTCCCCTCTACAACAAAGACAAAATGACTACTTTTGAGCGGTATTTCCTGCCCAAAAGCGAAGCATGGGACGAACATAAGGGCGCCTATTTCACCCTTGCCGACAAGGAAGAGATATGCGATCGTATTCTCAACGAGTTCGGTTTGGATCCCTCCACCGGACGTATTATCAACGGGCATGTACCCGTGCGCACAATCAAAGGAGAGACCCCTATTCGTGCCAATGGTAAGCGATTCGTCATCGACGGAGGCTTCTCCAAACCGTACCAAGAGAAAACTGGCATCGCCGGATACACCCTAATTTACAACAGTCACGGAATCCAACTCGTTGAACATGAGTCGTTTGAGAGCCGCGAACAAGCTGTTCTTTCCGGCAGCGACATACATAATCGCACGCTCCTTCAGGATTGCTCGGACCACCGGATTCGTATCAAAGATACAGACAAAGGGAAACAACTGCTCGACCAAATAACATGGCTCGAACAACTGCTCGAAGCCTACCGTTCCGGTAAGATGCAAGAGAGACGATAACAACAAAAAATATATACATCCATGAAAAAGAAAATCGTATTTATTCTTTCTATCCTCGTTTGTCTGGCGAGCTGTCGTCAACAGACCATCAATGCGGACTTCATCGCTCGTTCAACCCCGATTATGCCCGTTCGCATGAATGCGGACACGATGACGATCCTCCTGACCGATTACGTGCCTGCCTTCTTCGGAGGGAAACAGGACAAATGGGTATCGGAGATGGAAGTGATTAACGACGGGTCCATCAGTTCCATCCCTTACAGCGACAAGAGCGGCAGTTTCGCCATCCCTGTGCTGCCGAACAAACCCGTTCGTCCGGCATTTGTTTCGCTCGGTTATAGCGACAACCATCTGCGCGTAGGTTTCTACGATAAAACGGAGAACCCAACGCTCGTTGCATATGTCCAGAACAAACCAGTGGATGCCAAGGCGTGGACGGAGAATGAAGACGGCACGTGGACACTGGATTTGTCGGGATTAGCCCTTGAGGGTCGCTCGTATCTGCGCGTGTTCGCAGCCGATGACAGTTGTCTCTATAATGACCTGCTTCTCCCCATGCAGGATGGACAAATCATCACCGACGCTTCGCAACTGAACCGCCACGATCCGCAAGCACAAGTGCTCTACTCCTTGCTCATCGACCGTTTCAACAACGGGAATCCCAACAACGACTGGAAAATGAACAGCCCCGAGGTGTTGGATATAGTAGATTACCAAGGTGGTGACCTTGCCGGCATCACGGCAAAGATAGAAGAGGGTTATTTCGATCGTCTGGGCGTTAACACGTTGTGGATCAGTCCAATTACCCAGAACCCTTGGGACGCGTGGGGCTGCTATCCTTTTAAGAACGGGAACAAATACGACCCCACCAAGACCTACACCAAGTTCAGCGGTTATCATGGTTATTGGCCTATTTATGCCACATCGCTTGACAGCCGATTTGGTACGCCGGAAGAGCTTCACACCTTATTATCTACCGCGCACGCGCACGGGATAAACGTGGTTTTGGATTACGTAGCGAACCATATGCATATCAATTCGCCTACCCTGCAAGAACACCCCGATTGGCATACCGACTCCATTCTGCCGGATGGACGTCGAAATTTCGAGTTATGGGACGAAGCGCGTTTGACAACCTGGTTCGACAGACATATCCCGACCCTTGATTTGGAGCGTCCGGAAGTGTGCGAAGCCATGACCGATAGCGCATTGTACTGGCTTGCCAACTACGACCTTGACGGTTTCCGTCATGATGCATGCAAACATATCCCCGAAGGGTATTGGCGCATGTTGGGGCAGAAAATTGCCCAGAGATGGCCGGGCAGACCGATTTGGATGATCGGCGAGACATATGGCAGTCCGGAACTGATCGGCAGTTACGTCAAATCGGGCATGCTCAATGCACAATTCGATTTCAACGTGTATTTCACCACGCGAGAGGCACTCATGGGACTTACCGGCATGGACGCAATCATCACAAATGAACTCACCTCTCTCGCCACCTACGGAGCCCACCACACAATGGGAAACATATCCGGCAACCACGACCAGATCCGTTTCGCTTCGATTGCCGGCGGCGCTATCGATATTCATAGCCAAGGCAAAGAAGAAGGCTGGACCAGCGAGATTGGTATCGGCGATGCAGAGAAAGCATACAAGCGCGCGCTGCTACTGGAGGTAATCAACATGACCCTGCCCGGTGTACCATGTATTTATCAGGGAGACGAGTACGGCGAAGTAGGTGGTAACGACCCCGACAACCGTCTCCCGATGCGATTCGAGACGCTCAATTTAGAAGAAAGGAACATGCGCAACCAAGTAGCTGAACTCATCGCGATGCGTCGTCACTCCATGCCGCTCCTTTATGGCGATTTCATTCCTCTCATCGACAGACCGGAAGAGATTGTATATCAGCGCGTTTACTTAGGTGAAAAAGTGACGGTTATCATCAATCGCAATGACCTGAGTTATCAGATTATTTCCGACGAATGTGAACTTTGCAAATAATATCAAATACATTCCATCTATGAAAAAAGCACTCTATTTAGCACTGACGCTTCTCACATTAGTCAGCTGCACTACCTCCAAAGAGTTACGTCATCCCCAATGGGCGTATGACGCAACAATCTATGAACTCAACACGCGTCAGGCGACCCCAGAAGGCACGTTTGCTGCCGCGGAGTCATTACTCCCTACCCTCAAAGCCAATGGAATTGACATCATTTGGGTAATGCCCTGTCAACCAATCGGCGTCATTACCCGCAAAGGGACGCTCGGCAGTTACTATTCCATCATCGATTACTGCGCAATCAACCCCGAGTTCGGTACTCGCGCGGACTTCGAGCATTTCCTCGCCGCCGCACACAAACAAGGGTTCAAAGTTATACTCGATTGGGTAGCAAATCATACTGCGCCAGATAGCGAATGGACCAAGAACGAGGGTTGGCATTACCGTGACAGCCTCGGAAATCTCATGGTTCAATACGACTGGACAGACATCAGCAAACTCAATTATGAGAACCAAGACATGCGTGACGCGATGCTCAAAGCCATGCATTGGTGGATGGATTCAATTGGAATCGATGGTTTCCGCTGCGACGTAGCCGGAGAAGTGCCGACCGATTTTTGGAACTGGGCAATGGGTGATCTGCGCCTCACTCATCCGGATATGTTTACCCTTGCCGAGGATGAGGACAAAGCAGACGAACTGACCGAAACGGCTTTCGACATGTATTATGGCTGGACGCTGCATCATATCATGAACGAGGTAGCGCAAGGCAAGCAAGGTGTAGAAGATCTCTGGAATTACTTTGCGAAAGCGGACACTACTATCCGCCCCGAAGCAATTCGCATGAATTTTATCACCAATCACGATGAGAACAGCTGGAACGGTACCGAGTTCGAGCGAATGGGCGATGCAGTAGATCTGTTTGCTGCCTTCTGCTATGTTGTACCGGGCATGCCAATGATGTACACAGGTCAGATCAGCGGTAATAAGCATCGTCTGGAGTTCTTTGAGAAAGACCTGATTGATAGCGATGAGGCGTACGCAAAAGCGGATTTATACAAAAGCCTGAACGCTATGCGCGAACGTAACAAAGCGCTCTTCAGCCCGGAGGTAGGTGCACCGATGACCCGCATCGCTTGCAATAACGAAGCAATCTTTGCATGCCAACGCACCAAAGAAGGAAGATGGCATACAAACACCGTCATCGCCGTGATGAATATGTCCGATAAAGAACAAAACGTCACGTTGGAAACCGGCGAGACGTTTACACTGAAACCTTGGGGGTATGAGATCATTGAGAAATAAACCTCATCTCGTAATCCCGTAAAAATAAAAAATCCCGAACGAGTTGTTCGGGATTTTCTTTTAACGGGCGTTGTTATGCCATCGCTCCGTTGACTTGAATCACTTGCCCTGAGACATACGAACTGAGGTCGCTCGCAAGGAAAAGAGCTACTTTAGCTACTTCTTCCGGCTCACCTCCTCTACGCATCGGGATCATCGTCACAAACTGCTTGAGCGTCTCTTCGCTCAGCGCTTTGGTCATATCGGTCAGGATGAATCCCGGAGCGATAGCGTTCGCACGCACTCCGCGAGAGCCTAACTCTTTTGCCACGGATTTGGTCAGGGCAATGATGCCAGCCTTCGAAGCTGCATAGTTTGCCTGACCTGCATTACCATTGATACCAACCACCGAACTGAGGCTGATAATCGAACCGCAGCGCTGACGCATCATAATCGGCGTAACTGCATGTGTGAAGTTAAACGCAGATTTGAGGTTCACCTCAATCACCTGGTCCCATTGCTGCTCGGTCATACGCATTAGAAGCGTGTCACGCGTGATGCCGGCATTATTGACCAGCACATCCAACCTGCCAAAATCCGCAACCACTTGCTCCACTACCGAGTGTGCCGCTTCAAAACTCGCAGCGTTCGAAGCGTAGAATTGTACCTTCACGCCCAACGCCGCTATCTCATCCTTCGTAGCTTGCGCTGCTTCATTCAATTCCAAATCCGTGAAAGCAATATTCGCGCCCTCACGCGCAAAAGCCAAAGCTATCTGCTTGCCTATTCCACGGGCTGCACCCGTGATCAAGGCGGTTTTTTCTGTTAGTAACATAAAAAACGTTAAATAGTTAAATGGTTAAAATGGTTTCTTTTTCAAAGAAACGTTAAACGGTTACTCATCCTCATCTATGGGGAAAACTCCTGTAGGACGTAAAATCGTGTACTTGGTCATCTCCTCGTTGGAGTCAAACCCCACTCCTTCGATGATACTCTTCTCACGCGTAATCAGGATGGAGGAGTCCGAATAAATCCGTTTTCCTTGCTGACTCCAGTTCAGTTCAGGCGTATCAAACTGCTCTCCTTCCCTATTGAGGGCATGCACATGGCCTCGCAAAGTCCACACCTGTGCTTGCTCATCATAAAAAGCGTAATCGGCTTTCATCGAAGCCTGCACTTTCAGTTGCTGATCAAATTGCTCCAAATAGATGCCTTTCGGAAACTCCTGATACGGTTTTTCGGTTTTATCAAAGACGAGCCATTCGGGCGTCTCTATCCGATAGCGCGTCACGCCCGAATCGGAGATGAGCGTCTTCACACTATCCGTCATCAGTACAGGCAATTCCTCGCGTGCGGCTATGATATCGCTCTGTTCCACACGCTCCGGACGACCGGCACAACCGGATAAAAAGATAGCGAGCATAAACAATATGCCCGCTATACTTCGCTGCTTATCGGATATTCGTACTCTCACCTATCCAGCCTCCTACAAAGTAGGTCGAACCCGAGAACTCGTTCGGCAAATCGAAACGCTCCTCTTTGGACGGATAATACTTGCTGTATGAACTGATAAACTCGTTCGCTTGTGCCTCAACGGAAGGATCTACTTGTTTCGCTTTCACGAACTTGTCAACTGCTACCCAATAAACGGTCTTGTTCAGGATACGACCCTTTGCATCTTGCGGATACAACTGGGTTGCTGCATAACACATTCCGATGATGATATAGCAACGACCCTGCCCCTTATTCATTCCGAGGCTGTTGAGCGTAGCAATCGAAGCCAAAGCATACTTACGTGCCTCTTGATATTTCTTGAGGTTATTGTAGCAATAGAATGCTGCATTATACTGATAATCAGCAACATCCTCCAATTCATCTTCAATCATTGCCAACTTGATTGCCTCGTCATAGTAAGCTACAGCTTGCTCGTAGTCACCTTTCTTAGCCGACATCGATGCGCAACCAGCTGCAGACTCATCCGTCGGTTGCAGTTTATGAGCTGCCTCGCAAGCGCTGAAATAGATATCACTCTCCGTGCAACGTACACGCTTGTACAGTTTCACAATCTTCTGCAGTACCTCCAGGTTATTCACATTGTCGCGTACATCGTCCCAGTACAACTCATCCAATTTGGAGCAATCAGCTGCACCTGAGATGGCAAAGATATTATCCACATAATCTTTCTGTTTACTTGCCAGATCCGCGTTCTTGTTGTTCGGATCAGAAGCCTGGTCACCCAGCAGATTGCTTGCCAACTCATAATCCGAGATCAACTGCTCTGCTTTGCCGTCCTTGTCTTGTTTATACAGAGCGTACGATACATCAACCAGCGATTTGAGCACCATCATCTTACTCTTTGTACCCATTGCCTCAGCCGACTCACGCAAGCAGGTACGTGCCTCTTCTAATTTCGACTCACCGTAGAAATCAACATACGCCAGACCCTTCTCGCCTAAAATATAAGCCTTCGGGTACTTCGGATCGTTTCCGAAGAAACGAATACGTTTGTCTTGCATCTCGATAGCTAACTTAGCCAAACGCTCTTTCTCTGCCGGATCGGAAGTAGCTTGATACAACGCCTCCACAATCTTTGCGCCATCCGTGTAAATCGACTTGTTGGCGTTCGGACAGGTCGTATATACTTCCCACCAAGGACCATACGCGTCGGCGTACATCTTGTTCTTTACCGATTCATGGAATAGCGATACGTTGATGACGCACTCTTCCGTAATCGTCGGTTCTTCCTCTTCTACAACTGCTGCCGCCTGAACAGGAGCCTCTTCGGCTGCTTTCTTCGGCTTCTTGGCACATGCCAGTGCAGGAACACTCGCTGCCAATGCTACTACTAACAATGTTTTCAGTTTCATAATCATTATTATTAAAATTATCAATTATCAATTATCAATTTTCAACTCTCAACTATCAATTATCGTGCCAAACTACAACTTCCTCTTGAAGAACCAAGTCTCCGCCACGGATATACCCAAGGTAAAACGCAATGAATGTTCCTCCAATGACGACTTGCTTCCGCGGTGCGTGTACTCTATCGTCGTGTTCACCATCGTGCCTAATCCATGCATCGGGAAACCGATACCTACGCTCGCAGTGTAACGCTTGGCACCTATCGTTACGAGGTACTCATCCTGAATGCTCGCACCTAAACGCCACATCATTCTGTCACCATAACGACGACCTACCGGATTATTGCGAAACTCCAAACCTAAAGCATAGCGACTTCGGTTCTGCAAACCGCTATAATGACCCGCCATACCGTTGAACAAGGCTGTTGCCATATGCTGACGCTCATAATCGAACGCTACCGTCAAGCGGTTGTTCCATGTATAACTTGCACCTAAACCCCATACCGTCGGTAACTGCCAACCGCCTTCGTAAATAGGAATGGAATCTGCTGATTGCGTTTCAATCAGTATATAATCGCTGTGCAAACGCATCTTGTGCTCCATAATCATGCCGGCTACCACCGCGTGTTTACCCCAAGTATGGAAAAACTGCGCTCCATAGCGCACACGCACATTGCTCACGCTCAGAATCTCATCCTGCAAAGTCGGGTTCAGCCCCGCTTGGTCAAAAACCAACGCACGCGCACGATATAAATCACCCCACATGTAATACACGTTAGCACCTACCGCCACCCAGTTGAACAGGTTAAAACTCAAACCTCCGTACACCTCACTAATATTTCCTCTACCCTCATAAGCTGACGTATAGGAATATGTATTACCTTGCGTTTTGCCCGCCAGGGTGATGTCATACCCCACCGAACTATACGGCAACAATCCCACAGACATCGCTATCCAGCGTTTCCATATAGGAAACTGCATCGTCACATACTCAAGGCTACCATTGGCTTTGTTGCGCTGACCAGATGCATCTTGATACCTACTCCAACTGGCACTCGCCGCTAAGTCAAACATGAACGTCAATGTGTCGCAAGACGTGTAGGATGCCGGCTGAGAAGGGTTGATAGCGCGGTTACTCCGCATTGCAAATCCTACACCACCCATCGCTCGATAAGCAGTCGGGACATTCTCATTCAAATCACCATACGCATACCGAGAGTACGGCGAACTCGTCAAGTTCTGAGCTCCGGCTCCCATGCCCAGCAGCATCGCCGCTAAAATCACTATTAATTTTTCAATCTTCAATTTTCTATCTTCAATTTGTTGTAACAAAGTATCTCATTCAATCCGATCAAAACCAGATGTTTCTCGTAATGCAGTTCGCGTTTCTCCGTGCGCGACGCGCGCACGTTATTAAGGATATAGGGCGCATTGCCCCCCGTTATATACGTCTCAAATGTATTTTTCTCCGCTGATGCCAGTTTCTCTCGAAGCGTCCGCATGTAGCCTTTCACCTCATACGCCACTCCCCTTATCACACCAGCAGCTATAGCGTCCCGTGTGTTCTTTCCAAAGAGAGGGATCAACTCGTTCTCATCCACTTCCACCAAGGGCAACTTCTTCGTCATTCGGTGAAGCATCGTCAAACGCATCTTCAATCCCGGAGCTATATTACCGCCCAAGTACTCACCTTGCGCCGACACAAAATCGTAAGTCAATGCCGACCCTGCATCAATAATCAGCAGGTTCTCCTCCGGACATAAACTCTTAGCCCCTACTGCTGCCGCCAAACGATCCTGCCCTAAGGTCTGAGGGCTGTCATAACAATTGATAATTGGTACCGGAGTCATATGATCAAAGAGCACAAAATGCTGCGAACGCCTACTTAGCACATTAACTATAGCCGCTTCGATATTTACCACCGAACTAATAATAGAATCAGTGATATCGTACAGGTCGAATAATCGCTCCACGTCTGCGGAACTAAAGGACTTAAAGATGAAATGATTCACCATCTTCCCTTCGTCCGTCATCAGCGCCACTTTCGTCCGGCTATTTCCTTGATCAATACAGAGATTCATCTATCAATAATCAACTATTCCTCACACCATATTCGTGTACAAGAACCTCTTAATCGATTTCTTCGGGGTCTTCTCGAACTCATGCGGATATAACTTCACGATAGCTATCTGCTCATATGCTGCCAACTCCGAGTTAACCTGCTTGCGTGCCTCTTCCATCTGATCCGCCAATTGCTCACGAGTTAGGCCACTCGCATCCACTTCATTATAATCCGGACAAATCAGAGCCACCAAACGGTTATCTTCCTGCTGCAGCACAAGCGATTCCAATACATAAGGCATGTTGTTCAACTTTGCCTCTATCTCCTCCGGATAGATATTCTGTCCGCTCGGTCCCAAGAGCATCGTCTTGCAACGCCCCTTGATATAGAGATATCCTTCATCGTCCAACATCCCCAAGTCGCCGGTACGCAACCATCCGTCTGAAGTAAAACTCTCTTTCGTCGCTTGAGGGTTCTTATAATAGCCCTGCATCGTGTTCTCACCACGAACCACAACCTCACCTATTCCCTCTCCGTTCGGATCAAGGATCTTCACCTCCATGATACCCGGCAAGGGACGGCCACACGAGTACATCTTCGGACCTTCGTTTATCGGAGTATAACAGATCAGAGGAGCACACTCGGTCATACCATACCCCACGGAAACAGGGAATTTGATTCGACGCAGGAATGCCTCCACCTCCGGGTTCAACGGAGCACCGCCGATGATCATCTGGCTGAACTCTCCTCCGAAAGCTTGGATCAACTGCTCGCGGATCTTACTGCATACCACTTCGTCCAAAAATGGCACTTTGAGCACCCAGCTTACAGGCGGTTTTTGGATCTGCGGAACAATCATCTTCTTGTATATCTTTTCCAAGATAAGAGGAACGGACAGAATAACGGTCGGTTTCACCTCCGCAAAAGCTTTCAAAAGAATCTTCGGACTCGGCGTACGTCCTACGAGCCAAGTGTGTCCACCGGCTGCAAAGCAGGACAGGAAATCGAACGCACATCCGTAGGCATGAGCGAGCGGCAGGAAGGTCACGAAACGCGATCCGCGGAAAGCTATTCCGCTCTCTAATCCATAGCGCACATTGCCTGCCAACGCATTCAAAGGAGTGATCACACCTTTGCTGAAACCGGTCGTGCCACTTGTGTAGTTGATGGATGCGATCTGGTCATTACCGCGCTCATCGTAATGTACATCCTTCGCCCAATAGCCATCCGGATGTTTCTCCTTGAATTTCTGCGCAATCGCCTCGTAGTTGATCTTCTTCGGATCCAGCGCCAACGAGATCGGATGCCAATCGTTCAGACTGACCGATGCCAATACCTTAGGAATCTGATCCAACTCGATTCCCTCCCAGTTGATATCGCTGATAAACAGCAGTTTCGAACCCGAGTGGTTAATGATGTGAATCGCATCGTTCGCACGGAAATCCTGCAGAATAGGTACGATGATCGCACCATACGTGATAGTTGCCAGATAGACTGCTACCCAATTGCTGTTGTTGCGACCCATCACCGCAATCTTATCATCTTTCTTGATGCCACATTCTTTGAATAAGATATGCAACTTCTCAATGTTTATGGCCAACTGACCATATGTCAAGGTTACATCTGTTCCGTAATCCGTCACTGCATCCAGCTCCCAGTTCTCACGAAACGAACGCTCGTACATCTTGACAAAATTATATTTCTCTTCAGTCATCATAACTGTATACTGTTTTTCACGTTTATCGGTGCCGCTACATACACACTATCCACGATATATTGGCTATTGCCGCGCCAAGGCAGCGTACCCAGATAGCGCTTCCAATGTAACTTAACACCCGTGTTCGTGCCTTCGTTCAACTGCTTGGCCACGCTCTCGGATACTACTGAAAACTTAAACTCGTTCGATTGGATCGAACCTTGCACTTTTGTGTTTTTCAATCCGGTCTGGATCATTTTGCCTTCGTACGTTTTGAAGATAAATCCTTCGCGCTGGAAATAATTGATATCTCCTTCGTTCACACCTTCGCTATAGACGAAGAAGAACTTAATAAAAATGAACGCAGCCAACGCCAAAACGGCGATAACTGACGTCCATGTAACTACTTTTCCCGTTGTACTCATATCTATTTTCTTTTATTACATAAAAATCCGCTGCAAAGGTACAAAAAAAGTTTGACATACACAAGACTTTTGAACAAAAAATCAAAATTATTTGTATTTTTACGAGAAAAGACGCTATTCGTTATGCGCTGAGCCTACTATGTGCAAAGCGCAAAATAAGCACCACCATAGCACGAGAGTGGCTCAATGGTCTAGGATTACCACGAGATTACCACGAGATTACCACGTAATTCACACGAGATTGGCTCGGGATTGGGTTGGGATTAGGTTGGGATTAGGGAGGGATTAGGGCGGGATTAGGGCGGGATTTCAAAAATATGATATTTTTACAGAGAAAAACTTGCATATATGCAAAATTTGTAGTACCTTTGTACCCAAATTGCGAAGATATGAATAATTACGAGATTATTTCTGAGCGGCAGGAGAAAGTGCTGCGCTATCTGGAGGAACATCATATCCCGTTCACGACCTATAACCATCCGGAGGGTAAGACGATTGAGGAAGCGAAACGATGGTGGCACGATGACGGTTCTGTGCATTGCAAGAACATCTTCATGCGCAATCACAAGGGCGATCAGCACTACCTCATCTGTTTCCCATGCGACTACGATCTGGCGATTCACGACATCGAGCACTGGCTCAAGGATGTGCTGGTTTCGCAGGGTCTCAAAGCACCCGGCAAACTCTCTTTTGCTTCGCCCGAACGGATGATGCGCTACCTCGGTCTCGAACCCGGAAGTGTCAGTCCTTTCGGTCTTATCAACGACACGGAACACCATGTCATCCTCTTTCTTGACAGCCGATTGAAGGACGCGGAAACGCTTAGTTTTCACCCCAACGACTGCCGCGGAACGGTGGTGATTAGCCAAGAGGCGTTTCAGCAGTATTTGGCGAGTGTGGGCAACCAAACAGAATATATCCAAACGACTTAAATGGCTTATTCTTTTCAGGCATATTATCCGTATTATAAGCGCAACTTGAAGTTGGCGTTTCCGGTCATGTTGACGCAGTTTGGCGCGGCGTTGGTGGGACTCGCTGACTCGATTATGGTGGGACACTACGGCACGACCGACTTAGCGGCTGTTAGTTTCTCTAACGCGCTGTTTTTCACGGTAATGGTCTTTGCGATGGGTGCGCTGATGGGCATCACGCCGCTTGTCGGACATGTACACGGACGGATGGAGAAGTTGCTCAAAGAAGGCACAACGGATGATGAAATTGCCCATAAGCACGAGCAGATCACTTCTCTCTTGACGAACGGCCTTGTTTTTACGGCATTGATGAGCGTCCTGTCGTTGGCCATATTAGCCCCGTGTATCGGAGTGTTGGATTTGTTTGGTCAGGAACCCGAAGTAACGGCTTGTGCGCGACCTTATTACATCCTCATCGTGCTCTCCATCGTGCCGTTTCTGCTATTCACGTTCAGCAAGCAGTTTCTGGAAGGACTGGGCAACACGACCATCGCGATGCTGATTACTATCGGCTGTAACTTACTGAATATCATCCTAAACTGGGTGCTTATCTTCGGTCATTGGGGCTTTGAAGCAATGGGCGCCGAAGGAGCAGGATGGGCGACGCTTATTGCGCGCAGTTTGATGCCTATTTGTTTCTTTATTGCGATGGTAAGCAAGACCGAATGGCGGCGTTACATCGTCTCTATGCGGCGCTATCTGATCACGCGGCGCGAAGTGGAGAACCTCATCACCATCGGCTTCCCAATTGGTCTGCAGTCCTTCGCCGAAGCTTTCCTTTTTACGGCCTCGTTCGTCATCATCGGATGGATCAACAAAGAGGCGTTGGCGGCACATCATATCGCTAACCAGATGGCGGATCTGACGTTTATGTTAGCGTTGGGAATCGGTTCGGCGACCACTATCCGCGTCTCGCATCAGTTGGGCAAAGGCGACCTGCAAGCCGTGCGGATGGCGAGCCATGCGTCGGTACATCTGTGTCTGCTGATGAACACGATCGGAGCGGCTATCATGATCTTTGGACGTAACACCATCCCGTATATCTTCACCAGCGATCCGGAGGTTATTCCTATCGCTTCGACGCTTCTGGTAATAGCCGGAACACTCCAGTACGCGGACGGGTTGCAATGTATCGGAGCGGCGATGCTCCGCGGCATCCAGGACGTGCGCGTTCCGATGCGTATTGCGATGTTCGCGTATATCGGCGTGGCGCTTCCGTTGGGTCTGGTGCTCACGTTCCCGTTGGGACTTGGAGCGGAAGGTATGTGGATTGCGTTTGTCATCGCCCTGGCTATACCCGCCGTACTCTTCCATGTGCGGTTTAAGAGACAAATGAAACGACTGCAATAATCGTACCCCTTGTGGGTAAAGACGTTTAATGGATTAGACGAAATGAATTGATATGAAAAAAGTTCTCTTTTATGTCCTTTTAGCAGCGGTTCTGGCAGGTTGTCAGAAATCGCAGTCTCTCGAAGAGAGAGCAGCTGAGTTATGCGCGTATATCCCTGATCATGAGTTGCTTGAGAAATCACGCGACTACATGACCGAAGATTTCTATAAGGTGTTGGACACGATGTTCTATCGCCTACCCGAACATGAAGCGATGGACCATGAGTGGCTCTATTATTTCGTTACCGGAAATGGTGGTACGATCGCAGATTTTGAGGTAGTTAAGGTGGAACAAACGGATGAGAACCACGCGATAGCGACGATCTCTGTGCGTCAAAAATGGGAGGATGGTTCGTTTGATGAGAGTACCGACATAGAGGAACATCGGCTGTATATGGATCGAGTGAACGGCGAATGGCTGATGGCGGATTTCGACGAGCACAAAGCCGATTGTATTCGCTATATAGCGATCAACCGCCACGAACAGGCGGTACGTCAAGCGATTAGCGATTATCTGCTGCGCGAGATTGCACCGTATTATCGGCAAGGTGAACTGTGTGTTCCAACGCTGATGATGGTACACGAAACCGATTCGTTGGTGTGGGGCGATTTCTGGGTGTTTTGGTATGAAAAGTCCGGCGACACGCTCCAGATCGTTTCCGGCGGCAATCATGCAGGACGCATGACGATCTGCGAAAAAGGCGATTCCATCTATGTCACGGCGTTTGAGCAAACCGTGGATGGCGCAGGGAATGATGCCAGCGCTCGGCGTATTTTCGGCGATTATTACGACATTTACAGGAATATGCACTCTAACGAGGCTGTGCGTGAGGCAGTGAGAAGGGAACAGTTGGAGTGGAAGTTGAAAGGTGAAAGGTGAGAGGTGAAAAAGGGGAAAAATAACTAAGGGAACGATTTTTCTGTTTTTTTTCTTGCATATATGCAAAAAAATTACTATCTTTGCAGCCGATTTTGAAAATTAATAATATTAATCATAAAAAACACAACAACTATGCGTACTACATTTAATCGCCTTCGTGCAGTAAAAGACAGTCTTCCACATGGCAGTATGGATTCCATCGCCGCAGAATTAGGTATCACCGGAGAAGAGGTTCGTGCCTATTTTAACGGAGAGGGCAATGCAGATTATCATATGGAAGCGGGTCCGGAGGGAGGAATCGTTGAGTTTAGCAACACCCGTATTCTCGAAGCAGCACTACGTCGGGCTTGGGAAGTTCAGAACGCACTCTGATGAAACTGAAGGCTTATCGTTTATCGCTCATCAAAAGGTATGTGGCTCTGGTGCTCTGCATCGGGGCATTACCTTTTGTAAATAACGCGAGCGCACGCGCGGAGGAGAACGCCAAGCTTGAGTCTGTTCCGCAAGACAGTGTTGTTGCCGTCACCCCTGAGAAACAGCCGAATAAATGGTTGGACGATTATAGCCAACCTGTAGGGCTGACTTACGGCGTGATGGCTAAATTGAACGCCTCCTATTTATGGCGCGGACAATACTCCGGTGGTCCGAATATCCAAGCCAGCGCCAACATCGGTTACGGCGGTGCTTATGTGGATATGTGGTGGAACCTCGGTGTTAAGACATGGAGTTTTAATGTGTTCCAGCCGGAGGTGGATATATCTATCGGTTTTAACCGATGGGGATTGAATGCGTATGTCTTGTTTATTCATAATTTCAACACCGGATTCTTTGATTTTAACAATTATCATGATCGCGGTAACCGCCTGGAATTGGACGTGCGCTATACCGTGAGCAGTAAGATCCCTTTGAGTTTCCTTTGGGCGACACGTCTGTCGGCGTCGGATGGTTATTTGAACGAAGCAGGAGAGGTAGTGCGTGCTTACTCGTCTTATGCCGAGATCAGTTATACGCAGAAACTGCCGTACGGACTTAGCCTGTACGGAGCGGTAGGTATCTCTCCTTGGCGAAGCGTGTATTCGCGCTTTGAAAGAGGGTTCTGCGTACCGAATATCGATCTTCGTCTGCGCAGGGACTGGGATCTCAGTCCGCACTTAGGAATGATGCTTATTTCGCAGATTTCCATCAACCCATCCGCCATCGCTGCGGATCGCACCACTGCTTTTTGGCATCCTTTTCAGCCGAGCAGACAGAGTGTCAACCTCAATGTCACGTATGGCATTTACTTGAAGTAATTGAAAGGTGAAAATTGAAAATTGAGAATTATATAATTTAAGGATATGAAAAAGATTTTTACTATTTTGGCTGCCGCGATGATGGCAGTGACAGTAATGGCACAGGAAGAGGAGGCGAGCAAGCCTGTTTCCTTCGCTTATGAGGCGGGAGCCGAAGTTGTAAGCGCCTATATTTGGCGTGGTCAATACAATGGTAGTTTGAGTTTTCAACCAACCGCGAGTGTAGGATTTGACGCGTTGGACGAAGCTATTCAGTTCCGTGCAGGCGTTTGGGCAAGTCTTGGCGCCAGCGACTGGATGTTCAAGAAGAACATGAACGACGGACGCGGTTATACGAAATTCATGCCGGAGTTGGATGTCATTCTCTCTTTCTCCGCTTACGGAGCAAGCGTAGGTATGAACCATTACTACTATTGCGATGGTACCAGTTTCTTCAACTGGAAAAGCGTAGATGATATCTATAACTTCGGTAGCACCAGCACAACGGAAGTATGGGTAGGTTATAACTTCGAGCATTTCTTCGGTCAGAACGCTTACATCAACTGGTACACCACGATAGCCGGTAACGACCTCGTGTACGGAGAAGATGAGTTTGGGGACGAGACTTATCGCCGCGCTTGGAGTTCGTATCTCGAATTAGGCTACAGCTACACATGGGAGAACATCGGTTTGACCTTAGGCGGTGAGTTGGGTATGTCGCCTTTTGCGAGCGACTTATACGGCAACTCGAAGTTTGCCGTTACGAACATTTCCGTCAAACTCAATAAAGAGTGGGAAGTGGGACCATGCACTATCGATCTGTTTGCGCAGGGTTCGCTTAACCCGGATGGTATAAACACGCAAAACGCATATATCTCCAAAGCCGGCGACGAAAAGTTATACAACCAGAAACTCAATGCAGTCATCGGTTGCGGCTTCTGGTTCTAAGCACGCTCGCCTGTGAATAAGCAAAAGACCATCGGTGCACTGATCGGCATTGCCATCTGTGCTTTGTTGATTTGGGGTTGGGACGACGACCCCAAATCGTCGTATTATCGCAACGAGGGCAAGGTTTTCGGGACGTATTACAACGTGCGCTATGAGGCTACCGAAGATCTGGGAGAGGCTATTGAGAGGGCTTTCGAGGCGTTTGACAACAGCCTGAGTTTGTTTAATCCCCACTCTATCCTGAGCGCCATCAACGATAATCGCGACACGGTGACGAATGATGCTTTCGAGCAGATGTGGTCCGAAGCGGAACGCGTTTATGCCCTTTCTAATGGTGCATTCGACATCACCGTGGCTCCTTTAGTAAAGGCTTTCGGATTTGGGAGAAAGAGTGATCAGTATGCTGCCATCCATCCTCAGACAATCGATTCTATCCGTTCATTTGTTGGTTTCGACAAAGTACAACTAATTGACCATAAGGTGATTAAGTCCGATCCGCGTGTGCAGATAGACGGAGGCGCTGTAGCGAAAGGTCAAGCCTGCGACATGATTGCTGAAGTACTGAAGGAGCATGGCGCGGAGAACTACTTGGTGGACATAGGCGGCGAAGTGGTGGCGCATGGCGTGAACGACAAAGGACAGGCGTGGCATATAGGCATTACGAAGCCGAACATCAATAACGAAGGTGCGCAAGAGGAGTTGCAGGAGGTATTAGCAGTAAGCGATGTGTGCATGGCTACCAGCGGCAATTACCGCAATTACTACTACGCGGACGGAGAGCGTCGCAGTCACACGATTGACCCTCGCACGGGTTATCCCGTGCAGCACTCACTGCTGAGCGCTACAGTCGTCAGTTCATCTTGTATGCGAGCCGATGCGCTCGCGACGGCTTGTATGGTGCTCGGCGAAGAAGAAGGTTTGGCGATGATTGCACGCGCTCAAGACGCTGCTTGTTACTTCATTGTGGCGCAAAATGACAGTTTGGTAACTATTACGTCGCCCCAATGGGATGATTTTATCCGATGAATACACCACTTTTCATATTAGCCGTAACATCTGTGGCACTCATTTCGCTGCTTGTCGTTATGCTGATACTGATGCGTATAAGCGGCAAACAGCAGATGGAATACCAGCGGGAGCAAATCATGCAATTGCGAGAGCATGCCGATGAATACATGCCTCCGCGCCTCAAAGCGCTTGATGATTGGAAGATGGAGGTATATACCGCTATCAAGTTAGCGGAGAAAGACCGTCCCAAGCGGCGAGGCGAGGAGCGTGACCGTTATGACCTGCAGGCCATTGACCGTATACTGCATTGCGACCGATACGAGCAGTTCTTCGGAGAAGCGGACAAACGGCTGGATGGCTTTGCCGGCTACATGCGGAAAGAGTTTCAGATAAGCGACCGCGAGTTGATGTTCGTCTGTCTGTCCTTGTTAAATCTGTCCGACGAGCAGATATCCCTTGTCATGGGGTACTCCTATGCCAGTATTCCGACGACCCGCAAACGAATTGCCAAGAAGCTCGGAATAAGCAATTTTGCCGACTGGCGGAGCCGGTTATTGGCTCTTGTTAACAGGGAGTGACAACGTGTGTCAAAAAAAGTGAGGTTGTGTTTATATAACACACTGTCAATCAACCTATTCTTCAGACTATTTGTGTTCCATTTTTGTGTGAGATAATTTGCATAACACAAAAAATAGCAGTACCTTTGCATCGGATTTCCAAACAAAAAAAGTACATGCGCAGGTACTACATTATTAACCATTTAAATTACACAAAAATGAAAAAAACTTTTATTAAACAAATCTCACTTTTTTTGATGATTACATGTTGTGGTTTTAGTTTCACATCATGCAGTAGCAAATCATCAGATACAGCTTCCGAAGATGTATCTTTGCCCAACAGGATTGTCTCTGTTGACAACGATGACTCGTTCCGCCAAATTGACGAGTCAGACATTCCTCTTATCAAAGATATGGGGAAGATTATTTTAGGAACAATTGGAACGGACGATTTTATTTTATGATTTCAAATTTCTAGAAAATAAATATGGAACGAAAAAGTTATATTGAATTTAGGCGTTACACTCCGATAGAGCCTTCGAAATTATACTATGTTATATTGTTTGGAGCTGTAATTTTTGCAGTTATATTCTCTGTTTTTTTTGTAGAACTTATACAAATACTTTTCAACTGTGATTCTGAAAGCACATGGATAGATTCTTTAATTTTTTTATTAGTATTTTATCTGTACATTGCTTATAGAACGACTCGTGAACGAGTATTGGTACATGACAACGGCACATTAGAAATATATCAAACGTATAAACACTATACCATTCCTATTTCAAGTATAGAACAAATCAATTTTAAAAAACAATTCTCAATTTATTATTCTGACATTATAATTTTGAGATTAGAGACAACTCAAAATAAGAAAATCAAGCTTATGCTTAAAGAAACCAAAGAATTTCTTGCCGAACTGAAGAAACATAATCCAGATATCATTATCCCGGAGCTACCAGAAATATGAAACCAGTTCCGATGCATCGCGTCAGAAAATAGTTGACAAGAAAGGAGCGGTATGTTCTTAGGCTGTCAGTGGTATGGTTAGAATATTTCTGCAGGCTATTCAGAAATCGAGTGCAAAGATAATACATTTTTTTGATATATGCAAATTTTGGGGTAAAAAGACCGCTTCTCTCAAAGTCGAACGTCAAAAGATTGCCGGAGGAGAATGAGTACGGCAGCTACGCCGGATAAGCGCCAATACCGGTTTTTTCACAAAAAGCGTCCCACCAAAGGCGCTTTTTGTCATTTTTAAGAGTATATAATACTGTTTTTATAAAAAAAATGACTAAAATTCTTGCATAATTCAAAAAAAAGCAGTAATTTTGCAGGCTATTTCATTAGAATGCGCAGAAAAGGGCTATTCATATTATTGTTAATTGTAGTACTCACGAGTTGCGGCGAGTACCAGCGTTTATTGAAATC
Source organism: uncultured Bacteroidales bacterium (assembly GCA_946406195.1). Taxonomy (GTDB): domain Bacteria; phylum Bacteroidota; class Bacteroidia; order Bacteroidales; family Paludibacteraceae; genus Colicola. The sequence continues at coordinate 24,794 of CAMJJT010000010.1, forward strand.
GCACGACCCTGAGGAGAAATATCAGGCGGCGTTGATGTATTTCAATAACAAGCAGTATATCCGCGCCCAGACGCTGCTGGACGATGTGTCGTCGTACTATCGCGGCACGGAGCGTTCGGAGGATGTGTTAGCTTATCTGGCGAGAAGTTATATGGGTCAGAAAAACTATGCCTCCGCGACCGACTACTACGAGGCGTACACCAAGAATTACCCGAAAGGCAAATATGCCACCGAGGCGTATTTTCAAGTGGCTCATTGCTTGTATCTGGAGTCCCCGGACGCTCGTTTGGACCAAGACATAACGGAGAAAGCCATCGATGCTTACACCGTCTTTGTGGAGCTTTATCCGGAGAGCCCGTACGCGGAGCAAGCGTACAAAGAGATGAGCGAGATGTACGACAAACTGGCCTACAAAGAGCTGTTGAACGCGAAGTTATACTATAATCTCGGATCATATCTGGGCAATAACTACCTCAGTTGCGAAATTGTTTGCAAGAATGCGCTCAAGAACTATCCCAGCAATAAATATCAGGAGGAGTTCAGTTGGCTCATCCTGCAATCCAAATACCAAGAGATGATTCACTCTTTTGAGGAGAAACTGCTTGACCGCGCCCGCGATGCGCAAGACGAATACTATAATTTCGTGACAGAGTTCCCGAACTCCAAACATCGCAAAGAGGCGGACAAGATGCAAGACAAAATACGTAAAACAATTAGAGAATAAACATATGGATTACAAGAATTCAAAAGCCCCCAAAAACACTGTCACACGCGACATTAATCAGTTGACAGAAGGCGTTGGTAACGTGTACGAAACCGTAGCCATCATCGCTAAACGCGCTAACCAGATCAGCGTAGGCATCAAGAGAGAGCTGGATGCCAAATTGCAGGATTTCTCTATCCCGCAAGATTCTCTGGACGAGACCTTTGAGAACAAAGAGCAGATCGAGATCAGCCGTCAATACGAGCGTCTGCCGAAAGCTACTCTGATGGCGACCCAAGAGTTCATCGACGGCGACCTGATCTATCGCACCGGTAACCGCGACGACGCGTTGAAATAAGTCGCTGCGACGTTCCAACGTCTAATCGTTCAAGCGTTAGCATGTTAGAAGGCAAACGTATCATCGTAGGCGTCAGCGGAGGCATCGCAGCGTATAAGATACCCGAACTGATCCGTTCGCTCGTCAAGGCGGGCGCGGAGGTGAGAGTAGCCACGACGCAAAATGCCTTACAGTTTGTGACCGAGTTAACCCTGCAAACCGTTTCGGGCAGCAGGGTTTATTCGGATGTGTTTGCCGCTATCAACGAACATGCCACGGAGCATATCTCGCTGCCGGAGTGGTGCGATGCGATGATCGTAGTTCCGGCTACGGCGAACGTGCTTGCCAAGACAGCCGCCGGTATAGCCGACGATGCCTTGACCACTACTATCTGTTCCTGCATCGCCCGCAAACCGGTTCTCTTTGCTCCCGCGATGAACGACAAAATGTGGGAAAACCCCGCTACGCAACAAGCCATCGCCACTATTCGCACGTGGAAAAATGTGCGAATCATCGAACCCGAGTGCGGTCCCTTAGCTTGCGGAACAAGCGGAAAGGGACGCATGCCCGAAGTGGAGACACTACAAGAAGCGCTCGAGTACGCCTTGACGCCTCAGACGATGACGGACAAACGAGTGCTTATCACAGCCGGCGGCACGCAGGAGAAGATTGACCCGGTGCGGTTTATCAGTAATTACTCAACGGGCAAGATGGGTGTAGCCTTGGCGCACGCTTGCGCTCGCAGAGGTGCGCAGGTGACGCTTGTTTGCGGAGCCGTTTGTGCGCCCGTCTATAATCCTTACGGTGCGATTCGAAGGATTGATGCGCTGTCCGCGCAAGCGATGTACGAAGTATGTTGCGCCGAGTGGCCAAAGAATAACTGCGCTATCCTCTGCGCTGCAGTCGCAGATTTCACTCCCGCAGAGGTTGCTTCCCAGAAAATGAAGAAAGAGCAACTTCTCAACTCTAACACGCTCACCCTTACCCTCAAAGAGACGCAGGACATCGCTCGCGCCTTGGGAGAGAGCAAGAAAGAGGGACAGACACTCATCGGTTTTGCGCTGGAGACAGAGCATGAAAAAGAGAATGCGCTCCACAAATTGGAACGCAAACATCTCGATGCGATAGTGTTAAATTCACTCCGTGACAAGGGGGCAGGTTTCGGGACAGATACCAATATCGTTACAATCCTGCAATCCGATGGTTCGGTAACCGCCCTACCCCTTCAAACCAAAGCAGCTATTTCCGAAGAAATCCTAAAAGTCCTTTTTTCTTAGGTTCTTCATCCTGATTTTCAGCCGTTTCCTCAGGTTTCCACTCTTGTCGCTCTTCAATGTCGCCTAATTGGCTTTGTACATAAGCGATAACATCCTGCAGTCCTTCTGTAAAATGCGCAAAATCTTCCTTGTACAAGAAGACTTTATGCTTCTCAAACGACGGAGCTTCCTCACCCTCCGCCTGACGGCGTTTGCTTTCTGTAATGCATAAATACAAATCTTCGTTACGCGCTTTGCGAACGTCTAAGTAGTAGATGCGTTTTCCTGCCTTGACGGAACGGCTATACACGATTTCTTGTTCGTGTCTTTCTTCGTTCTTCTCCATTTTTTTTATATATTTTTTATTAATTTGAGGAAATTCGCGGCAAAATTACTAAAATTCTTGCACATATGCAAATTTTTTTGTAACTTTGCGCGATTTTTTTTACTGATTGACTTCGATGATTAATAGAACAATGGTTCGAACGCGCGTTGTACAGACGCTGTTCGCTTACTACAAAGCCCCGGGTAAAACCCTTATTACGGCGCGCAAAGAGCTGCGCAAAAGTTTTGCAGACACTTATGATTTATACTTCGTGCTCCTTGATTTTGTCAATGAGCTGACAGCTTATGCACAGCAACAACTGGAGGAGCAGTCTGCGCGCGCCCGCGCTACGCACGCTGCGTGGAAGCCTAACCGTCGGTTTATAGAGAACCGTTTGGCGCAGCAACTATTTGATAATCGCGCGCTGCGCGCACATGTACTCGAGCAACATCTGTCTTGGGATTGCGGGATGTCCGCCGTAGCCGAGATTTATCGTCAGATGGCGGAGAGTGATTTCTACCGCGCATACATGGAGGCGGAGAGTTGTACTTACGAGGACGACAAACGTCTTTGGCGGCAGATCTTCCAAAACCTGCTTGCCGAAAGCGGAGCCTTGCAGGACGCGTTGGACGAGATGGAGGTAGCGCTGGATAAATCCAACTGGACCACGGACGCGGACATCGTCATCAGTTATATCATCAAGACCATCAAGCGTTTCAAACCGGACAGCACGCCGGAGACTCCGCTGCTGGAGATGTTCGATAGCGAAGACGAGCTGAACTTCGCCATGACGCTCTTGGAGAAAGCCCTAACCGGTCATGAAGAATACGAGCAGCAGATCAATACACACCTCAAAGGATGGGAGGCTGATCGTATCGCATACATGGACCGGATCATCTTGGAGACAGCCTTGGCGGAGATCCTGACTTTCGAAGACATCGCGCTCACCGTCTCGATGAACGAATATATCGAGATTGCCAAAGAGTACTCAGGCGAGAAGAGTTACATGTTTATTAACGGTATTCTCTCGGAGATATTAAGAGACCAGAAAAACAACGGTGATTTCTTCAAAGTGCTGACCCTGAAATAATCCCGTCGTCACGAGATCACGTCATCACGAAAAATAATTAATAATCTATACAATTATGTTAAATCTCATTTTTTTACAGGCAGCTACGGCTGCTGACGGACAGCAAGGTAATCAATGGTCATTTTGGATTATGATGATCCTCATTTTTGTAGTATTCTATTTCTTCATGATTCGCCCTCAGACGAAGCGTCAGAAAGAGCTTCAGAAGCAACGTGAGGCGATGAAGAAGGGCGATAAGGTCGTTACCGCAGGTGGTATCTACGGCGAGATCAAAGAGGTGCAGGACACCGCTTTCATCATCACTATCGCGAAAGATGTCACCATCAAAGTGAGCAAAGAGAGTGTCTTCGCTGACGCAGCAGAGGCACAGCAAGAAAGTAAGTGATTTTGAAAAGGGATTTCCTCACATTTCTGTTGTTCGTAGCGCTTGCCGCGATGATTTGGTACGGACATGCAATGCACTCGGTCCGTAACACCATTGTGCCGGTACTCATTCAATATACAGGCAAGCCCGGTACCATCGGGTTGGAGGGAGACGGACTGCCTTCCTCCGTGATGATTGAGATTCGGGATGCCGGCGCACGACTCAACACGTATCACAAGGATCCCCTTCGTCTCACGATAGACTTACATCCCTATATCCACGGCTCCAAAGGAACGATTCATATTCCTTCCGATGCGTTGCGACGCAGCATAAGCGATTTGCTGCAAGGCACAAGCAGCCTGATTGAAGCCAATCCGGACGAGATCATCTGCCCGTATTTTACGGAGCAGGAGAAAACCGTCTGCGTGGCTTTCGCAGGAGAGATGACCACAGCCAACGAGTATCAGATCGTTGAGAAACCGCTTATCAGTCCGCAGAAAATCAAGATCTACGGTCAGGATAAAATACTGGATAAGATTGACACTCTTTTCACCGTTCCTACCCATCTGGAGGATCTTAGCGACACCACGAATCTGCGTATCGCGTTAGCGATGCCGAAAGGCATCCGCTCAGACATTGACAGCCTCAGCATGCGCATCATCGCGGAGCGGTTCACAGAAAAGAAGATGTTGGTTCCGGTGCATGTCATCGGTGCTCCGGAAGGCTACACCATCCGTTTGTTCCCTGACCAAGTGGAGGTGAACGTGCGCGTAGGAATCAGTCATTTTGCGCAGGTGAACGCGTCAGACATACGCGCCGTGTGTACGTACCTGCCTGAGCGTAAGGACAAACTGGATGTGGAAATCCGTTACTCCACCCCCTATATAACTGCCGCTTGGGCTTTCCCGGGGGTAGTGGAGTTTTTATTATTAGAACAATAGGCAATGAAAAAGATTCAAATGGTGGATCTGCATTCGCAGTACATCAAAATCAAAGAGGAAATAGACGCCGGTATTGCGGAAGTGATCAACAGTACTTCCTTTATCAAGGGTCCTAAAGTGGCTGAGTTTCAGGCACATCTGGAGCAATACACAGGCGCCAAGCATGTGATCAACGTAGGTAACGGTACCGATGCGTTGCAGATAGCCCTCATGGGGCTGGGTCTCCAAGCCGGCGATGAGGTTATCACTCCTACGTTCACTTTTATCGCGACCGCAGAAGTGGTGGCGCTATTAGGCCTGACGCCGGTGGTGGTGGATGTTGATTGGGAGACGATGAATATGGATATGGAGTCCGTTCGTCGTGCTATCACGCCTCGTACCAAAGCCATCGTGCCGGTTCATTTGTTCGGTCAATGTGCGAACATGGAAGCGATCATGGAGTTGGCGAAGGAGCACCATCTCTACGTAGTAGAGGATGCTTGTCAGGCGATAGGTGCGCATTACACGTTTGCTAACGGCGAGACCAAACAGGCTGGTACGATAGGACATATCGGATGCACCTCTTTCTTCCCGTCCAAGAACCTCGGTTGTTACGGCGACGGCGGAGCTATCTTCACCAACGATGATGCGCTGGCGGATAAGATGCGCGCGATCGCTAACCACGGATGTCATATCCGCTATCATCATGACGAGGTAGGCGTAAACAGCCGTCTGGACTCCATTCAAGCAGCCGTATTAGATGCCAAGTTGCCGCATTTGAATGAGTATATCGCAGCGCGCCAGAAAGCCGCAGCGTATTACGACAAAGCTTTCGCAGGCAACGACAAACTGCTCATACCGGGACGTGAGCCCCACTCTACGCATGTCTTCCATCAATATACGCTGCGTGTGGTAGGAGCTGACCGCGATGCGCTGCGCGAAGGATTAGCGGCGCGCGGTATTCCGGCGATGATATACTACCCCGTTCCGCTGCACCAGCAGAAAGCATACCTCGACCCGCGCTATAAGGACGGAGATTTCCCCGTTGCAGAGCGCCTCGCGGCATGTGTCCTCTCGCTTCCGATGCATACGGAATTGGACGAGGAGCAACTTGAATATATCACCTCCAGCGTGCTGGAATTAATTCGTTAAATTGTTAAACTGTTAGTTATGCAAAAAGTCGGACTTCAACAAAACATGACGCAGACAACCAAGTTGTCTCCCACCCAGATACAAGTCATTCGTATGCTCGAGATACCTTCCATCGAGTTGAATCAGCGTATCAATGAGGAGTTGCAGGAAAATCCGGCTTTGGAAGAAGGACGCGAGCAGACAGAAGACATGACGATTGACGACATGTCGATTGATGAAGAAGGATACATGCCCGATGACGGCTACGAGGAAGGCAGACAGCGCGATCCCTTGCAGAACGAGGATTTCAACTATGAGCAATATATCTCCGATGATGAGACGCCGGGTTATATGCTGCGTCAACCGTCCAATCCGGTCGATGAAGACCGACGCGAAGTACCGATTATCGGAGGGAGCAGCCTCATTGAGGAACTCAAAGCACAGGTGTACCTCACGGATATGACCAAACCTCAACGGCATATCGCCAAATGGGTATTGGGCAATATTGACGATGACGGTTATCTGAGGCGAACGACTGAGCAGCTGGTGGACGATCTGATGTTCCAAGAGCAGCTGAGCGTGACCGACGAAGAGATGGAGGCAATCGTCAAACAGATCAAAGAGTTCGACCCTCCCGGAATAGCCAGCGCTAACTTACAGGAGTGCCTGCTCAAACAGCTGGAGGTCAAGACGCCCCAAACGGAGGCGATCCGATTGGCACATACCATCCTCAAGGATTATTTCGAGGCTTTCTCCAAACACTGGTACGATAAGATCAAGCAGCGCTTGGAATGTACCGACGAGCAGTTCCAGAGCGCCGTTCAGGAGATTATCCGTCTTAACCAAAAACCCGCGAACGCCTTCACCGGCAATATGTACGAGACCCAACGGGAGACCATCATCCCGGACTTCACCATCGAGGAGCGGGATGAGGAGTTATTCGTTGTGCTCAATACAGGCGACATCCCGGAATTGCATGTGAGCCGCGAATACAGCGATATGCTGAGCGAATACAGTTCCATGCCGCAGAACGCCGAGACGCGCAAAGCCACCCAGTTCATCAAGCAGAAGTTAGACTCCGCACGATGGTTTATCGACGCCATCCAGCAGCGCAACGAAACGCTTATGCGCACCATGACGGAGATTCTGAAAGCCCAATATGATTTCTTCTTGGACGGCGAGGAGACCAGCCTCAAACCGATGGTGCTGCAAGACATAGCAGACCGCACAGGGTACGATGTATCCACTATCTCGCGCGTAAGCAACAGTAAGTATGTGCAGACGCGGTTCGGCACTTTCCCGCTCAAGTATTTCTTCTCGGAGGGAATGACGAACGCCGAAGGCGATGAGGTCTCCACGCGGGAGATCAAGAAGATCATGCTTGAACTCATTGCGGCGGAAGATAAACGCAATCCGCTCAATGATGACCAGTTGGCAACACTCATGGCGGAACATGGTTACCCGATTGCCCGCCGCACTATAGCTAAGTACCGCGACCTGTTTGACATCCCGGTTGCCCGTATGAGAAAGAGCGTATGAACCGATTAGCAGATATATTATCCCGTGCGATGAGCGTGTTGTTATACCCGCTTTTCATCCCCACCTACGGGATGATTCTCTTCTGCTGCGCCTACGCCGTGCATGTCAGTCCCTTGCCGCTGGTATGGTCGCTGGTGACGATCATCGGCACGTTCTTTCTGACCTGCTTGCTACCGATGAGCGCCATCTGGTGGATGATCCGCCGCGGGCAAGTGGCGGATATACAGATAGCCAACGCCCAAGAACGCACCATGCCGTATATATACACACTTGCAGGCTTTGCTTTCTGGGCTTATTTTCTCATCCAAGTGGTCAAAGCACCTGTTTTCTTGGGCTTTATTGCGGTGGGAGCAACCGTAGCGATCGGTCTGATTGCCCTCATTAACCGCGCATGGAAGATCAGTGCTCACCTCACCGGCATGGGAGGACTCTTCGGAGGACTGATGAGTTACTGTCTTGCTATCTGCGCTACTCCTACTTGGGGCACTATCCTCGGATGGTCATTCCTCTCATTATTATTAATGTACGCGCGCCTGCGCCTTGACGCACACACGCCTGCGCAAGTATGCGCGGGATGGCTGATGGGTATCAGTTGCACCTTCATTCCTTATTGTATTGCCGTTTATGCGTTGTGAGATCCGGACATATATCCTCTGCCTGCTGATGATGATCAGCTTTTCGCTCAAGGCGCAGACCCTGAGCGATGAAGCACGTCTGTCGCTGCTTACCTGCACGCCCGGAGAGGAACTCTACGCGCGATACGGACACACCGCCATCCGGGTCTGCGATCAAGAGAACAATATCGATATCGTCTTCAACTACGGAATCTTTGATTTTGACACCGACCATTTCTACTGGAAATTCGTCAAAGGAGAAACGTGGTATGAATTAGGCGCTTCGTCTTATCGGTGGTTTATGCACGAATATATCCTCACGAACCGCCCTGTTTACGAACAAACGCTTAACTTATCGGCGGAGCAACGAGAGGCGTTATGGCAGGCTCTACTGCTCAACTATCAACCCGAGCACCGCCAATACCTCTATAATTTTGTGTTTGACAATTGTGCCACCCGTCCTTTTGTGCTGATTAACAAGGTCATAGGGGACACTCTCCTCTCCGATTACGAAGGCTACACAGGTACTACTTATCGAGCTTTCATCCGTCATTACACGGGTGCGCTCTCATGGGAGAATGCCGGTATCAATCTGCTCTTTGGTCCCAAAGCGGATCGTCCGATGACTTCCCTCCAACGTCTCTTCCTGCCCGAAGAACTCATGCGTTATATGGCGCAGGCGCATCAGACGGACGGTACACCGCTGATAAGCGAAAACCAAATAGGTCCCTTCCCTCTCCCGACTACTCCATGGTACGCGTCTTGGCCCTTCGGGCTGGCGCTCTACGCCCTGATCGTAGCGGCTGTCAGTCTCTACGACCGCAGACGTAACAAATGGTCATGGGCCCTTGAGATGGCAGCAGCTATTCCCTACGTGTTGCTACTGATCATCGTGACTTTTCTTACTTTCTTTTCGTTGCATCCGTTGGTAGGGTTCGGATGGCGATTACTGATTATTCCCGCTGTTCATTTATGCGCAAGACTTATCTATATAGTACGATAATTGGCATCCTCTTATGCCTTACGATGAGCGCTGCTCCCCGTTTGACGGTGGTAGCGGTGGTGGATGGAATGACGACGGAGAACCTCACTTTGCTGCGTCCTTTTTGGCAGCAAGGCGGGCTCCGGACGCTGAGCGAAGAGGCTTTCCAGACGACGATTGCTTATCCCCATCTCGTTTATGGCGGTAATGAGACGACGGCTACGCTGATGACAGGCGCCACGCCCGACCGAAACGGATACACCATGGATATCTATTTCCAACGTCAGGACCGCAAGCAGCACGCGATGTTAGAGGACGAGACTGCCCATGGAATCGGCACTTCGCTTCGTCTCTCGCCGCGCAACCTGCTCTCTCAAACGATCACCGACCGCTTACGGTTACTCCACCCTAACGCGAAGATCTACGCCGTGGGTATCCAACCGGAGACCACGATCCTCTTGGCGGGACATACAGCCAACGCTTGCTGCTGGTTAGACGCTGCCACGCAACAATGGTGCACCACCGCCTATTATTCCGAGGGACTTCCTACAGCTGCCTATGAGCAGAATCAAAACGGACATATTGCTGCAATGATGGCGCGTGAATGGTATCCTCGCATGGATATTATCACCTATTCGCACCCTACTGCGCAGGAACGCAAGAAAGGATTCTCCTATGCCGTGAAGGATGTACTGTACCGTGCGCCGGAAGCGAACACACTCGTTATTGACTTAGCCTTAGAGTTGCAAAAACAACAGAAGATGGGCACCGACGCTACGCCGGACCTGCTGATGCTCCAACTCCATGCGCTCAGTCCCAAAGCCGAATCGGATCACATCACCTCTGCGGAGCAAGAAGATATATACCTTCGTCTGAACCAAGACTTGGGCTTTCTCATGGAGCAGTTAGACCGTCGTATCGGACGGGCTAACTATCAGTTGCTGGTGGTGGGACGTCCGATCTTAGGCGCCTCTATGCAGGCGATGAGAGAGTTGCAAATACCTGTGCAGCAGTTTAATGCCGACCGTGCCGCTGCGCTCACCGGAACCTATCTCATGGCGCTCTACGGACATGAGCGATGGGTAGATGGCGCCTACGGACAGTCGATCTATCTCAACCGCACGCTCATCGAGCAAAAACGCTTGAACTTAGAGGCACTTCAACGCCAAGTCTCTAATTTCCTCATGGAGTTTGAGGGTGTACAGATAGCGATGCCGGGACTGGATGCCATGAGGTATCCGCTGCTCGGTTCAACCCTCTGCAAACGTCATACGGGCGACGTAGTGCTTATGCTCCAACCCGGGTGGCAACTCATGCAGGACGAAGAACAAGCGGTGGATAGGGTGATCGACGACAACCCTACCTCGCCCCTCTTCCTCTGGAGCGGTACGCTACGCCCCATGCCGCAACAACCGCTCACCGCCACCGATGTCGCCAACTTGATAATTGATAAATAATCGACCAATGACCAACGACCAACGACTAACGACTAAACACCAAATAATATGATTTTTCACGAATTAAAAGTACATTATGAGCGCCAGACGGGTGAAGACAACCCGGGCAAAGTAAAAGAGATCTACCTCGTGGACGGCGCAGTCAGTTTCGCGGATGCGGAAAACTGCCTCATGGAGGAGATCAAACCTTACATCTTCGGAGATTGCGAAGTACAGAGCTGCAAGCGTAGTCAGTTCTTTGAGGTCTTCCCGAATGAAGGCGGCGCTTACTGGTACAAAGCGCGCGTAGAGATGATCACCATCGATGGAGATAAAGAGACGCGTAAGACACAATCCGTCCTCGTGCAGGCAAACATGCTCGACGACGCAGTCTTCGCCCTCAAGCAAGCCATGGGTTCCTATGATTGTGAGCTAATCTCCATCGCCAAAACAGGTATCATGGATATCTTGCATGCCGTACAATAATGCCTGTTCAATTTGACATACGAGCCATCCTGAAGAGCAAAGCGCCCAAGGCGCACGTGCCTGAATTCCTGATTCGGTACCTTGAGCGAATCACGCATATCAAGGAGATGAACGCTTTCCTGCGTCGTCATCCCGATGCAAGAGATTATGAGTTCATACGCCTTACTATCAGTGAAGAGCTCAGATGTTCTGCTTCCATTGAAGGGACGGAAAATATCCCTACAGATGACCGACCGGTGATCTTCGTCTCTAACCACCCGCTTGGTGGACTGGATGGAATGATCATCGCGCAACTCATCCATGACCATCGCCCACGACCGCTCAAGGTGATCGTTAATGAACTGCTGATGTTCATGGAACCGATCGCGGACTTATGGGCACCCGTGAATAAAGTAGGTCGTCTCACCCGTGAACAGGCGGCGGAGCAACAACGCATGTGGGAATCCGAGAGCGACGTGCTCTCTTTTCCCGCTGGGGCTTGCAGTCGACTCCAACGTATCAACCATGAATGGTTGATCCAAGACCTTGAATGGCAGAAGAACTTCATCCAGCGTGCCCGCGAGTACAAGCGCGACATCGTGCCTATCTATTTCGAGGGACAAAACAGCCGGTTCTTCTATACCTTGGCGCTGCTCCGCAAATGGCTGCATATCAAATTGAATATAGAGATGTTATACTTGGTGGACGAGATGTACGGCGCACGGGGTAAGCACTTCAAAGTGCATGTCCTGCCGCCTATCCCTTACACCACGTTTGATAATTCGAAAACACCCAAACAATGGGCGCAATATGTAAAAATGCAAGTCTATCGATCATGGTCTAAGGACTAAGGACCATCGACCAACGACCAACGACCAAATAATTGTGAATTATGAAACAAATTATACCTCCTGTTGACACAGCCCTCTTGGTTAGCGAGTTAGAGGGACATCTGTTACGTCCGTCCAATAAAGCGGATAATCTTATTTATGATATCACGGCACATGAATGCCCGAACATAATGCGTGAGATAGCCCGTCTCCGCGAGATTAGTTATCGTGATGGAGGAGGAGCTACCGGCAATGAGATGGACATCGATGAGATGGACACGATGGCCAAACCATACCATCAGTTGATCGTTTGGGACCCTGAGCATCAGCAGATTATCGGTGGTTACCGTTACCTCATCGGCACAGAGGCGGAGATCCGGGATGGACAACCGTTCATCACCTCGGCGCATCTCTTCCATTATTCCGAGCGCTTCATTCGCGATTATCTGCCTCATACGATTGAGTTCGGGCGGGCGTTCGTCCAACCCATGTATCAGAAACGCGAGATGGGCGTCAAGGCTCTCTTTGCGCTCGATAATATATGGGATGGCATCGGAGCTGTGCTGTATAATCATCCCGAGGTGCGTTGGATGATCGGCAAGGTCACTATCTATCCCGATTATAACGTCACGGCGAGAGAGTTGATTTATGAATACCTGCGTCGGTATCATATGGGCGAAGAGGGGCTCTTTGAACCCTACCATCCTTTCACCAATCATCATTTGCCGATTGAGGCGCCTTTCAGCGGCGACGACAAACAGGAGAATTATCATATCCTCCAGCGTGCCGTACGCGAGCAAGGAACGGTGATTCCGCCTATGTTCTCCGCCTATCTCAACCTCACCAACGATCTCCTTTTCTTCGGTAACGCGGTGAACGACGAGCTGGCAAATGTATATGAAACAGGCATCATGGTGGACATCCAAACCGTCTATACCGAAAAATTAGATCGTTATATGACGCCCTATAAGCAATGGTTAGAGAGCAAATAAAAAAGGTACGCGCGTCTATCCCTGCGCATGTCACGCTCGTGTGCGTGAGTAAGTTCCAACCCGTCGAAGCGATCCGTGAAGCCTACGATGCAGGAGAACGCCATTTCGGCGAAAGCAGAGTGCAGGAACTGAAAGCCAAAATCCCGCAATTACCCGCGGACATCCACTGGCATTTCATCGGACACCTCCAGACCAACAAAGTGCGCGATCTCCTCAAACTCCGCCCGTACCTCATTCATTCCGTGGATTCGCTCCGCCTCCTCGAAGCCATCAACACCGAGGCAGCCAAACAAGGAATAACGCAAGACGTCCTCCTCGAAATCCACACCGCCAAAGAGACTACCAAAACGGGGCTGTTACCTTCTGAAATCGGTCTAATCCTAGACCATTGCCGCGACCACCTCGCGACCATTAGGGTACGTGGCTGTATGACGATGGCAACAAACACCGACGACGAGACCGAAATCCGCCGCTGTTTCAACCAAGCAGCGAGTTTTGCTCGCGCTCTAACAGGCGCAGCCGATCTAACTTCTAACAGTGAAACGATCGCACAGGCAAAGCCTGTGCTCTCCATGGGCATGTCTGATGACTACCGGATAGCTATCGAATGTGGAGCCACGATGGTGCGTATCGGCTCCACCATCTTCGGCGAAAGAAATCTGTCAGGCGAAGCCGGTCTTACAGAGAAGCGGTCTGTCAGTGAAACGGTCTGTCAGGCGAAGCCGCGCTTACCCAAAGCTGTTTTCTTCGATCAGGACGGAGTCCTCTTTGACTCCATGCCATTCCATGCGCAGGCATGGGCGTACGCTATGAGCCATTATGGTTTGCCCTTTACCAAGGAGCAGACCTATCGTAACGAAGGGCGAACCGGTTCGTCAGTCATCCATGAGGTACACCTGAAGGAGTATGGAACAGAACCCTCACAAGAACTGATTGAGGAGATCTATCGTCTCAAATCCGACACTTTCAACCGCCTCACCGGTGGTCAACTCCCGCCTTTTATTCCGGATATACAAGCGCTGCTCCGTTACCTGCACGAACAGGGCACACAATGTTGGGTGGTCACCGGTTCGGGGCAACATTCGATCTTAGATAAGCTGGAAGCTACTTTCCCTGGCATCTTCTCCGGTTTCATCACCGCCTATGATGTCACTCATGGCAAACCCGACCCGGAGCCTTATCTCAAAGCGTGGGAGCGTTGTGGGTTTGCCAAAAAGGAATGTATGGTGGTGGAGAATGCACCGCTTGGAGTACGTGCCGGCAAAGCGGCGGGACTCTTCACGGTAGCGGTTAATACAGGCATCCTGCCCGATGAAGTGCTGGCTGAAGAGCAGGCTGACCTTGTTCTGCCGAATATGAAGACCCTTCTCACACGCTTACAGCAAGGTCTCTAACTCCTTCAGCGAGCAGATTGTCTCGTATCGTGAATTTTCAATCTTGAATTTAGAATCTTGTATTCTTCTCTCGAAGAAGATGGCGTCTATCCCTGCCGCTTGAGCGCCCAGCACGTCGGTCGTCATACTATCTCCGATCATCACCACCTCATGAGCCTGCAAGCCGCAGCGACGAAGGGCTTCTTCGTAGAATCGCACATCGGGTTTGTCATAACCGATATCCATGGAGATATACGTATCTTCGAAATAATTCAAAATCCCTGCTTTCTCCAATCGGCTGCGCTGCAGATGACCGAAACTGTTACTGGCGGCAAACAACCGATAACCTTTCCCTCTCAGGTACTCCAAGATCTCTTTCGCCCCGGGCACCAAGGTATGGGTCTGACCCCATGCTTCACGGAAAGCCTGTTTGAAAGGCTCAACGGCTTGAGGGGGATAACCTGCCTTCTCGCAGAACTCTGCGGGATATAACTCCATCACTTCGGCTATCGTGTGCAACCCGTGCTTCGCCTCCGAGAACAACCGCCCCGAGATCTCAAAGAAAAGATCAAAGAGTTCGTCGTTGCGGGACAGAGCCTGTCGTTGGTCAATCATTTTTAATTGAGTATTACTCAATGCACCTTCAAAAGCCGCCCTGCAGCAGGGCACATAATCCAGCAAAGTATCGTCTATGTCAATAAAAATAGCCTTATATTGCATTTTTTCTCTTTAAAATTTGCTCATCTCAAAAAAAAGCAGTACCTTTGCACCCGATTTCGCTAAATCGCATAGTCGGTAGTAGTTCTTATCTCTCGTTGCTCGAACGATTTACTACCCATTTTGCGAGGGCAAAACGGGTAGTAGTTCAGCCCGGTTAGAATGCCTGCTTTGGGAGCAGGAGGTCGTGAGTTCGAATCTCGCCTACCCGACTAACCACCGCAGTATTTTTGCAATCCACCGCAAAAGTACTGCTTTTTTTGCACATATGCAAATAATATGGCAAAAAAAACCACCGCGGCTCTCACGAGTGGCGGTGGCGGATATAAAAATATTATGAAAAATACCTCTCCTTTCGGAGGGTTTGGGATAAATTCTTATGGTGTAATCCTGAAACAACTGGGACAACCGTTAATACTTGGATCCGTATTATCCGCATAGAATAAAGCCGTAAGCGTAACATTGGACGATGGCATCGTGAATGCATAATTAGCAGAGGAAGAGACTATTTCTGCTCCATCACTCCACCCATAGAAAGCGTAGCCGGTATTAGGAGTAGCCACTAAGTTCACTATGGTCCCTGCCGCTACTCCATCTTCATCACCAGAGCTTACTTCCACTCCCCCCGCAGTAGCGGTAGTAATCCTTCCATTAGCACCTGCTGTGAAGGTTAAAATAGGATCTGAAGCCACAGCGCCGGAACAGGAGGGAATATCTCCTGTAGTCGTTCCCCATGTATAGTCAGTAGTTGTCACTTTACATACATATACTTTTTCTCCTATGTCGGTCGGAGATTTATAGTTCATCCAATTACTTTCTGTTGTAGAGCCATTAGCTGTACCATAACGAAACCGTATAAAACCTCCTCCTTTACTAAAGGCAGTTGTGATTCCCAGTTTCAAATATATAAATCCTGAAGATGTATTTTCGTATATGTGATGATCATTACTTCTCTGTGACACACTGCTGTTACATGCATCGCCACTGCTAAATGTGATGTAGTTTACATTATCAATATTATTAAACACCTGTACCTCAAATACTTTATCTGTTCCAAGGTCGCTAAAATCAAAGTAATAGGTACCATCCGGCATATCAACATCCGCCCACGCATTTCCGCTCAACATCAAAGCGGCAGCAAAGAGGAGAGTTTTAATATTCGTTTTCATGATTATTGCTTATTATTAAGGTTAATACTATGTTTTCTAACCGCGATATATGCGGCAAACAGAACAGCAAAAAGCGCTAAAGGCCATGCATCGCCGATAGGGGAATTAGGGTCCTGATAACCACCGGTTTGTGCTCCCGGTCCAAAATCAGAACCCTCAGTCTCTCCATCTTTTTTTGCTCTTCGTGGTCCATTGGCTAAAGTGGTCGTTGTTCCCATGTCGCTTACTTCAGACGCTCCTACAGCTGTTACTTGCGAGGAATAGGAACTACCTGAGCCTTGCATTACCGAGGTGGATTGCCATTCCTGCTGTTGTGCCATGGCCGGCAGCGCAATAAGCGCCACCGCCATGATAATCATTACAATTCTTGTTTTCATATCTTACATTCTTTAATTCCTTAATTCTTTCATTCTTATTTAACACGCGCTCCGCGAGCGTCGTAAATGATGCCATCTTTAAGAATGTACATCTGTCCATTCTCAATGAACTTGTGTGCTTTTCCATCCTTGAGCGAACCGCCGTCCACACCATCGATTGCCGTCGGCATCTTGTTGATATTGATCTCCAAGAGGAAGCGGTTGTTATCTACTCCGCGCTCCAGATATACCTCATGGTCTCCGAGTGCCATATTCGTTCGTGTGCCCATGAGATTATCAATCAGAGTTACTGTTCCGCTAAATTCACTCGGCATCGTGAATCGATAAGTACCTGCTCGTTTCACATCCACACCGACTCTGACGAGTTGATCATCTATCGGCAGTACATTCGCTGCTACGTCATACGCGCCTGCAAAACTATACAGATCCACTGTATTCGACGAACGCATCATGTACATGTCCTCATTCAGTTGGAAATCAGTATTGGCGTTCTCGCGGAGTTCCACATAGGTTGCATTCTCATCTCCGTTTTCGTTCACTAACTGCAACTCTGCCAGATAGTGTTTGTTGCTCGGCATGCGACGTGCTGCGACAGAAGCACTGATGTGCGCACCTGTGAAGATAACATTTCCCGCGAACTGAACCATGTAGCCGTGCATAGATTTGAATACGGTATCACCTGTCAAAGTTACTCTGGGTCGCAAAGTATTGTCAGTATAGTTCCAAGAATAGAAGTATTTCAATTCCGATTCTCCTACAGTAGTAGCCGCTTTGGACTGGAACAACGGAGTACCGAATACGTTCCAATGCGAGTCGGTGTTCGAGTGAACTAACTCACCGCCGCTCCAACCATCTATATCCGGAGTAAACGGTCTTTCTATAATACACGTATGAGAAGGAATTTTAATAGGTACTTCCTCATTGTCATCTTTAATCGTACCTACCGTGCGCGATGCTGATGGGAAGTATAGATATACCGAGTTACCATCTTTCAAGTTCGTCCAGATGGAGCTGGAACCATTGTTGAATGATACACGATCCAAGATTAGCATGTAACCCTCGTTTGCATGTAGTATACTGTCTCCCGGCAGGGTCTCCCAGAACGTAGAAGTCTCTGCGAACCAGCCGATCTGAGCACGTTTGGCTCCATTATACTTCTGGATAATCCAGTTCTTGCCGCGTACACCTGCACCAAAGATCTCGCTTACCTTCACATCAAACGGGAAGGATACGTAATACATCAAGAATTTATAGGCATTGGGGGAACTCCAGCTTGAGAATTTACCAACGATATCACTATAATTGAATTGCATTACGCCATATATAGAGTGGATTTCATCAATCTTCTTATCCTTAGCGCTCTCACCGAAGTAAACCTGTGTAGCTGCATTTTGACCTTCACGAATCAGCATCATGTCGGCATTGAGCGTCATATCGGATGTAATGGCATCTCCATCAGGCAACCAAGCTGTCATTAGTCGGTTGGTCTTGAAATCATACGTTACACGCATCAAATACTCTTCTTCGCTGTCACCTCCTATGATTTCTTCAGGCTTTTCAGCCGTACCGATAAAGTGTTGCGTATGACCATCATAGTTGCCCACCAGTTGAACTTCTGCTCCGGTAACAGCCTTCACATCACAACGATAGATCCAGTTATTGAGGTCGGTGAAATTCATTTCGTAATCATTCAATCCGGAAACCTTTCCTCCTCCTTCTGTTGTCAATGCCTTACCATCTTTGTCTTTCAGTTTTGCATCGCCGATCATAACGAGGTAACGATCGCTCACAATTGATGTACCATTGATATACGCACGATGGAGGGTATTGGTTAAACTATTCCATCCGAAGCGTACACTCGCGGTATGCGGCAGACTGCGTGCTTCTGCTGCTGTCAAAGGATTGTTCCCCGGGTCTGCAACCATCGTGTCGCATAGACTCTCACTATAGTCATTGGCTATCGTGAAGGTCACATCGGCGCCAGTTGTTCCTACCCATTTCGCCTTATAGTAGTTGAAGCCATAGTTCTTCTGCTCAGCATACTCGGTATAGGTCATGACGTTATCGCTATTAGTCTTATAACCGGTCCATCCGCCATCTGCCCGCTGCGTCCGGATATAATACAGACCGGTATAAGGACTAACTCCGTTGATGGTCAATGCGCCACTGCTTACGGCCTGGGAGATGTAGAAGTTATATACCCTATGACCGTTTGTCAAACCGGAAACATCATAGGTGCCCACATTTTCCCATTCGGGAAGAGGAGTAGCAGATGCATTGGTACAACGTTGAATCGTAAGTACCGGTTGTTTATCCGGACGGATGTACATAGATACCGTATCCAGTTTGACAGTTACATCACTATAGTTCTGACGAATAAATTGCGACGGATGCGCATGTGCCTGATAAATACAGGTATCATTGTACATCAGACGGTAATCTCCATCCATCAACGGATACTCTACGCTTACGCGCACTTCACCGCCATCGGTACATTGCACGATGAATGTATAAGCACCTGCAGCCTTAGAATCCAAACCGCAACGGTGTTTGTCCGGTTCAAATTTCCAATCGGAGCTCACATGTGCATTCATTACGCCGTCATTGCCGTAATAGTTATTTGCGCAACTGAGCAATTGGTAACCATAACTATAGTTTACGTTGTTTAAGTTAACCGTAGCACGATAGGTGTTGGAACCATCGGTATTGGACAATGTTTCAGATGCTACTTGTGAACCGCCATCATAAGCGTTAAATATCTTCAACGTAAATCCTGAATTGCGAGAAACACCATTCACGCCATACGTTGTCCAATAACCTCTATTGTAGTATTTGGAATAATTGAGGTAGTCAGTTACCCAATTCTCCGGCACATACATCGGTGCGCATCCTCGCGCAAAGTCGCCACGGTAAGCTGCTTTTACATACGCGAAATCGGTTGCATTCGGTTTACCATAGTCTGTAAAGGCAATAAATTGTACATCATTGCTTCCAAGAGCATTCCCGGAATACTCATAGAAATAGATATCCGATTTACCGATACGATGCATCTGGTTGGCTCTACCATAGTCACGATCTTTACATCCGGAGCCCTTGTTCTCATCGCTCCAATACTTGGTATCTCCTAAGAAATAAACATACACGCTCGGCCAATTGACAGCACTGTTATTGAAGAATACCATGTTGCTGGTCGTTACTTGGAAGGATTGTACTTCCTCATCGTCTATCTCTGATTCGCAATCCGCAGAGGAATGAACAGTTAACTTCAAATAGTACGTTGCCTGTGCCTCAGGAACGGTGAATTGTACTTTTCCTGCTCCTAACGAATTGAACGAAACGCCGCTTACCGGGATTGTACATCCTGCATCGGTATATACGCCCCAGCAGTAAGCCTGATTAACCGTACCATGTACAGACATGTTCGGTGTCGCTGTAATGCTTGCTCCGGGTGGCACTTTAGATTCCGACAGCCCTATAGATGATATCTGAGCCGGTATCGGTTCCTCTTCATACCACAGTTTGCTTTCATCCCAGTACAGAACCACGTATTTGTCAGTGTTGGTGGCTGTGATATAAGGACGATTAGCAGTTGATGTTTCTGTGAAATCTCTCTTTTGTCCTGCTTCGGTTAAATTTTGTCCGCTCGTATTCAGATAATATCTCGAATCATCAGTGAAATTATTCACAACAGAACTCGTGCGGAGATTAATGAAACCGGGATTACCTTTGATAGACGTCAATTCATTCGGTGTGCAATATGTATGCAGATAGTACCGGCTGTTTGTTTCATCGTACAACATTCTAATATTGAGGCTCCCTTCACTCCAATCTCCCTCTTTGGAGCCGGTATAAATAGCCGCTGTCCTCGATTTGTCTGTATATGCTTTGAAGCGACCTTGTACAAACACAAACTTCTTCGGACTCGACGGGTTCTCATAATACAAAGTAGCAGTATTTACACTATTGCCACCGGGAACTACCCATACCGTTCCGGTAAAGGAATCGTTCGTAGAGCTATTATATGATGTCCTTGTTACTCCATCAGAAATATAGTGAGTACCATTGGATTCATAGATTTTATTTTGAGTTCCTCCATTGTGATAAACCAAAATCAGTTTAAATGGAGTGGAACGAGTAAAGCCGCCATTCTCAGGAATAAAACGCCACCACACATTACCATGTGCATCTGTATATTCAGATGCTTTAGAACTTGCGCTTTGTCCAGGATAATCTCCACTATAGAAATTAGTATCATCACTTGCTTTCCACGCCCAGATTTTCACCTGGTCAGCGCTTCCGCCGCTCGTAAAGCCGAATGGGATGTAGGCGCTTGCATTTTTCGTTTTCAGCACATATACAATCGGAAGCGATTGTACGGAAACAGAGACGGTTACATCGCTCGCCGGCATGGTAAAACGATAAGTGTTTGCACTGGGGTTTGTAACTGCAACAGGGTTACTGCTACCATCTACAACAGAAACGATAACTGTATTGTCTCCGGTTGGGGTAAATACCATGTCCACTGTTGCATCGCAATTGGCATTAGCCGGCGTAGTGGTATAGGTCACACCTTCCGGAGCAGATACCGGATCATAGGTAATGCTATAATTTTTCGGAGTCCATTTTGCCCAATACTCCTTATTACCGGTAGATCCCGCAGCTATAGTAGTTATAGCTGATCCGGTAAAACTGGAGTTGCCATACCAGCCCCCGAAAGTATAACCGGTTCGTGAAGGAGTCGGCAAAGTAATTAGAGCGCTCTCAATCGTAAAGCTCGTTGCTACACCGCCCGGGTTCGCACCACCATTAAGATTATAAGTAATCGTATACGTTGTCGCTGTCCACTTAGCATAGAGGGTCTTGGTGGCATCCTCAAAGTTCCAGTTGTTAGCGCTGGCACCGCCGCTGGTATAATATTGCGTACCGGCTCCACCGGTATTTGTATAGTAACCACCGAAGGTATAACCCAAACGTGTCGGCATCGTGGCACTCGGCATTGCTGCATCGAAAGTGGCTGTTACTTCCTCATCTCCATCTGAACCGCTCTGCAGATCAAGCGTAACGGTCGTTTGTTTAGCCGTCCATTGTGCTGTGATAGTCGCACCGGAGGCCTTAATCCAATGTGCGCTGGCATCTGTAAAGCCGTCTACACTAGCCTTGAAAACACCGGCGTTCGTAGTGATAGACACTCCTCCGGCTGTGTTGTAGCCCGTGAAATCATAACCTGTCTTTGTCGGAATAGGTGCATTTTCAATCGCTGCGTCATACGTCACGCTTCTCGAAGTCGGAGTTACAGATCCTCCATTCGGCGCAAAAGTAATCGTATAACTCTTAGGAGTATATTGCGCCCAAAGTGTAGTAGCTCCTGCTTTTGTCCATTTGCCGGATGTAATGTAATTTGTGATTTCCGTACCAGCAAATGAGCCATTAGCATTCAAAATCTTTGTACCACCGGTAGCAGCAGTGTAATAACCATCCAACTGATAGCCCGTAGCAGGAGAACAATGTGTACCGATAGACACAGTTCCCTTATTCCATGTCGCTGTGGCAGTTTTGTCTGTTCCAGAACCATGATTATCCGTATTAACCTTTAAAGTTACCGACTGCGTCCACTTCGCATAAAGCGAAGAGGTACTACTCGGGTAACGTGTAAATCTACCACCTGCATCTGTCCAGTGATTCATATTAGCCTGAAGCACATGTTCTGGACTTATCACATAACTACCGGCTCCAGCCACTTGACTATACCAACCGCCAAAGGTATAACCTGTCTTTTCTGGATTATCGTGCGCTGTTATCGTTGTGCAGTTATATGTACCATACACGGTTGTCGAAACTGGCGTAGTAGCATCTTGATCATCCATAGGGATAGAGCGCGTCCATTCCGCATATAGGTTGATGTTATCGTTCATCGTTATATCGTCTCCGGCATCATAATGATCACCTGTAATATACTCCTCGGTATTCCATCCGCTGAACGTATAATTCGTCATAGCCAACGTGTTCCTGCCAGCAACTCTTGCAGTTCCGTCTTTGGCAACCACCTGTGCCGCCGGCACGCTTCCACTGGTTCCCGTAGTGTACCAATTGGCATGATATGTCAGAGTGGCGGTAGAAGCAGGTGTAACGGAGAAATTACTTGTAGACGCTTTAACGTAAATATATCCGTCATACAATAAGGTTATGATACTATAATCACCCGCTTCCAAATCAGATACATCAATTTTTCCATCAGACAGCGTTTTTTCGGTATATGTACTACCGTTTTTAAGATAGTACTTGATGCTATTATCGTTTCCTAAGACGGAAACACCTGCACTACCCGGTGTAAAAGACAATTTTTCTCCTTCCGTTATAGATGAAGAGCATGTCGGTGTCAAAGAAGTCGTAGGCGTAGAACTTTGTTTTTTAATCTGATACAATGAATTAGCTCCCGATGTCGCTTTTGCGGAGGAGTAGTAATCACTTGATAAAGAAGCCGTACCTCTTACAACATACGCGGCGCCTGCCTCAATAGTACAACTCAAACCGGAATTCCAGTGACCTTGGTAATAGGTTCCAGATGTTAAAAGTGCTGCACCAAATGAATATGAAGTACCATTAATACTTTTGCTTAAAGCCGAGTGACCGCCACCTTTTGTGTTGTCAGCGTTGTTCGCACTCATGAAGCGATATTTGTATTGATTGTCGCCCCATGTGCTCAATTCTCCACCATATACCATTATATAGTCTCCGGAAGCGACATATTCAGCGACTGTTTTAGTGTGCGTTGTCCATGTGTATCCGTTTCCGGCTGCATTAACTTTTATACAGTTATGAGCCGAATTAGTTCTGTTTTTGAATTTGATTTCAGCCCAACTACCTTTTGCCGTCTTAGCTATAAGCCAATCCGTAGTCATAGTGATACTACTCGTGAAGATAACGCATTTTACTGACCCGGCTCCACTTGCATCATACATCATTTCTTTACCAGTGTGCCAGTTGGTACCACCGTTTCCTGTGACATCAGAGAAGTCGTAGAACAACACATCACCCGCACTAAACGTGTTGTAGTTTACTCCCCACATCTGTCCCACACCGAGGGTGAGGAGCATGATCAGCATTGCCGCATAGCGAATGAACCGCTGCGGTGATTGTTTTTCATGGCTATCTGTCCATAGCCTTTTGATTAAGTTTAAATTTTTCATGATAATTTTATATTTTAGTTAATTAATTGTGTTTTCTATTGCTCACGTGCACGCGTATGTACGCGTTTTTATTAGGTGTTTGTGGTGAGTATAAGCCAACCCAATGACTTATACCCTCTTTTTAATATCCATATTTAGCGAACTCGCCTTTATGGTCTTTTATTTGCTGCAACTTTTCCTCCCAAAGTTTTCTTATGGGATATGCCTCTGATGCCTTCGCGCACTTACCTTTTTTTATGGATTCGTCGCAAATAATATAATCACTATACGAATATTTCTCATCTTTACACGAAACATCATCTAAGCCTTTAATATGAATATCATTGTTATGAAGATGTATCCGTTCTGCATAATGAATCTCCAAACATTGTTTTACATATACTCTATTTTTATCTTTATCATAGTCATGCAAATCCTTATTATCTTCATTATATTTCAATTCTATACTTGCAAAATTTTCATCATCCAATTTTATTACTAAATCAGGTCTAAGAGAGCCTTCTTGATAAGCAAACGTTTTTTCTGACTCTTCTATAGGCTCACTTAAATATTGCTGTAAATCTGGTAACTCTAATTCATATACAACATCATAATTCTTTCCCAAGAGATATTTATACAGGTCTAACTGCAATCCTCTTTCTTTTTTAGGATCACTAGTTTCATACTTTTCTCCATTTGATACATTAGAGAAAAAATTGCTTACTTCTTTCTCAAATTCATCTAATGTTTTTTTCATAACATATAAGATTTTAGTAATTATTTATAACCCTTTGCCTCCCATACAATCTATTACCTTAAATCCCAGTAATAGTAATACTTCGGGTTCTTCAAACACCTCAACCAACCATAGCGATATCCTTCGTCTAAGAAGAGGACTCCAGCCGCCGCACACTCTGGCAAATTGCGATATTTGGCCACCTTCTTAATATCATTATCATACATTTTATCAGTATTTCTAAATTTTAGTTCAAGGAAGACCAAGCCTTCTGCACATTCCACAATAATGTCCGGTATTTTATCAAATATCGTTCCAGAAAAATATCTTTCTTTTATTTCTCTTATTGCATTTTCTACATTATGTTTATCTTGTACGACAAATCCTGCAGCCTCTAGCATATCTCTAACTTCATCTTCAAACTGCTGTTCATTGATAAAGTCATCTCCGTCTACCACATTTCTCATGTAATTAGCTACTACATTTCTCAAATCAGAGACACTCTTTTTTTTAAAATTTAAACTCATGATTTCAATAGATTTAATTGATTAATTATTTTTGCTATTCTTCTGTTCTTCCTCTGCTAACTGTTCATTGAGGAAGTTCAAAGAAAAACTGATAGACTCATTATTATTCTTCTCTATTTTGTAGTAGAGATCAACAATCCTCATTCCAAGAACATAATCTATGATAGCCGTCTGTTTTTGTTCTTCTGATAGTAAGTAACTAGCCAAGACGGTATTCTTTATGCCTTCATTTATACTATTTATTTCAGTTATTGATTCTTGCGATAAGCCTTTATTGTTAAGCATCGATTTATACAAAAGAGTTATCTCTCTAAGGGCGTCTATCCACTCTGAATATTTCAATTCATAACGAGTTATCCTAATAATAAGTTCGTAGTAAATCTTTAAGTTCTCCTCTAAGCGCTTCGCTACGATTATTTCCTGAACAATGCTTCGTCGTTCTTCCTCCACCTTAATCATAAATTGGTTTTGACGGTCTTGTTGAGATTCATTATTCTCATGCAGCTGTTTATTAAGCAAAACCAAGACAAATACATTGAGTCCTGTGAGCAACATCGTTCCCAAGTCCCAAAAGAACTCTCCGAAATAGCCCCAATCTGCATTACTCGATGAGATAGCACTACCGACATTCGGCAAATACACAAAGAGCCATATACTTAGTATCACTACTATTATAATACCTAAGGCTAAGATGATATTTGATAATATGGTCTTGTTCATTTTTCTAACTTGATTGACTTATCTTGATTATTTTCATTGATGCATAAATCATCTAAGGGTTTCATATCACTCTCAAGATTCTTACCGCCAAATCTCACCATACATTGCGTCAACACTATTGACGCGAAAAACGAGAAAAGCATCTTACTCCACGTCGGACAATTAGAGATACAACTCGGCAATAAATTAATACACATATAGATTCCAATCATACCCCATAAGCACATGATAAATCCAGTTATTGCCAGCGCCACTTTTGTTGTAGATATGTTCGCGCCTGTAGTCAAAAAACAAAGATTGTTATTGACTTTTTTATTGGCAAATACGGAATACACCCGCATGTCATCTCCATTTGCTTTCACTATCTCTTTCAAATAGGTCTTTTCATAATGATGGACAAGCATAATCCAGTTTGTCTCCCAATAATAATATCCTTTACCCGACAAGAAAGCAGCTATACTAACAACATATCCAACGATAGCGGTACATAGCTCCATATATAGATAGGCGCCTCCTTCTTTATGCAATGTGTATAAAGCAAGAAACAATGCAGCGATAATAGCATAGAACGACATCAACCATTTGTTGAGGTTGTTGTAGTGAAAGTTCCGTGCATCAATCAGTCGTTGGTACTGACCATCTACTGTCGGCATATTTTTATTTTCTTCTGCCATTTCTATCTTTGTGTTTTTTATGTTATTTTCTGTTTCCATTTAGCCGCCATTTCCGTGCCCTTCTCATGACCTTCTCGCGACCATCTCGCGACCATTACGGACGTCACTGTTCGGTGTTTTTTCCCTACTTGATCCCTTTCACTTGGTCCTTTTTGACCTTAGTTCACCGCCACGCACAAAAAAGCGTGAAGTTCACTTGCTCCTCACGCTAATCCAGGGCTTCGCAATCCCCCACACAGTAGAAAAACAACCGAAATCCACGCCCGATATGTATTACCCATCCCGCCCTATGATGGGCGTGGGGCATATTAATACATACCCTCATGGACATTCATTGCTGCTGTTACGACTGTGTGTGAATTTTGCGAAGATTCGGATTAGTCGCGAACAACGTTTCAATAAACGCCTTTTATTATGTCATCCCATTTAACGTCTCAGATCTGACGCACCGCTTTTTACGCTGCCGGTGCCAGCGGTATGTTAATACACGATCATACTCTGCGGCATTATGCGCAAGATGTACACCATTTCATCTTCAACAGTATAGATAATGGCCATCTTCTTTCCATATGGAATTGTGCGAACTAAGAGCCCATACTGGTAACTGAGATTAAAATCTATTGCCGGTAGTTCAGCGTACTTTTCCAACCAATCCAATCGATTGTTTAAATCTGCTAACCTACGCTTGGCAGTCAAAGGGGCAAGACAATCCTCCACAATAAACTTCTCCAACTCCACCAAGTCGGATTTGGCGGATTGCTTAAACTCAATAATATATGGGCCTCCTCCAATCATTGTGCGTCTCTGATATCAGCTAACCCATAATGAGAACCTACTCTGCGAGCTAACTCATCCATGAATTCCTTACGAGAATAAGTTCGCTGTGTCCTCCAATTCGCATCAAGAATCGGCCGCTCCATGACATTTGAGTCCCAATCATACGATGTTTGCCTTACTGCTTCCATATACTTTATTCTATTAGTTTCTCGTTTCGAGTGCACATATACATGCGCGCGTAACGCCTTTGCACCCAAAGCGGTTGCAAAGGTACAAAAAAAATATTAAATAAACAAGTTTTTAAGAAAAAAACTTAAAAAAATCTTTATTTTGCGCCCAATATGCCCTAAATCATACAAATAAGCAAGCCAGGATCTCTCCCGGCTTGCTTATTTTCTGCCATTTTATCTTATTTTTGCTTTGTCCATTTTGTCCATTTTTACCATTTTCCCCGACTTTGTCGAGTCAATGTCGAGACTTTGTCGAGTCATTCTCAAGATCTGAATCTTTTCTTCTTCCTCTCAGCCGTCCCTCTCATTCCCATCTCATTCGCATTACGGACGTCACCGATGGGTGCTTTTTATCTTATTTTTGCTTTGCACTTTCTGCACTTTTTGCACTTTTGACCTATCGAAAAAGACTACAATAAAAACTGACACGAAACTTTCGTAACGTGTCAGACTGAATTGTTATAAATGTAGGTGAAACGGTTAGTATCTCATTCCGGACAACAGAACCAAGAACTCTTGATAGGTTAGTATTTTCGTATCACGGTGTTGCTTAAGCACAAGCAAATCCTTGTCACCGGTAACTATCACATTCGCCGGTATAGCCTCTGCCATAGCGAGTAAATACGCATCCTTCATATCTCGAACGGACGACTCTACCGCCGGATACTCCTCGATCGGATAGCACCGCGTACGCATTAAGTCCCACATCGCATCTATCGACTCCTGGGATATATGCTCGCGAATCTTCGGACGAGACAAAACGGATTGTATCTCCGATACTTGCTCCGGAGACACATAAACCCTAATGTCTGAATTATCAAACACGGACGCAACACTCTGTAGCTGCTTTCCGAACAAGAAGGAAATCCAAATATTAGTATCAAGTATGACGTTCATCTTACTTATTATATCGAACGGCATTTACTTCGGCTTGAATCTCTTCGTCTGTCAGCACAGCATTGTTTCTGGAGCATGCCTCAATGAAACGAGCAACAGGGTTGCGACGACTCTCAATAATCCATCCCATACGACTTGCAAACTGCATTACCAGCGCAACGTCATTGGTCGGCATTTTTAATACTACATCTTCCATATATCGTTGTTTTGTTACCTTTGACGCTGCAAAGGTACTACTTTTTTACGACATATGCAAGACTTGCCTACATTTTTTCAGTCTTTTTCAATCTGTCAAAGATCTTTTGCCCCTCTTTTAAGCCCAGAGGCACGGGCTATCTCTTTTATCTTATTTTTTGCTTTGCACTTTCTGCACTTTTGACACTTTCTTTTTCTAGGTCTAACTAGGTCGGACTAGGTAAAACTAAGTCTAACTATTTTTCCGGATGCTCATTGCGGTATTGGACTCTGGCTCGTGTCATGGCCTCGCGGATACCGCCTTTCTCCACAAACTCCCGCTCCTTGACTGCGATGTACTTCATCATCAACATATCTACCTGGTGACACATCGTGATCGCCATGTTCGCTATCTCCTCATCGTTCATCTTCTCTATCTGCGCCATATACGCCTCACTCTCATTCGTCTCTCGGCAGAACTTCCGCAATCCTTCATACCGTGCATGCTTCTCATCCCACATCGTCATCTTTCTTGCGCGCAAGTAGTCCTCATAATCGGCTTGCAGCTCCTTTAGGCTCGCACGAGCCACATTGAGCAACTTAATCTCCGTCTCGCTGGATGTCGGAGCAGCTTCCGACCCCTCGATGATATTTTGCTTCCCGCTTCGGGCGGCTTGTACCATCTGATCAATCGTCCGATCACCTTTCGTCAGGTAGCGCTCACAAAAAGCAAAAGTCACATCATACAGCGCTACCGACTTGCGAAAAAACAGCAGGTCTTTGTAGTTCGGCACGCTCTGCACGAAATAATGTGTCGTCTTATTGCTCATTGTCGTTCTTTTTCTCCTAGGATTACCTAGGTCTTCATAGGGCTACCTAGGATTTCCTATCTTTTTATCTTATTTTTACCTTTCCCTCTCGCGACCATCTCGCGATCATTACGGACGTCATAGATGGGTTTCTGTCTTTCTTTCTCCCTTTTCCCTTCCTATCATCTTGGCTTTGACTGTCGGTTCACCGTCGGTTCACCGTCGCTATACTATCGTTCTTGACAGGTCTTTGGTCTCTCCTTTGACCATTGTGTACAAACAAAAGCAACAACTCCTTTCGGAATTGTTGCTTATAGAAATGATTTTATTACTTACTCTATTAGATATCTAATGCTTTTATTAGCTCCTCCACTGAATCATAGTGGGTAACTTCTCCACGTTCGGCTTCTGCTAATGAGATTTCCAATGCTTTCTTTAACTCTTCACTCATATTACTCTCCTTTCTTTCCAAATAAATAGGTATGTGTGCCTGTATCGGTCAAGAGCAACGTCAATTGTTTGTCATTCTGACGCCATATCAATAACCAATCATCCTCAATATGACACTCCCAACAACCGGCATACTTATCATGTAGCATGTGAGGTTTGAACTCATCAGGCAAGCAACCATCCTCCATGAGGATAGCTACCACATCCCATAAATCCTCCATGCGTTTGCCGTTACGCGTACATTCCTTAACTGATCGCTCAAACTGATCAGTAGTATCAACACTATACATCACTTAAACTTATTGATTAGTTCCTCTAAGGAAGAATAATGATTGATACGACCAGCAGCAATATCTGCCAACGCGTAATCCAAACTGCACATAGGTTGAGTTTGTACATTCGAATTGTTATTTGCCATTGTTGCTTGCATATCTGCCTCCTTTCTGTCAAGTTATTTACCTTTGACGCTGCAAAGGTACGACTTATTTTTGATATATGCAAATAAATTAGCAAAAATCTTTCATTTTTTCTCTCATTTCTATAAGTACACAATCTGTCAAAGATCAATCCATTTACCATTTAGTCATTTACCATGTACCATTTGGCTTATGCTTTTGCCTCGGTTTTGAGCCCTGAGGCATGGGCTGTATATTGACGCTGCATCAATGCATCGCACTTTGGTTTGTCGGATTTTGTCTATGTCGGGATTACGCTCCCTGCTATCCCTTCCGTTCGAATTGCCAAGTCAAGGCAATTCTCCATGACGCAATGGACAAAATTCTTATTTGTTTTTCTTGCCGGCTTACACGCACAAAAAAGCGGTAAACCATTTTTTAGTGGATTACCGCTTGTTGTATTATTATATATGATATTTTAGAAAATAATCAAACTCTGGGGCATTATACGAATGATATATACGTTTGCATCCTCAATAGTATAAAGTATTGTCATTTCCTTATAATAGGTCCTGCGTATATCAAATCCATATTGTTTAGATAATTCCTCGTCAACTTGAATTGCATCTGCCCCTATCCTTAATGATTGCATCTTCTTATTCAGACCCTGCAGATAACGCTTGGCTGTAAGTGGGGCACGGAATTTGAAGACTATAGCAAAACGCAACTTATCGACGTCGCTTTGAGCTTTGCCAGAAAGATATATCTCAAAACGCCTCATATTCACGCCTCTCGAATATCATTTAGACCATAGGCATGCCCAACCTCACAACACATCTCGTCATACACCTCAGACCATGGACGCATTGGTTGCTCTTTCCAGTCAGAATCAATAAGTTTTTCTTTGTAGATAATACTCTTCAATGATGCATCCAACTCATCGATAGTATGCATGCTATCCCATTTCTCCTCAGAGATAGTTCCTGCATATTGCATAATTGGTTGTCTTAATGCTGCTTCCATGCTTGTCTGTTTTATTGTTTAAACCTTTGCGGCTGCAAAGGTACAACTATTTCGGGACATATGCAAGTTTTTGAGCACAATTCTGCAAAAATTCTTTCTTTTTGCGGTAAATCCACTATGTCAAAGATCTTTTGCCTCATTTAGAGCCCGAGGCATGGGCTGTATTTTGACGCTGCATCAATGCATCGTGCTGTGGGGTGTCGGATGGTATCTGACGCAATGGACGATGCTTATTTGTTTCTGCTTTGCACTTTCGCACTTTGACTACATTGATATACATAAAAAAGCAAGACATGAGATTTCTCTCATGTCAGGCAAAATAGAAATATTTGTTAGGAGATTAGAAGATTATCAAACTCTGTGGCATTATACGATGTACATACACAATGTCTTCTTCAACTTCATACACAATCGCCATCTTTTTGCCAAATGGAATTGCTCGCATTATTTTCCCATATTGAATAGATAATGGAACATGTACAGCTGGCAGTTCTGCATACTCTTCCAACCAATCGAAGAGTTTAAATCATAATGCCTCGCGAATATCATTCAGTCCGTAATGCTTTCCAAGACGTTTTGCTAATTCGTCCATAAACTCTTCAATAGGACGTCCCTTAAGGGATCTCTTGTTAGCATCCTTTATCGGAGTTCTCGTCACGTTAACATCCACGTCGTACGTTGATTGTCTTACAGCTTCCATAATTGTCAGTTTTAATTGTTTTAACCTTTGCAACTGCAAAGGTACAACAATTTTCTGACATACGCAAACATTTGTTCAAAAATCTTTCTTTTTTGCCTGTTTTTTCAGTATATCAATCTGTCAAAGATCTTTTGCCCCTCTTTTAAGCCCTGAGGCAGGGCTGTATATTCTCTTTTTATCTTATATCAATTTGCGAAACACTATCGACACTGATTCAGATAGGGTTATGTCCTTATTAAGTCCTGATTTTTACCTGGTTATTACCTATTACCGATTTTTAATTCTTGTGTTTTTATGTTATTATTCTATTCAGCTTGTGTCTTTTTCTAAGCTTGTATTCTGCTTGTGTCATATTTTGACCTTCATTCACCGCCACGCACAAAAAAGCGGGACTGCAATCTTGCTGTTCCGCTTCCTAAGGCTCTGGTATTGCCTTCTTATCTGAACAAACAACACTGGAGCCCACGCCGTATGTATACACGCACGTGCATGCACGTACCTATAAATACATACCATGAGCATCTTGTGCTGCAATGTTTTGGATAATTGTGAATTTACCAGATTCTAGGAAGCCAAAACAAAGCGCTAAAGACGCCTTTTTTAATATGTCCGTATCACCCGCCCACTATACGGGACGCACTCCCTACGGCGTGAGCTGATACGGCAAAACTTTCGTTTTGCGCTGCAAAGGTAACATTTTTTTTCGACATGTACAAATAAATTTGCAAAAAACAAAAAAAAATCTGCACTTTGCAGGCAGATTCCATATTTTCGAATCATATGAGGATATTTTTGGTCTTTTGGGACTATCTATACTTGAGTGTCGGATTTTGTCTATGTCGGGATAACGCTCCCCGCTATCCCTTCCGTTCGAATTGCCAAGTCAAGGCAATTCTCCATGATGCAATGGACGTTGTTTTTTTTCTTTGTTCTCGCAAGGATGCGAGAAAGATGCACGATGTTTTTTTTGTTTGTCGCTTAGATATATTGAAAAAAACTGACACAAAACTTTCGTTTCATGTCAGACTAAAAAATGTTGATTATATCTTATGCTTAAGAATGAAGCCCTGATAGTAGCAACAAGAACTGCTGATAGTTCATTATTGCCGTATCACCATGTTGCTTCAGAACCAGCAAATCTTTATCCCCGGTAACCAATATATGAGCCGGAATAGCTTCGGACATTGCCAATAAATAGGCGTCTTTAGCATCTCGTACCGGCGTTTCTACCATCGGATAGTTCTCTATAGGGTAACAACGCTCACGCATCAGTTCCCACATTGCCTCAATGGCCTCCGAACCAATATGCGTGCGGATTTTGGGACGTGAGATGACAGATAGTATCTCCGAAACGAGTTCCTGAGACACAAACACTTTAACGTCCGCATTATCGAACACGGAACTCACACTATACAGCTGCTTGCCGAAGAGAAAGGAAATCCAAATATTAGTATCAAGAATGACGTTCATTATCACTTGCTATAACGGACAGCATTAACTTCAGCTTGGATCTCCTCATCCGTCAATTCGGATGGTTTGTTCTTAGAGCAAACTTCAATAAAGCGTGCAACGGGATTACTGCGATTTTCAACAGTCCATCCCATACGACTTGCGAATTGCATGATTAGTGCCACATCCGCACTCGGCATTTTCAGTACTACATCTTCCATAAATCGTTGTTTTTTTTACCTTTGACGCTGCAAAGGTACAACAAATATTCGGTTTGAGCAAATAATTTGAAGATAAATTGCTGATATTTGTAACTTTTTTATCGTTTTCAGCAATTCATTGTGCATTTTTTGCTCGCAGCGAGCCTATTACTCTACAAATATCTCAATCTGTCAAAGATCTTTTGCCTCATTTAGAGCCGGAGGCATGGGCTTTATATTAATCTTTTTTGAACCATTTTGGGCCATTTGGGACTAATCTATATTTTTGCATGTCGGATTTTGTCTATGTCGGGATTACGCTGCCCGCTATCCCTTCCGTTCGAATTGCCAAGTCAAGGCAATTCTCCATGACGCAATGGACGCTGTTTTGTGTTGTGATTACGTAATTAGGTAATTAGGTAATTACGAAGGAGGGTGTTTATTTTTAATATTGTCTATCCTTTCAGGGCTTTACGTTAGTCTGTTCTTGCGGTGAGGATGCGGGTATGGTCTAGGATTAATAGGCAATGCTTACGTTTTACCTCCGTTCCGCTCTCGGATTTCTACCTTAATTTTTTTAATCCATATTGAACATCAATTTAAAGAAAAATACCGAAAATCCATGCGGCGAGAGGGAGGGATTAGTCAAAAATTATCAAAAATGATTCAAAAAAAAACGCCGGCCAAGAGGGTCGGCGTTTATAAAACGAAAGAAGATTAAAGCCAATAGTAACCCAAGCAGCGGCAGGGATATTTATGGGCTTTCTTGGTAGCGATCGTATAACGGACACCTATCTCCAATCCGACGGACCAAGGTTTGAAAGGTTGGTTGATGACGCCGGTATTGGACAAATCGGTGTAATTCCTCATGAAATAGTGCGCCTCTTCCTGTCCGGGACGGTCGTTTCGGAAGCCTAAAGGCTCATTCTGACCCGATTCGTTGATATTGGTCAAGACATAATTGAAATAAGCCTGTACCAACAAATCCAAATGGTCCACCAGAGGGATAGCTACACCGGCTTTCGCAAAGATAGCCCAATAATTCTTCTTCGAGAGCGTCCCTTTCGGGGAAAAATTCTGCTCGGTATAAAAACCGTGATTCGGTTTGTTGGTCAACGTCAGGTTCCAAGGCTCATAAAAACCACTATGGGTAAGGGCGCCACTACCCGCGTACGATTGCGAAAGAGGCAGACCAAATTTACCACCGAGCTGCGCTGTTATATAGAGTACGTCGCGTACGGGGATAGAGAAAACGAACGAGACAGGGATCTCCACCGCCCAGTAGTTCTGGCGTTCCGACCAGTTATTGAGCCCCAGAATATGATTATAACGCTCTCCGTTGGTGTCGGTGACGCCATTCCAAGTGAGAATGCCATTAAGCGTAGCTTTCTGGCCATAATGCTGTGCATCCACCCCCACCGCCAGACCCATATATTCGGTAAAGAACCAGTTATAGCCGAAATGGGCTTGGAGGCTATAAGAGCCTGTTGTTTTCGAAGCAAGTTGGTCAGCGACATTATTGACTTTATAGCCGAGGGAGGAATAACCGCCTCCGACCGTTAGTTCAAACGCATGTCCTTTGCTATGATACAAGCCGTTAGCCGCCCATAGAGGCAGCGCGAAAAAGAGAACTAATATAGCAGATAATTTTCTCATGGTACAATACGTTTTTGAACATCTATATTGCCATCCTCATAGATCGTTTGGAGAATCTCCAC
Source organism: uncultured Bacteroidales bacterium (assembly GCA_946406195.1). Classification (GTDB taxonomy): domain Bacteria; phylum Bacteroidota; class Bacteroidia; order Bacteroidales; family Paludibacteraceae; genus Colicola. The sequence continues at coordinate 60,059 of CAMJJT010000010.1, forward strand.
ATGAGGTCCTACCATATATCGGCGGACATGATAAGGCACCGATTGTCTATCGCCCGGGTTGAGAGCCGCACTGGGCGCAGCATCTCCGAAACTCATCGGGCAAGAGACTTCCGTAGAGCCATCAGCACGCGTGAGGACGACATAATAGGAATGACCGTCATTCTGGAGAGGCGAGCCGGTGTAATAATCCTGCTGTGTAGCGCCGTTAATAGCGACTCCATCGCAGTACCACTGATAGCCGACATATTCTCTTTTGCTGTTATCCACAAAGAGGACATCGTCCCATTTGCTATAGATAGCGACACCGGCGTTTCGCCCGATAGCGAACTGCTGCTCCGCCGCACAATGCCCTGTTTCCTCCATCGCATAGAACGAGACGTTAACGGTCTGATCAACAGCTCCGGGAAGGAAAATAGCGATCTGATTGCCTCGTAATGGTTCATTCTCTATATCCTGCATGAGAGGCGAATCAAAATGCAGCGAATAGGTTTTCGGAGCGCCGCTGAGGACGGTATAGGAGACGATGAGGGTTGTATCCTTGTGCACGTTACACAAAGGCGCAGGGGTTTGGACAGTGAACGAAAGGCTCTCGAGGACCGTGAGAAGCAGGGTGTCTGTTCCTTGGGTTAAGATATACGAACCGGGTTGGTCAGCAGGATGCTCGAAGCCATCCTTGGAATAAGGTTCGCCGGAACAAACCGTGTCCATCCGATACGAGCAACGCAGGAACTTCAAAGCCATATCCGCTTCCAACGGATCACATTTGCCGTACTCGTCAAAGAGCGTGATATGTATATCTGCCTGCTCAAAAATACTATCCATGACCGTGACTACCACCGTATTGTTGTCCAAGAGTCTGTTCTCCACGGTCTCAATCAGCGGATTCGTACTGCTAAGCGAATAGGAATACGGTGTGCCCTGTTGCACGGTGAACGGCAGTTCGATCTCGCCACCGCCGAAGTTACAGAACGACCCCGGGGCAGTGAACGTAGCCCGGATAGGTGCTATAACCAGCAGACTGAGTGTCGATTGGGTACCGGGCACGATATAGGTGGATATACCGGCTTCCGTAGGCGTGACATCCAGACCATGCTCTGTATAACGCTCGCCGAGACAGATCGTATCCTTGAGCACATCGCATTCGGTCGAAACCACGGGGTAGATATCCTTGCGCGCCAAGACCGATTTACCGACCGTAGTACGTTGGAAGAGGATGTCATCCAAACAGAAATCATTACCACCGGAAGCACTATTCAAGTCCTCCACAGAGATCGTGACGGAAGTACTGTTACATGGGGCTTTCCACTCAATCATCTGATGATACCACGCATTGAGGTCCGCCTCCTGACCCAAGGTATAGGGCTGTCCCAGATTTTCCGTCTTGACGACCCCATTGGGATCGGTATATGAGATACGGAACTGGAGGATAGCGGGACTATTGTTCGGCTTGATATTCGGATATGCCGCCCAATAACTGAAGAGATAGACGGAGTCTTTCTCCACCGTCAGGGAGGTGTTGTCACTCGTTGTGGCCTTCCACGCATATCCGGATTTACCGGCATCGAAGATGGCGTAATAGTTTCCGCCATGAGGTTCAATATCCGCGAAATCTTTCCAGAAATAATTGGCATTATGGGTGATAGCATAGATATTCGAAGCCCCACCATGAGAGTTATAATACTGGGAAGGATCGAAAGAACCGACATACTTATAGGAGCTGGTGAAGCCCTCCGGCGGATTGTTACCGACCGGTTCTGTCTCAAAATCACCGTTCGCCATGAGGTTGTCAATCGCGCTATGGGTAATAGAAAAGACTTCTACCGAATAAGTCTCTGAAACAGAGGAAGATACGGAGATAGATTTAGTAGTCTCACCAGTACTCCACAGGTATGAATCGCCGTCCATGCTGGCCTCGAGCACTACGTCCGGGAAACCGGCGCAGACTTCCGTCGTTTCATGCAGGATTTCGCAATCCAAGGTAGGCGACAAATAGGTCACCTGCTCAGAGGCAAGGATAGCCGAACCGCTACCATCCGAACAAAGCGAGAAAGTGACGGACTGCTCTTCCTGAACCTGTTTAGCAGGAATATTCTTAATGACATACGTAACGGGAGAAACGGGATTATTCCTCACTACCTCTCGTGAAAACTCGGTTCCGGTCAGCTTAAAACTACAGGGTTCTCCTGTAAAATAAGCATTGACGGTAATATTATAAGTTTGCGTGACGCACGAACTGACGATATCCAATTTGACCGAATCGATAACTGCATCAAAGCCGCCTTCCGAGCCATCAGGGATAGCGCCCCAAGAGCCGGCTCCTGTAACATCATTAATGATGTAACAGGGTTTGGCAGCAGTCCAGCTAAAATCCAATTCTTTGGTTTTCACATCGCAAAAACCGATCCACTCATGTGCTCCCGACTCCAGAATCTGCTCCGTAGCACCGAAATATATCTTGTGGTTAAAACTGGAAGTGAAGGTAAACTGATACAAGCCCGGGACGCCCTCCACAGGGGTCATCAGTTCATATGCCTGCCAATGGGATGAATACAGGACATAGGATCCATAACACGCCCAATTAGGCGCCACATACAGATAGATCGTCCCTCCGGCAGGTATCGTTGCCGCTATCGCATTGGAGCACCAGACTGTCAATAACAGAATGATAAATGATAATCGTTTCTTCATTCGTATGTCACATTAGGTTAATACAATTCTTTATTTGCTTCTACGCTACCGTCATCGTAACCGGTGACTACGATTCGGAAATGGCTTCCGATGACATGATAGCGGCGGAAGATGACTTGTTTTTGCTGGGGCGCAGGGTATTCCTCGCGGCTCGGCGAGATCTGCGCGAAAGTCTTTTCGCACGAAAGGATAGTTGTTCCATCCGCTTTCAGCATTTTGACCGAATAGAGGTCGCTCGATTGCGTAAGGCTCTGCGGAGCGCGATAGTACTGCTCGATAGCTCCGGGGATCTCTTCTCCATTAAGGAACCATTGATAGCCAACGAACTCACCGGCGCTATTATCGACGAAGAGGACATCATTCCATTTGGTACGCAGCCAGTTATCGGTACATTCCGGATCAGGCGGAGGCGTACCGCAGTCTATGCCGTTGATATGATAGATCTCCTTGCGGGAGAGCACGAGGTTCGTGATAGATGCCTTCTGGAACATGATATCATCGAGACAGAAGTCGTTGCCATCATGCGCCGTATTGAGGTCTTTGACGCCGATCTCTACATAAGAAGCGTCACAGGGTGCTTTCCAACTAACGGTCTGCTGGTACCAGCCGTTGAGTTTCTCCTCCTGACCTAATGTATAGACAGCGCCGAGCTGCTGGGTTTGCATCGTTCCAGCGGCATCACGGTACTTGATCTCAAACTGCAAGCGCGCCGGATTATTATTCACATCCGTGTTCGGATACGCCGCCCAGTAACTGAACAGATAGATAGAGTCTTTCTGAATAACGAGGTCCGGATTATCCGTTGTGGTCGCCTTCCAAGCGTAGCCAGATTTTCCGGCATCGAAGAGCGCGAAATACTCTCCTCCGTGCGGCATAACAACCGCAAAATCTCTCCAGAAATAATTAGCATTCTTGGTGATAGCATAGAGATTATCTGCGCCGGAATGACTGGAATAATACGAAGCGGGGTTCCAACCGGCATAGGCATAATCGCTGGTGAAGCCAGACGGAGGGTTCGACTCAAAGTCACCATTCGCCATCAGGTTCTGCTCCGGATGGAGTACTGATTTGAAGACTTCAACGGTTACATCCTGCGCGCCAAGGGAAGGCGTGAACTGGATAGACGGTGTGTTGTCGCCCGTGGACCAGATGTAGACATCTCCTTCCGTATTGGCGGTGAGGGTAAGCGGTTCGTTGGCACATTGATCACCCATCTCTATCTCCATTTCGCACTCAATCTCGGGAGAGACATATGCTTGTTGCAGCGAAGCGATCTCACCTGTGTAATTCGTTGAGGAATAAAGGGTTACGATAATACTATGTGCATTCCCGACAGGCTCTTTGATGCCCTCTTGCTTAATGACCAACGGTTTCTTCATCTTGGTAGTCTTATAGGGAGCAGTAGCCCATTGATCGCCGGAGAGGGTAAGGCTGCACGGTGCTCCTGTGAAATAGACGGTGACTACGACATCATACGTACTATCGATGCAGGAAGTAGGGGTAGCGACAATAACGCTATCCAAAGAGGTCACACCGGAAGAAGCCGGTTCTGCCGCCCAATAACCGCTACCGTCAGAACCGGTGACGATATAATACGGTTTGGCAGCCGACCAACTACCAGAAGGCTCTTTGGTATAGAAACCATCCCAGCTGCCCTGATCGCGGTTGTATGTCTGGTCGGAATAACCGAAACGGAAATTCTCCTGCAAGCCATCGCTCAAGGTGACGGTATAGGAATAGACGCCGCTTTTGCCGGCTACGGGCTTCATCAGACGGGCTGCATCGCCGCCGGAGGAAGTGCAGACAGCATAAGTAGCTTTACAACACCATTCCTGAGAAACATCCAAATAAACGACGGAGTTCTGAGGTATTTTTGCTGCTTGCAACGCGAGCGTTGCTACGCTCATAAGGATCAAACTAACTATCTTTTTCATTATTGTCATCGTTTAAGGTTATTGAATAGGGATGATTTCTACACGTCTGTCAAGAGAGATGTCGTGCTTCTTTGTTTCGGTGTCTTGCTCCGTATATTGGATAGCGGAACTATACCCCTTGCTGGTGATTTGCTCAGGACGTACACCCTTCTCAATCAGCAAGTTCACAATGGATTCCGCACGCTTATCACTCAGCATCTGGTTGTGCGATTCGTTACCTTCACTGGAAGCGTGACCGTTCACCAGAATATGCTGGTTCGGGTTCTCGATCAGGATTTCAGCAATACGGTCAATGATGTCAGCCGGTTCCAGTTTGGGTTTCCAGCTATCCAGATCGAACCAGATGATCGAGCGCTCCATGAGTCTGATAATCTGCTGTGAAGGTAATGGTTGTGGTTTCATGACAGTCTCGCGGCGCTCGGACAGGACGAAAGTAGTGTCACAGGTCTGCAAGCGCTCATATTCGGGCGAAACGGGTTTGGCTTTGGGTTTATGATGCCAACTGAAGCCCACTTTGACACCGACCATCCACGGACGTACCACGCTCACTTCATTGGAGTTGAGATAGCCCTCGTATGGGTTCATGAAATCATGGGAAATGGCTTTAGGTGTACCGGTTTCATCGGGTACATATTGCGTATAGGAGCTGCCTGCCCAACCCAGATCGCGGTTAGCGCCATTATAGATGTTATTACAGGTCACTTTCGCGAAGGCTCCTACCATAATGTCCCATTGTTCAGCAACGGGAATAGCAAGCCCTAATTCAGCAAACACGCCTACGGCTACCGAACTGAGTTGCAGGGGTTTAGCCTCTTTCCCGAAGTTCTCTACGCCTTCATAATAGAAATCACGGTCCAGTTGGTCGTGCATCTCCATTTTCCATTGGGGATACCATCCGCGGTGCTCAATCTGACCACTGGAGAGGCTGTAGTTTTTGAGTACGGGCAGACCCACTTGGAGTCCAGCTCCCGCGTATATTTTAAGGGGTTGTTCTTTCTTCTGAATCGGGTACATCATCTGAATCCCCACGGGAATGTCTATCATTCCCACGTTCTGCTTCTCAGTCCAGTTGTGTCCATAGACGCGATGGGTGTATGCTTCACCATCGCTATCACCTTGTCCCGCCCATTCGTAGCGGTCTCCGATGACGGCACGTCCGCCAAAGTAATCAAAAGCGAGTCCGGCAGTAACACCCCAGTTTTCATGGAAATAATAGGCGTAATTGAATCCGACGGTAGCGCCTACTCCACCCTTTGCCTTATCATTGTCCCGCGCGGGTTTGAAGCCTAACTGGGCATACCCGATGCCTGCATAGGCCTGAAGATAGTGTCCTTTGGAGGTAAACTCGGGTTGCTCCGGTTCTTTCGCGGGACGCTCCACGGTTACGGTTTTGCATTTGATGGTAAAAGTGGTGTCCTCAAAGACAGTAACGGTCTTGAGGGAGTCCTCTTCGATACGCGAGGGATTAGTAGCCGTCACCTTGTACTCTTGCGGCGGAGCAGGTTTTTTAGAGATTGTGATTACTCCCCTCTTCGCCACTACCTGCATGTCTTTATCCAAGACTTTGCGAAGTACGGCTCTCGCAGATTGTTTCTTAAACTGCCCCGTGACACGCTTGTTGAGATCGAGGTCTTCCTCCGCATACTGGATTTTATAACCCGTTTTGGACTGCAGATCGTTGATGACTTGCTCCAAACGGGCATTCTTGTAGGATTTAGTAAACGGAGAGTACTTAGAGTTAGTTGCCGGAAAAGCAGAAACAGCTATCATAGTCCCGACAACCAACAGCAATACCGGCTTCCAAGAAAAAAGGTGTTTACTCATATTAATAGATTTTTACTTTCATTTGCATTTTGTATTCTGCCCGAGGGCGAAGATGGATAGGACTAAAAATAAGAATGTTTTTTTCATGGTTTTGTGGGTTTTTAGTCAATAATTATGGTTGATTTTTTGGTTTTAATAACAAATTTTGGCGCAAAGTTACAAAAATTTGATGAATTATGCAAGCATAATTAAGAAAAAATGTTAAAAATATGTTGTAAAACATTTTTTGGTGGATAGATAGACAGGAGAAATCCGACAAACATGGCGAAGAGAAAGGGAGGAGAGAGAGAAGGAGGAGAGGGAAAGAAAAAAAGAGACACCCGATTGGATGTCTCTTTTGGTGATCCGCCGGATGGCGGATGGAGAGAGGATTACTCAGCGTCCTCTTTCTTAGCGGCTTTCTTGGTTGCTTTCTTTGCAGGAGCAGCCTCTGCCTCCATGGACGCTTTGAGCTCTGCGAGTGCGGAGAGATCACCAAGGGTGGTCTTCTCTACCTTCGGCAGGTCGAGAGCGGGTTCCTCTGCCTTAGCGGCTTTCTTAGCAGCCTTCGGAGCAGCCTCTTTGCGCTCCTCCCAAGTGCGGAGGTGGCTAACGAGGATACGTTTCGCGTCGCGGTTGAACTCGATCACCTTGAACGGCAGTTCATCGCCAACTGCAACCGGCGATTTGTCCTCTTTCTGGAGGTGACGGGTTGTGCAGAATGCCTCAACGCCCTCTTCCAAACAAACAACAGCGCCCTTGTCGGTCAACTCAACTACTTTACCGTCCACGATAGTGTCCACACCGAATTTCGCCTCAAGCTCCTCCCAAGGATTCTCCTCGAGTTGCTTGTGACCAAGGCTCAGACGGCGGTTAGCTACGTCGATGTCGAGCACAACTACCTCGATCTGAGCACCGATCTGGGTGAACTCATTCGGGTGTTTGATCTTCTTAGTCCAACTGAGGTCAGAGATGTGGATGAGTCCGTCAACGCCCTCTTCGATCTCCACGAAGACACCGAAGTTGGTGAAGTTACGAACTTTAGCCCAGTGACGAGTACCCACAGCGTACTTGGTCTCTACATTAGCCCAAGGATCGTCCTTGAGTTGCTTGATACCAAGGCTCATCTTACGCTCAGCGCGGTCGAGAGTGAGGATAACAGCATCTACCTCGTCGCCCACTTTCAAGAAGTCGTTCGCAGAACGGAGGTGCTGGCTCCAAGACATCTCAGATACGTGAACAAGACCCTCAACGCCCTCTGCGATCTCAACAAATGCTCCGTAATCAGCCATAACGACTACTTTACCGTGCACTTTGTCACCTACTTTGAGGTTCGGATCAAGTGCATCCCAAGGATGCGGAGCGAGCTGCTTCAGACCGAGTGCGATACGTTTCTTATCCTCATCGAAATCAAGGATAACGACATTGATCTTCTGGTCGAGTTGCAGGAGCTCGTGCGGATCGTTTACGCGGCCCCAAGAGAGGTCGGTGATGTGGATAAGACCGTCTACGCCACCGAGGTCGATGAATACGCCATAGTTGGTGATGTTCTTAACGGTACCTTCGAGTACCTGACCCTTCTCGAGCTTGCCAACGATCTCAGCCTTTTGAGCCTCGAGTTCAGCCTCGATAAGTGCTTTGTGAGAAACAACGACGTTACGGAAGTCAGGATTGAGTTTAACGATCTTGAACTCCATGGTCTTGCCTACGAGGATGTCGTAGTCACGAACCGGCTTCACGTCGATCTGGCTGCCCGGGAGGAATGCCTCCATACCGAGAACGTCCACGATCATGCCGCCTTTCGAACGCCATTTGATGTAACCGGTAACGATCTCACCTGCGTTGTAAGCCTCGTTAACGCGGTCCCAAGCACGTGCTGTGCGTGCCTCATTGTGCGAAAGAACGAGCTGTCCTTTCTTGTCCTCCTGGCTCTTGATGTAAACTTCTACTTTGTCGCCTACTTTGAGCTCAGGGTTGTAACGGAACTCAGCCGCCGGAACGATACCGTCCGACTTGTAGCCTACGTTCACTACTACCTCGCGTTTGTTAATGGAAATAACGGTACCCTCAACTACCTCATTGTCCTTGATAGCGGAAAGGGTGTCGTTGTACTTTTGAATTTCTGCTTCGTTTTGTTTGCCTTGCTTTTGTGCTTCATAGGCATCCCAGTCGAAGTTCTGGAGAGAAAGATTTTCTGCCAT
>CAMJJT010000011.1 GCA_946406195.1 uncultured Bacteroidales bacterium
ACCTCGCGGCATGCGCACCTGAAACGCACGCGTCTACCAATTCCGCCATCTGGGCGCGCTTGCATCAATACTTCGCGTGACTCGCGGCGCGCCGCTCGATTACGCCTATGTATTGTGCTACGCTTTTCGGTCTGCAAAACTACGTTTTACATCCCGAGGTTTATTGGACCCTCTTTTGCCTAACGGCAAAAAAAAAGAGCGGAAAACGAGACTCGAACTCGCGACCCCAACCTTGGCAAGGTTGTGCTCTACCAACTGAGCTATTTCCGCATACTTTCTTTACTCTAAAATTTAGATCATTTCGCTTTCTTTTCTAAATCGCTCAAGAAGCGTTTTTTCTCGGCACAAGTGCCTTCGATTTCAAAAGCGGGTGCAAAAGTACTGCTTTTTTTTGACATACGCAAATTTTTTGGCAAAAAAATGCAAAAAAAATGCATTTATAGCCATCCAAGGCACGAAATGACCCCTGTAGAGAGCATTAAAACAGGCATTTGGAGATCCAACGCACTTCCTTCATGCGTCCAAACAAACCATAGATGCCAAGCCCAAATCGGCGTGACGCAAAGCACCCAGAAATGACCAAACCAAAGGAAAATCATCAGACATCCGAGCAGGAGACATGTATGGTAAATCTTCGCGCCCGTATATCCGAGCATGCTCGCGAGCGTGCGCTTACCGTGCACGCGATCATTATTCATATCACGTATATTATTGAGGTTAAGCACCCCGACACATGGCAAACCGATCGCTACACCGCTCCATACCACTTCCGCCGTCAGTTCCTGCACTTGCAGATAATAAGCACCGAGCGTACTGAGCAGACCAAAAAAAAGAAAAACACCCAAGTCACCCAAACCCATATACCCGTAACTATGTTTGCCGAGCGTGTACTTGACAGCTCCCACGATCGCCAAAGCGCCCAAGAGAAGGAAGACACAAACTTCTCCCCAACCTTCGCTCCAAGAGAGCGCGCGCGGATGAAAAGCGGTGAAGACTAATGCGGTACCGAAAATAACAGACATGCCCTTGAAAGAGCCGATCATCTTTTTCATCTGACGCTCGGTGATCTTACCGGATTGCAAGCCGTAAGCGGCTCTGCCATGCTGGTCGGCGTCCGTACCCTTCTGCGCGTCACCAAGTTCATTACAGAGGTTACTGAGTATCTGCAAACTCAGCGTAGTCAGTACGGCGAGCACAAACACACACCATGCTTGTGAATCGTTCGCGGTGAAGAGTTCATTATTCGCAGCATAAGCGAGCCCGGTTCCTAAGATAATACCTGACACCGACAGCGGCAAAGTGCGAAGGCGCAAAGATTGGATATAGGGAGACATTTCTGATTAATGATTTTATCTTTGTTTATCGCTGATTATTGATTCTTATCTCGAAGAGATGAGGATTATTTTGATAAAATGATCGTTAAATTTATTAAAAGAGCAGTTTAGTATAATAAGACTCATGGTACATAGTACTTAAAATCAATAATCAGTGTTTATCTATGTTTATTTTCTTAAATCATTTGAAGCCGAAAACGAAATACACCGCTCCGATGAGGAGGAGACATGCCACGGCATGATTCCACCGCAAAGGCATATGAAACGCGATGGCAGAGAAAACGATAAACACCAACAGGGTGATTACCTCCTGAATCACTTTCAGTTGCATGAGGTTGAACGGTCCGCCGTTGCCCTCAAAACCGATGCGGTTAGCCGGCACTTGGAGGCAGTACTCGAAGAACGCGATGCCCCAAGACATCAGAATAATCAAAATAAGCGGTGTCGTATTACCGATCACATGCAGTGATTGCAGTTTCAGATGCCCGTACCAAGCGAGCGTCATGAACACATTCGCCGCCAATAACAAACCTATTGTATAAACTCCATTCATGCTATTTGCTCATTTTTCACATTTATACATTTTCACATTTTTACATTTTCATATTTTATGGGGCAGGTAGTCCGTTTTGACATTCGACATCGCTCCGTACATACTATCCATGGCTTCGGGGCTCATCGCTTTTATCTGCCGCAACAACTCTTTTGCTTTCTCCCGCGAACTCACATGCTCAAACGGACATAGAACCGTCTGTTTCACATAGCCCCTTTCCGCCGCAAGGTCGATGAGCGCCTGTTCGTCAATCAGACACAGCGGACGAATGATCCGCAGCGGCATCTTGTCCATCTGCAGCATAGGCGGCATGGTAGCGAAAGTCCCCTGATAAATCAGATTCATCAGCATGGTCTCAATCAGGTCGTCGCGATGATGCCCGAACGCAATCTTGTTACACCCCAACTCCTGCGCTACATTAAAAAGCGTCTTCCGCCTATACCATGAGCAAAGAAAACAGGGATTCGCCTCCTTCGCTCTTTCATTCTTCAACTCTTTCACTCCCTCATTCTCTATCTCCACATCCCTCACGATCAGCGGCACACCTGCATCTTCGCAGAAACGCTCCAGATAGCTGATATCCGAATGGTAATCCCGCTCTTTGACGCGCACATGCAGCGCCGTGACACGGAAACGGGGTTTGTAGATCTTCGATCGCGCGCCTAATAACTCGGTCAGTGCCAGCGAGTCTTTCCCGCCGCTCAAGCCCACTAATATATGGTCGCCGTCCTCAATGAGACCGTAATCCGCGCAGGCTTTATGGAATAATCTGACGATCTTTGTATTCATTCAGCCCACAAAATTACTGCTTTTTTACGACATACGCAAATTTTTGCGCTTTTTTGTGGATATTTTGTCTTTTATTTGCGTATATCAGAAATTTGCAGTAATTTTGCCTTCGCAAAATGAAAAACATCCCTCATATGAAAAAGAAAATGAGCATTCTGACCATCGGATTAGTGATATCCCTTGGCGTTTGTGCCGCCGGAATCAATTATAACGGCACGAACCTGACGCTAAATAATGAGTTCACCCGTAGTCAATGCGGTACTGCCTACAAGAGTGTGATGCCGGAGATTAGCGGTCTGGCTTGTTCGCGCACTACACCGGGTTATCTCTGGGCGCACGGCGACGAGAACACAGGCAGCAACAAAAAGATCGTAGCCATCAAACCGGACGGCACGCTCGCCATGACCGTCAAGATCAGCGGAGATCCCGGACGCGACGATTGGGAAGATATCGCCACCGGTGTCTATAACAGCAAGAACTATGTTTTCATAGGCGCTTTCGGTGACAATGACGGAAAATTCAAAGATAACTATTACATCTATTATTTCGAAGAACCGGCGATCACGTCGGGCACCAAGGAGGTTACGGTCAACTATATCCGTTTCGGTTATCCCGACAGCAAAGCGCATAACACCGAGACGCTCCTTTACGATAATATTGAGCAGGTCTTCTATATCGCTGATAAAGTGAAAGATGGCATTTGCACGCTCTATAGCCTGCCTTTCCGTACGAACTACGGAACAATCTTGCAGACCGCCACCAAAGTGACCGAACTGGGTAATGGTACGAAATTCAATTTCCTGACCGCCGGAGATATCACGCCGGATGGTCATTGGATGGCTATCAAGAGTAAGAAATTCGTGTTGCTATGGGAGCGGAATGGCACCGAAAGCCTCAGCGAAACCGTCAAGAGAACTCCTGTGCAGATTGCTGCGTACTCCGAGGAGACCCAAGGCGAATCTCTGGCATGGCTGGACGCCTCGACGTTCTACACCACGAGTGATGCCAAGGAGGACGATAAGATTTACAAGTACGTTCGCTCCATTCCGACCGCGGTAGAACAGACGCCTTCGACCGAAAAGAAGGTCAAGAAAGTGATGGTCAACGGCCAAGTCCTTATCTCACGGGACGGCACGTACTACGATTTACTTGGAGGAAAGCATGATCGTCATCACCTCTGAGGGTTTCCCTTCGGGTGTGAAAGCACCCATATCGTAACTACCCCATCCCAAAGGAATGTACTCCGACGGCCGCCAACCGCCGTACACTTCGGGTTCCCAGTAGAAGATTCCGGCGCAGGAATCAATCGCGGTGATGCGGTTGATAAAATCCGCCATCACAACAGGCGAGAGGGTGTCGTTCGCGAACATTCCCACCTCGGCAATCATCACCGGGCAATGCCAATCGTGAATGAGACGTTTGATATTCTCTTCGGCTAACTCATTCATCTCCTGCCAACTCTTACCGCCGTTCCATGCACTCATCATCGGGTAATGACTCAGGCCGATCATATCCCATTTGCCGCCATACGCTTGCATCGATTCCCAGAACCAATCGCGGCGCTCATAGGCGTTGTCCACATGCACAATGACCGTGATATCCGGGAATGCCTCTTTGGCTGCCTTGTAGCCCATCGCCGTAAAACCGGCATAATGCGTCCATCCCTCATTCGTTAACTCTTTCACTCCTTCACTCTCTAACTCCTTCACCTTTCCCATCGGCCAGAGCATGCCGTTCGGCGTCTCGTTGCCTATTTGCACCCATTCGGGACGGATACCTTCCTCTTTGAGCGCATAGAGCACGTCCAGCGTGTGTTCGCGCACCGCCTCAAGCATCGTGGGATAGTCGTATTTCTGCCACGCCGCAGGGATGGTCTGATGGTTGGGGTCGGCAAAGAAATCCGAGTAATGGATATCAATCATAATTCGCTGACCCGCCTTGGCTGCCCGTTTCGCCAGATAGAGCATGTCCTCTTTGTTACTCCACCCCGTGCTATGGTTCACCCATACACGCAGCCGCACGGCATTCATTCCCATCCCGCGCAGGAGCTCAATACAGTCTCTAAACTCTAAACTCTCATCTCTAAACCGGACGGAGTCCCTCTCCATCTCGCTGAGCCAACTCAGGTCAGCCCCTTTTGCCCATGACCCTCTCGGGCTATCTGTCTGGTGATAACATCCTGCCAGCACGACCGCTGCGCAGAGACAAAGAAACATCTTTTTCATATCTTTCAATTATTGATTTATTTTCTCGATACATGAGCCGAGACATCGGTCTGCTCCGTGCGTGGTCCCCATTCGGAATAGACCTGCGCCGCCGTCTCGGCATCGTTGCGCGCAATCGTCTGGAGGTAATGATACCGTGTCTCTTCCGTTTCATTAGGCAGCAACGCCAACCGGCAAGTGAGCGTGTCGCCGAGGAACGTCTCTTTGAGCCAATGAATAGTGAGACAACGAATAGCGTACGAATCCATGAACGCCTCGTCCGCCGACTGCATAGCGATAGAGAGGTACGTGCGGTTGTTGACATGCCCGTTGAAATCAAGGTTAATCGGATTGACGCGGTGCTCCACCTGTTGCAGCGGAAGACCTTCCGTTGGAAAACGGCGTTTGCGATGGGTCTCAGACGTCATCTCGGGCAGTATCGGTATCTGCGGCTGAAAAGGTGTCATCGGAGCCAGACGATGCGCCTCCGTGTCCAGCAACGTCCAACAACCGTAACCGTGCGCCACCTCTACTCCATCCGACCGACGCACGCGGAACTCCGAGTAAAGCCGCAGCGTGCCTACTTCGCTATTCCAGATGGTCACGTAGATATCGTCCGACCAAAAGGCATTCTGCTCTTCAAACCACGCGTTGAACTCCGTAATGACCCATATACGATGCTGCTTAACGATATCAAAAGCCGCCAGATTGAGACATGCCATAAAGCGCGCCCAACCATCCTGATAGTACAGCAACACAGCACTCGGCGTCATCCGGTAACGCGTGTCTATATCCGCTGCCGTAAGTGAATAATGATGAGTATACGATTCCATAATTTATACTTTGAGGATGCAAAATTACAAAAAAAACACGAATTACGCAAATTTTCATTTTTCAATTTTCATTTTTCAATTATTTTTTGTATCTTTGCACGCTTTTTTGAAAAGCACTATACAAATGTTTAAAAATTATTCATTCAAAACAGGGATCCGTTTCCGCCGGTTCTGCCACAAGGCGTACGCCGCTTTCCGTTCGCTTCACCGCGAGGTGACCATCGGACATGTGGCGGGTTATATGACCGATCTGGAGATGCTCAAGCATGGCAAGAGTGTGGCTGTGGCTGCCCTCAGCGGCTTGTTCTGCGTACCGGTAATGGCGGAAGGTTCATCGGGAACGGCGGATTCCATCCCCTTAACCGACCGGCAACTTAGTCTTCAGGAGGTGTTGGTCGTTTCTCAAAAAGCTGAAGTTCATTCGGAAGCCTTCCGTCTTATCACACAGGTATCGCACGCCGAGATAGAGGCGTTGCCGATACAGACTGTGGCGGATATCCTGCAATACCTGCCCGGGGTGGATGTGCGTACACGCGGTGCCAACGGTTCCCAAGCCGACATCAGTATGCGGGGCGGTACGTTCGACCAAGTGCTGGTGCTGCTTAACGGCGTGATTATGAGCGATTTCCACACCGGGCACTATGCGCTGAACCTGCCGATTACGCCTGCGATGATTGAGCGCATCGAAGTGCTGCAGGGCACCTCGGCACATCTGCACGGCGCCTTCTCCGGAGCAATCAATATCGTCACGAGACAAACAATTTCAAACAATTTCAAACAATTTCAAACAACTTCAAACAATTTCAAACAATTTCAAACAACCTCAAACAGAGGTACAACCTCTCAAACTATTTTACGTCTGGACGGAGGCATGAACGGGTTGTTTCATCCGCAGGTGGCGGCGTCCGTGGCACACGAAGAGGTGCAATTCAATATAGCAGCGGATTACTCGCGGGCGGAAGGCTATCTGGCGCCCCGACCCACAGAGAAAGAAGAGGTTGCATGCCGTAACTCGGATTTTCAACTGGCGAACCTCTATTTCCAGACACGCTGGAGAGGACTGGATGTGCAGGCGGGTGCACAATGGAAAGATGCAGGATTGGGAATGGGTTATGGTTTTGGGTCGCAAGACCAGTTTGACGCCACGCGTACCGCTTTTGCGTCCGCCAAGTACGCGCATCGCTGGGGCTCTTGGCGGATAGACGCTCAAGCGGCTTATCGCGCTAACTACGACCGCTACGAATGGCATCGCGGGCAGCGGTTATACGGCAATTTTCACTTCGCGCAGACCGCTTCCGCCGCGCTGGCCGCCCACTATGCTTCGCGCGTGGGAACCACATCCTTCGGAATCAGTATCCGTAATGAACACATGCACTCTACGAACCTTGGTGACACCATCAATCCAAACGGACAAGTACCGAATGTAGAAGGTTTTCCGCTATCCCAAGTTCGCGTATTGGATCTGGTCAAAGGAGGTAATCGTTTCCATACGAACTACTATGCCGAACAAAGCTTCTATTATGCAGGTTTAGCCGCCTCCATCGGTATCAACGGCACGTATAACACCCGTTTCGGACATCATTGGGGCGGAAGTGCGAATATCGGCTACGCCTTCGGAAAAGGCGGCACTGTCTATCTGAATGCCAACCGCTCGCTGAGAATGCCTACCTTCACCGACCTCTATTACAACGCCGGCAACCAACTCGGCAACCCGAACCTCAATCCCGAAAAAGCGTGGCTTCTCTCCGTCGGCTACAAAGGAGAATGGAAATTAGGAAATGTCAAATCTCAAATCTCAAATGACAAATCGGACAAAGGCATGCTCACTTTGTCCGCCGACGCGTACTACCGATGGGGACGAGACATCATCGACTGGGTGTATGTGCCGGAAGATACGAAACGACCGTATCACGCACAGAATCAGCAACGTGTGGATGCTACGGGTATAGAACTTTCTATCGCATACCGGCTCAATGAATGGCTGCGTTGCGTGGCGGTCGATTACGCATACACCTATCTGAACTTGGACCTCAAAGAGACGGGTTCACGCTATCTCGATTACCTGAGTCATAAACTGTCTATCCGTCTGGAGCACGGGATCTACAAAGGTTTTGGCGCCTCATGGACGGTGCGCTTTCAGAAACGAGAAGGTCAGTTCAACAATGCCGAAGGGGCTGTGCAGAACTATCAGCCCGTATGGTTATTGGATGGTTCTATCTATTGGCAGAACCGCTACCTGCGTGTCGCTGCCGAGTGTACAAATATCACCCATACGCGCTATTACGACTACGGCGGAATCCTCCAACCCGGGGCGTGGGCAAAAGTGAGTATTCAGGCGAAACTATAAGGTGCTCAGATGTCAGTTATATTGTTTAACTCTCGGCATACATGCCGAGCCCTTCCTTCGTCCTTTCAATTTTCAACTTCCTTCCAAACTATATTCATGATAGCAATGTCGTCGGATTGTTCGGCGCCGGCGCTGAAACGGCAAACGACATCATAAATCGCCTGATCGTCTATCGGCTGTTGATGCGCCTGCAGCAGTTCCAACAGATGATCAAAACCCAATAACTGGTGATGCGCATTCTCCGCCTCCGTAACGCCGTCGGTGAAGACGATGATCTGCTCGCCGTGCTCTATCGTCGTCGATTGCTCCGTGAAATGGTACGTATCATCCAAGCCCAGAATGATATTCGCCGCTTTCATATCAAACCAACGGCACACGCCGTCCTTGACCATGAGCGGCGGCAGATGACCTGCGTTGCAATACGTCAACTTACCCGTAGGCAGATGCAGACGACCGATAAAAGCGGTAACGAACATCATCAGGCTGTTGTTCGATGAAAGGGTGGAATTGATCTCCTCCATGATGGCGTTGGTGGATAAATGCCGCTTGACAGCCGCACGGAAGAGCGTTACCGTCGCACTCATGAACATCGCCGCCGGCATACCTTTCCCACTCACATCGCCGATGATGAAAGTGACGTAATCGCCGTCGCGGTAGAAATCATACAGGTCGCCTCCGACGCTCTGCATCGGTACCAACGTAGCATGAAGAGAGAGACGCTCATCATCGATGAAATCATGCACTAAGATACCCCGTTGAATATTCATCGCTATCTGCATCTCGTTCTGCATGAGCTTATGCTCGTTCTCCACTTGGAGGTACGCTTTCTGGTTCTTCTCTATCCGCCTGAATAGCAGCACGAGCACCGCAATACCGATGATCAGGACGCAGAGTGTGACGATACTTCTCCATTGGATGCTTTGCCAGATAAGATGATTCGGAACGGCGATCATCAGCTGCATGTTAATCGGGTACATCGTCTGCGAATAGACGCGCCAACCGTTAAAACGAAAATCTAAATGCTGACCGCTGAATACTGACGGCGGAATACTATCCGAAGCGGCGATGAGACTGCCGTTCGTGCCGTGAATAAGACACACCGCCTCGTCATAAGGCTTGATATCTTGAAGAATATCCTTGATCCACTCGATCGTGAAATCATCGCCTACTACGCCGATTAGTTGCCCTTGCTCATCTTCTATCTTGATAGAATGGGACGCAATCAGGGTCTGCGTGCTGGCGCCTATGTACGGCTCCGACCAATACCCGTTACTGTCGCATCGGAGCGCACCCGTGTACCAGTCGCGCGCATAATAGTTCAAACTGTCTGAGCCGTGCGCCGTCGTGATCGTCTGACCATGGAAACGGTATGTACGCGGGAAATAATTCCCCTCCTTGTCCCGATAAACACCCGGTGCAAACTTAACGTACATATTGTCTATATACGGATACCGGTCCAGCGCCCCACGGGTCGCTTCTAACAGTTCACCCTCATCGTCCCGATGCGCAAGGACAACTTTCCGCATCTCGTCCGCTGCGTTGTGGAAACCCAACAAGACGTAAAAGAAATCCTTTTGCGCCGACTGCATCTTGTATTCCACCACCTCCCGCACATGCTCTTTCTCCAGACTGAAAGAGATAGCAAACTGAACCACCATTGCCGCAGCAACGAACAGGATCGCCACTATGGGTAACACACGAAATCTCATAGACAAGAACTCTTCCTAAGGCTGTTAACGGATAAAATGCATCGGTTGCCACGCTTCGCGTGCAGGCATTTCAGGCGCGTTCTCTCCGCGCAGACCGCGGATCATCCACGCAAGGTTATGGGCAAGGGTACGCATTGTTTGCATACCTTCGGTATCTTGCGCCGCCTGTCCTTCCTCGCGCCCATAAACGATGTTCCAGTACTGCGATGTAGCCAGCGGCATGTTCATCATCTGCAGCGGCATTTGCAGTGCCTCAAAAGCTGCCGTAGCACCTCCGCGACGACAAACCGTCACCGCTGCCGCAGGTTTATTCTGCAAGTTAGCGCCATTCGAGAAAAAGGCTCGCTGCATGACTGCAAGAAGCGCGCCGTTGGGCTGACCATAATAGACCGGAGAGCCAAAGACGAACCCATCCGCCTCGGCAAACTTAGCGGAGATAGAGTTGCATACATCGTCATCAAAGACGCACAAACCGTTGCCCTTCATTTTGCAGGTACCGCAAGCCACACAGCCACGGACAGGCTTGTTGCCAATCCACAGGATCTCGGCCTCGATGCCTTCTGCGTTCAGGGTTTTGGCTATTTCGCTGAGGGCGGTAAAGGTGTTGCCGTTCTTGCGCGGCGAACCGTTGATGAGGATTACTTTCATTGTATGTTTTTTTTACTGAATAGGAAAATCAAAATACGTATCCGGATAAGGCTCGTTGCGGAGCGTGAAATGCCACCACTCGGAGTCAAGTCCCTCGAATCCGTGCCGCATCATCGCTTGGCGCAAGATCAGGCGGTTCTCCGATTGACGGTATAACGGGCAATGATAATCCGGATGGCTCTCTTTGCCGAACCAGTCAAACGGCGAACCCATATCCAACTCCTTACCCGTAGCCGCATCCAACAGCGTCAGATCGACCGTCGAACCCCTGCTGTGGCTGGACCGCGCATAGATATAACCCTGCTCGAAAAGCAGCGATTTATCGACCATCGGATAGAAAACAGCCTTCATCGCCGTGTCGGATATATTCTCCGCCCATCGGATGAAATGATTAACCGCTCGCTGCGGACGATACGTATCCCAAATCTTAAGCCGGTAGCCGTGCGCCTTCAGTTCGTCGTTGACCGCTTTCAGCGAATCCGCTGCTTCGCGGGTCATCAGAGCGATCGGTTGCTCGTAGCCGTCGATCCGTTCACCTACGAAATTATACGTGCTGTAATACCGCATCTCTAAAATAACGTCCGGGATCACATCGGTCACACGCACAAAATCGCTGCTGTCATACTCCGGCGCCGGACTTTCCTGCTTTCCGCAAGAAATCATCATCGCCGCCGCAACAAATACTATAAATATCTTTCTTGTCATTGTACCATTCTGCATTATTTTTACTCAACATAAAATGTGACTTAGGGGCGCCACATCGCTACCTCGCGGATCCGGTTCAGCATTTTTCGCTGCAAAGATACAACAAAAGCTTGACATACGCAAGAAAAAAAGAGAAAAAGCGACGTGAGTGGTCGCTTTTTCCTTTTTTTTTTAGCCCTGCGCGTTTTCGTACTCTTCGCCGCAGACCATCCAGTACCATGATTTCATGGTCGGTTTGCCGCCGGGTTGGTCTTTTTGCGCCTTGAAGGCAGCGATGTCCGCATTGATCTTCGAGAGATCTTTGGCGCGGAGGTTGACAGCTCGTGCGATGGATGCGAACTTCTCGCGCTGAGCCAACTCTTCTGCGGACGGCGGCGTGCTACGTTCTACTTTCTTGCGTAAGAACAGACGGTTACAAGCGTTGCTGGTGGTTGCAGCTACGCGGTGGGTACCGAGGAGCATCTTTGCACAGCTGTGCTGGCCTGAATCAGTTCTACTTCTTTTGCTAATAGTTGCATTCTTTCATCCCTTTCTTAACCGTCTGGCTTTACCGAACCGTTGCCCGAACGCCTTACGGTTCGCTTCCTCCGCCGGCGTCGCCGCATGACCCGACCTGTCCGGACGAGCCTGCACAATATGCCTTATACTGCCGTCCTTACAGCGGTAACGACGAACATAAAACGGATCACTGCCCATAATTATTCCCTGAATAGAATCTATTCCATTGTCAAAACTTACCTTTCCCATGGTTTTGCATGCTTTTATCGGGACTTTATCGGGTCTTGAACGCGACCATCACGGGACCACGTCCCGAGAACGACCTAACCAAACCCAGACCAAGTCCTGACAGTTAAACGTTTCGGATAAATTCCAGTGCATAAGCACTCATCGTCTCATGCGTGCATAGTCGCCGTTGCCCTTTTTGGTCACGAGGATACTGTAGATCATCCGTTGTCTTTGCGGAGAGAAAGACTCCCAGCGTTTGAGGCACACCCTGCGCCTGCGGCAGAACTCACCTTCTGGTGCTAATAACTGCCATAATACTTCAAAAGATACTTCTTCCATAATCTGTTAGAATTAAATTGTTAATTGCCGCCTGCCGCCTTTTATACCCTTATGATATATTATATGGCGGCTGGCATTTTTAGTTTTCTTTTTTGCTTCTTTTTTCTTTTGCGAGAAAACAATCTGCTACGCCTATCTTTCGAAAGGCGATGCAAAGGTAGAGGTTTTTGATGACATGACCGAGGACAAAAAAGTCCTCACAATTTTTCACCGCTCTCCATGTAGGCATAAATATTGCGCACATGTTTTTGGTCTATACCAAATGTATTGGCTACAAACCATGTACTTACTTTGGGATGGAGAAGATGATAATCATAAACCTCCATCCACATAAAAAGATTGGAACTGATCAATCCGCGATGCATGTATTCATCGAACCTACCCTGCTCGCGCTCTGATACTAAGAACTGATAATTATTCATAAAGTACACCGGAGGGGGAATGCTCGGGACAACGTGTCCGGGAGTGTCCCTCCGGCATACTTACGAAAAATCCCCGCTACACTCACGTGCAACGGGGACAACAAAATATAAAATATTATGAAAAACAGGTCTATGGCTATACGCGACTCTTCCTTCGGCGCAGAAGGAGAGAAGCCGCATAAACCATCACCATGAGAAGAAGCGGGATGAGGGCATCGCCGAGGGGTGCGAACTGCGGGTTATTCGGATCATAATCCGATGTACCGCCACCGCCACCAGGAGGGGCTTTGCGCGGACCGGCAGCAGGAGCATGTGAAGGGCTGTATGAGCCTACGGCATAGACATTGGAGCTATACGAACTACCTACCGTCATAAAGTCGGTATTATTGACTGATTGCATGGCTGCAGAAGGCGGCAGGGAGGACGCAAACGGGGCATAGTCAACGGCATATACGGAGATGCCGATGGTGCAAAAGAATATAGATAGTATGCGTCTCATGTTACTTGCCCTCCTTTACTAATGTTCCTTGAATCGTATATATTCTTCCTTCACGGATGATATAAATATTATTATCGATAAGCACCTTCGTGGTTTTATGCTCGGTTTCAGAGACGGAATCCCACCCTGTAGGTGTATCAGCCATATCACGCCGCAAAACGCGGTATTTGGCGGTTGTCGTAGCGTTTGCACGGATGAAGCACTCGAAGGGCAGAACGGTTCGGTCAGTGCCGACTTCTGCACGCAACCATGCACCTCCTGAACCATAATCCGGATCGAGCATATAGGCATCGCGTACCGTGCCCGAGGTCATGCAGTTGTTGCCATAGATATTCACCGTCTCGTCAGAGCTGGTGTTAGCGCCCTGATTCATGGATGTCGGGATGGTCTGTCCCGATTCACCGAAGAAGGAGATATATCTGTTTGTGAAATACGAATCATGCCATTGGATGATGTACGGAACGTCCTTAGATGGCACATAATCGGTCGGGCTCGTGGGATCATTCCAATTATTGAAATCCGCTATGGGGAAATCCGTTGTTTTTTCCGGTGTGCGAATGATATAGTGTCCGGTGTAGAACGTACCACTCGAACGGTAATACGGCACGATGTCGTAGTATGCAGGTCCATCGACCTCATCCCACACCTTGACGGCACTTACCTCAAACGGCAGACAGAGGGTGTACCATGTATCCAATTCACGCACTTTCATACGGAACTCGATCGTTTCGCTGATCGTACCGCCGTCATAGGACTCCACATCATCCAAAGCAGCCCGATCATCCTCTGCCATATCGCCGGTGCGGTAGATGACGAAGTTAGTGGATTTGAATTTGGCGTAGGCATTGGACGTAGCTGCTACACTACTATTGGTCCATGGATTTATGTCCGTGAATGGATCGTCGCCATAGGAATCGTCATGACACCACCCCACGAAAGTATATCCGGAAGCCGCAGCTGCTGTATAGGTAACTGAACCACCGGCTACGACATATCCGCCATTCGGAACTGCATTTTCGTCTCCATCCACTACAGATGTGACACTACCTCCTACCGAAGCGCCGTAGTTGACTTGATAGGATGTCGGATAAACAACCGTGACGGTCTTATCGGTGATGTTAAAGATAAACTTATACGTACCCTTTCCGGCAGTCGTTATACCGCAGTTATACGTATAGTTTGTAGCAAATCCCCAATCCGTATGAGTCGTATAGGTCATGTATTGTACTGCGGTGTTGTTGTTCTTGTAGATATCATTGGTCAGCAGGTCTTTCATCGTGAACTGATAGTTCGTATTGGCTGCCAAGGATATCTCTACATAACCGACTACATCGCCGGAACCATTTGTAGAGATGTTTCCGATGATGAATTCAGATTCCCCCCATCCAGCTGACTCGGCTTTCAGAGCCCAACGATAAGTAAAGTTAGCCGTAACCGTTTGACCAGAAGTAGCTCCTGCTCCTTGTCCTCTAAGGGTAGTCGGATTAGTACCTGTATCTGAGATTGTAATATCATCTCCGGAGGTTTTGGTCCAGCTGCTGAACATATAACCGTCATTCGGCACGGCGGTTAGTTCTCGAGTTGTCGTCACACCACAAGTGGTGCTTGTCGCATCTTCTCCACCTATCTGCACTTTACCGTGACCGTCATTGGCGAGGGTGACGGAGGTGGATTTCTCTTCGAATTTCGCATATACATTGTCATCGCTGGTCACGTTATAGTGCACCCATGGATTGTCTTGCGTGAAACGACTTGCGTACGCATCGGTAGTATAGAATCCTTCAAACGTGTATCCTGTTTTTGCAGACGGTGTATAGGTAACATCTGTACCATAAGTTACCCAGTCCTCATTAGAAAGAGAACCAGCGCTTGTGGTTACCGCCAGCGTACCACCTGTCGTTCCGCTCGTTACGGAACTTAAATTGTCTATTCCGGCATAGCCTGTTCCAAAATGTAATTGGTGCGGACGCTCAATAGTAACAGTTGGATAATAGTAGTTACCATCTTTCGTCATGTATGTGATACGGAAGGTATATTGTCCGGCATGCTGGGGATAGAAGAAGATACTTTGGTCTATATCTGTTCCTCCCCTTAGTTGTACACTGCTTCCGTCTATCAAAGCATATACTCCCCCACCATCGCCTTTTCTACCAAGACTCTCGCCTTTTTGGCGATCGTGTATTTCGAAGATATATGTTCCGGCTTCCAGTGTACAAGTATAGGACAAATCTACGCTTGCGTCATCACCCTCAGCCGTATAACTGTTGATGGTAAAGTCCGCTCCGCTACCATATGTCCAACCGGGCATGCCTCCTGTTGCCATTTCTGCTTTACCTTTACCTTCTTCGTACTTGGAGCCCAAGAGGTTGTAACGGTGTTTGAAGTTTGCCGTAATGGTGGAGTTCTGGCTTGCGGTAACTGTTACGGGGTTATCAGTGGTACCTTTGTCTCCGGCAATACCTACGTTGGTTCCGCATGTCCAATGATCAAAGACCCAAACGGCATTGGTAGGTGTTGCCGTTATGTCGCTGGACGGAGTAACCAGGTGTGCATCGGTTACCGTATTTACTGAACCGGCGCCCGCAGGACTTACACTCGGTGTGATTGTATAGGGTGTTTCTGTCCACATGGCGTAAAGGGTGATGTGGCCTGCATAAACCCATGAAGCGACATCTTCTTTTGTGCCGGTATAGCCGCTTATACCTTTTTTCCAGTTACCGTTTTCATCAATCAACTGCGTTCCCAATGTTACGCCTTCATCAACACTTGTATAATAACCGCCGAAATCGTAATTTGTCTTGGAAGGCACTTCAATGCGTCCTTTCATATGGATGGTATCATTGTAAGTAACCGTAGTATCCAACGACCCCTTATGACCGGCGTCTGCACTTAGATTCTCAAAACTTACGGTGTATGTGTTAGGAGTAAAGTTAGCAGTGAGGGTTCCGTCATGTACAGCATGTATATGTACGGGGTTGGAAGTTGAAGTGTATTTGTCAGCGCAATATATATCAGGCACTGCATCTGTCTTTGAGAAGTCCCACTCTCTGAATGAATATCCGGTACTTGGAGTGGCCGTAATGTCACCGGAAGCGGTTACATATTTGGCTGTCGTGGAAGATGAGGGACTTGTTGTTCCTGTACCGTCTGGCGATATAGCCAATGTTACAGCGTACTCATGTTCCGTCCACTTAGCAAAGAGCGAAATAGGGTAATCATGCACCCAAGTAGGATTGCCTGCTCCATCATGACTTGTATAGCCTTCTACGTCTTTAATCCATTTTCCGTCAGCACCAATCAATTGGTGATCCAAAGTAACTCCGGTATTATCACTTGTCCAATAACCGGCAAAATCATAATGTGTTTTGGTTGGCTTGGTGATTGGATCCGAAGCAGTCATATTCGTAGAAGCATCGAAGGTCACGGTAACGCTTGGTGTTCCTGCCGTAGTAGCTTCCATATTTGCCAAATTGATGGTGTAATCTTTCGCTGTCCATTGTGCATGGAGGCATACCTCATGTGCAGTCATCGCTACGTTTGTAGCACCGGCAGCATAGTCAGATCCGCTATCATCTGCTGCCGTATCCCAGTGATCGAAAGTGTAGCCGGTTTTGGAATAGGTGTTGCTTGCAGCCGTCTGGTTAGATCCGTATGCATAATAGGTTCGTGATGCGGGATCGTCACCCGTTGCGCCGTCACCGCCGTAGTACGACAGGGCGCACTCTAATTCATACCAAACATGCGTGCCATTGAAATAGAGGATTACATAGCCGTCTTCGGAACCGGTAAATTTGAAACTATGCTCCGTGTTGCCTGTGGCTTTTTTATTCGATGCGCCATAAGCCGTCAGACTTTGAACAGCACTACTATAAGCCTTATATGTAGCAGCGTCAGCAATCGACGAACTGGATGTACTGGTCTTAACGTAGAAAAAAGCGCCAGCGTTATTTAACTGCTCTGCCAATTCAGCAGGGGTTGAATAGGTATGGAGATAATAGCGATTGTTTTCGCTATCGTAGGTCATCTTGATAGCCGTTGATGCGTCTTGCCAACTATCACCTGTTTTGGTACGTGTAGCACGCGTGCTATTGTATATTTGGAAGTTACCTTCGATAAAGGCAGTACGTTCTGCAAAGGCGGCCGTAACGGTTGCAGCGGCTGATGCCGGCTTGAAGGTTGTTGTAGCCGCAGAAGCATTTGTAAATGTACCGCCTGCATTGGATGTCCAGCCGTTGAAATAGTGCGAGTAGTTCGGCGTGGCTGTTATCTCACCGCCTACCGATGTACTCATATACGTTGCCGAACTCGGCGTTACCGTACCGCCACCAGCTGTAGCAGCTGTTACATAGTATGAGATCGGATAGGTAACGGTAACAGTTCCGTCCGTAATGTTATACAAGAAAGTATAATCTCCTGCACCGGCGGTTGTTATACCGCATGCTTTGGTCTTGTCAGAAGCAAATCCCCATGCAGTACTATTGCCGTACGTCATATAGAAAGGTGCACTGGCATCGTTACTATTCCCCCACCAGGTATATGGGCTGGAACTACGATCCACTACTTGGAAAGTATAACCTGTATTGGCAGGTAATGTTATTTCAACTGAGCACACATAATCACTGCTAACTTGGGTTATAGTTCCCATCGCATAGGTATCAGGATCCCAATACGGGTCTCCTTCGCCCGGCGTAATGACTTTCCAACTACCGGCTACAGACCATCTCCAAACACCGTTAATGGTAACGACTACATCACCGTCAATTTTATCTGTGAGGATAGTCAGCGCTCCCGAAGTTCCTGACGTAACCGTCCAAGTGTAATCGGTGTCTTTCGTTTTAGTTACACCACCGATGGTTACGGTAATATCCGAAGGCAGGTAGTATCCGGTATTGGCTGTATAGGTTGCATCGTATGCCACGTGATAAGCCGCAGCATCATCGCCTTCGCGACCACTTGCTTTGGATACTCCACTCAATGTGTGCGTAACGGAATAGGTATCCAAGGCTTTGTAGTATAATGTTTGGCTCGCAGTAAACTTTGTTCCCGTTTCTCCATTATAGGTGTTGTAAGCGTCCATCGTGATAGCATAGGTCGTATTATTCGACAAACTACCTTTACTATAAGTACTGCCACTTCCTGCTTGTGCACTCGAACCATCAACCTTAAAATCATAATTGATTGTCATGTTGTCATCATCCACAGCTTTTGTAGCACTACCGGATACCTTAATAGAATTATTTGTTGACACCCAAATAGCCTTGCCTGATGTGCTACCATCATTTGTATTAGGCTGCCAATCTATCTTTGCTGTACTATTATCGCTCAACGCCGCCGTACTCATCGGAGGACAGTAGGTGGTCCACTGTGGAGTCCATGAGCTACAATAATCCGCCTTGCCCGTTTCCTCTTTCAAACAGTTTTGCGCAGTAGATGTTCTATCTTTAGCCAAAGCAATGTTAGAAGAGCACCAGATTGTATTATGGTTGGATGGATCTAATCGATTTAATTGTATCTGACCGATGTAATCGTGATCAGGCACCAGCGCATAATATACCCAATTCTCTACAGCATTTATTTTATTACAATCAACAGAGCCATGGTCACTTCCGCTATCATAATATTTAAACCAAAAACGTGCATCAAAATTAGAACTATTCCAGTTTGTCTCGTTTCTTGCGTCAAAATATACGTACTTCTGCTTCACTAAGCGAGATTGAGGGAAATAGATGGATAGTTTATATTTCGAATCCTCATAATAATACCTAAATAAGTACGTTCCTGCCTCTGCAGTATGTAGAACAAGATCATACCCATCCACATTATCTTTGTCCAAATTGTATTTAATGACGGTGTTTGTTATCTTGTTGCTTTGAAGATCCCATGAACGATAGTGATTATTATTATACCCTACCTCGTCATATACTTTAAACGTATAATCAGTATTGGCATCTAAAGTAAGTTCTAGTTTTCCATCTGAAAATTTATATTCATCACTTTTTCCCCAACTACCCCAATCTGGACCAGTTACCCATACATCAGCCCACACACTACCCACTCCCAAAGCAAACAGCAGCAGGAAAAGGATGAAGGGTTTCGTCAAAAGAGTAAATAATTTCATTTGGTTTTTCATACTATTTTATATTATAAGGTTTCGTTCGTTGCATATACAAAAGCGGTAAACCCGCATATTGGATTTACCATGCGGTAAATCCAATATGTCAAAGGTCGCTTGTTGTAGGTAGGGGATATTTTAATCTCCTATGGTTCCCGGATCGATGGTCTCGGAGGAGACAAAGATATCGGGAGATGATCCTGCACACAAATGATTACCTGCCACGCAGGTTTGCATATCTATTCTGGGTTGCAAATAATTCCGTTTCATAGTATTTTCTTTTTTGATGTTATTAATGAATCTGCGCTCCTTGTGCGTTAAACTGTTTATCCTGATTCAGGATGATCAATTGACCGTCGCGGAGTATTTTATTGGTGATTGGTAATTGGTCATTGGTGATTTGGTCGATAGCTTGCGGAGAACGATTCACGCTCATACGGCGACGTGCACCGGCAGCAGGTACCGATTCATCGAACTCGCTCATGAGCGAGAAATCAAAGTAAGCACGGTAGGCTCCCACCTTGGAATCATTGACCAGATAGAGCATGTTATCATGCAGGATATAGTTATTCTCATTATTGTCAATATCCGCTACTACATACGATCCGATCAGGCCATTCGAATGGCTGTTATCCGGTTCGCCCTTATATTCACCCTCATTATACAGCACCATGATCGGAGCTGTAGCGCGGAAGAGATAAGGCACGGCGGCTTCGATAGCATTCACCGACTCAATAACGATACCTACCGGTGCATTATTCTCCAGTTCTTTACCTGCCACGCGGTAGAACTCAGCGCCGGCAAACTGCGGTGAACCCATCGGGAGGCATACCGTACCATAGTCGCCTACAGACAGACCGTCACGGGTAAAGAACGGGATATTATGATACGCCCAGTAACGAACACCTACTGCGTCCGTTCCTGCCGGTTCATTGCCATCCACGAGCGGAAGCACGCGCTCCGTGATCGAATAATTGCAATAATACAAGCGTTCCGCACCGGCGGGTATGTCATAGACGCTGTATTCGCCATTATTACCATTGTAATTCGTGATGACCCAAACGAGGGCATTCTCCCATGCTTCCGAATCCACATACCAGAGGTTGGTTCCTTCGAGCCGGGTCATCGGCCATGTAGCGGCATAATCGCCGGCTCCTGTGAGCGCGTCGCGACCAATACGCACATAGACATTATCCCACTGCGTTTTGGAGTTATCAAACCATATACGGTTACCGGCAGTACTGCTGATAAAGGGGAAATCGGCCATATAATCGGTATTCCATCCGTAGAACAGTTTGTTCTCGAAATCGGCTTTTACGATCCAGTGACCATCATTGGTCTCGGGAGGCCAGAAGGTATAGGAATCAAGCACTTTGCTATCGCCATTATAGGCATCAAATGTCATCTGGGCAAAACCACCCCAGCAGATCCATACATCGCCGAAATAGACGGCTTTGTTGTCATAGACGGCGTCGGACTTGGCGAAGGTATACTGATCCCAGTTGCCTTCGTCAGCATCGTCTCCGTTCCAGCGTTTGAGGGACACTTTGAGGGTATAGTCATGCGACCATTCGCTCCATAACGCTTCGGGAGCAACGAACATGTGTACGGGTTCCCAGTTCTGTGCCCATATACTCATCGAGCAAAGGGCTACGAGTACAAAAAGAAATGTCTTTTTCATAATTTTAAAAATTTTAAGATTAGTATTCATTATTTTTTCGGTTCAATCTTGATGGCGCATCCACCTCCGGCAGCCGTGTATACCTTGAGTTTCGTCTTGCTCGTCACGGTTTTCGTGGTAATCGTATAAGCCTGCGGATTGGCCTTATAATGCGCATCCTTAGCATCGGCATAGATAGTAGCCATATATTTCTTACCGGCAGGCAGGAAAGAGAGGTCGATGGTTGCGGTACGCGGATCGTAGCCGTTGGTAGAACCGACGAACCAGGCATCCTTATCCTTCTGCTTGCGGGCGATGGTGACATACTCATAGGGTTCTGCCTCCAGATAATAGGGTGCATCCCACTCTACCGGCACATCGACGATGAACTGGAAGGCATCGAGGAATTTCTCATAGGTCTCCGGCAGGTCAGCCGCCATCTGCAGCGGGCTATAGAGCGTGACATAAAGCGAGAGTTGGTTACAAAGCGTGGTATTGACCCATGCATGGCGGTCTGGGTTGTACTTGGTCATATCATTCTCGAACAAGCCCGGTGTATAGTCCATCGGTCCGCCTATTAGGCGGGTGAAGGGCAGCATGGTGGTATGGTTAGGCGCCGAACCGTGGAAGCCCTGGTACTCCGAGCCTTGCGCGGACTCATTGCCGATAAGGTTCGGCCATGTACGGCATATACCTGTCGGACGTACCGCCTCGTGCGCATTGACCATGATATGGTACTTCGCCGCTTTCTCGATGCAATATTGATAATGGTCGTTCATGCGCTGCGAGTAGTGGTGGTCACCCAAGGGCAGGATATTACCCACGTAGCCGGATTTGATAGCCGGATAATCGTATTTATTCATGAATTGGTATGCCGAATCGAGGCATCGCTCATAACTGCGGATACCGCCTGAGGTCTCATGGTGCATGATCATCTTCACGCCCTTGGACTTGGCGTAGTCATGGATTCCTTCGAGATCGAAATCGGGATACGGTGTCACGAAGTCAAAGACGTAGTCTTTCTCATTGCCGAACCAGTCTTCCCAGCCTATATTCCATCCCTCGACAAGCACACCGTCGAAACCATACTTCGCTGCAAAATCGATATAGCGTTTCACGTTTGCCGTATTAGCCGAGTGGCGTCCGTGCGGTTTAGCATTCGCGTAGTCCGTCTTACCGATATGGATAGAGGGGAAATCCCAAGTATAGGACCAGTCACCTTTGCCGGTGATCATCTCCCACCATACGCCGACATACTTCATGGGTTTGATCCATGAGGTATCGGATATCTTACAGGGTTCGTTCAGGTTGAGCACGATACGGGATGCAAGGATGTCTTTCGCTGTTTCGCCTACCATGATTACACGCCACGGACTGACCGCATCGGTCTGGATATGACCTTTGGTTCCGTCGATATCGGGCGTGAGCCATGAGGTGAAAACCATATTGTGGTCGTCAAGGTTGAGATGCATGCAGGAGTAGTTGAGCAGCGCTGCTTCATGGATATTCATCCAAAGACCGCTATTGGTCTTGAGCAGCAGCGGGGTTTGGACGCCGGTTTGGGAGAAGGCTGTCTGGGAGAGATTAGGCTTACGCGTACCTTCATTGAGATCGCGTATCTCACTCAGTTTGGAACGCGTGTATTCGTATTCCTGCGTGTCATAGTCTCCGGAGATCCAATAGGCCGTGATATCGCCGGGCATGGCGAACTCAGTGCGTTCTTCTTCGATGACAAAGTAATTGAGATTACGCTGCTGCGGGAAGATATAGCGGAAACCCAGACCATCGTCATAGAGGCGGAACTGAATCTGAATAGAGCGATCTTTGTCCGGTTGTTTGAGCGTGACAAGCATCTCGTTGTAGCGATTACGGATAGAGCGTTCCTCGCCCCATACGGGTTGCCATGTCTCATCGAAATAGTGTCGTTCGGAGCCAGTGAGAACAAAACCGTTCATCAGGCCGCTGGTACTGCCGGAAGCAGTAGTCGGACTGTCATTAAACTCATTGAAATCACTGCGCGAGTGTTCGCCGCGGAGCTGAAGGCCGAGATAGGACGGGCGAATGACCGTATCCCCCTTATGCAGCAACCAATAGACGGGGCGGCCGTCACGGATATCGAAGCAAGCCTTCAGGTTCAAAGACGGAGACTCAACAGTTTCGATGGCGTGTACAGAACAAAGACCGCCTGCGGCTAAAAGAGCAAAGACCGCTACGCTCAAAGACTTAAACAAATCTTTCATATCTGGTATTTATTTTTCAATTACAATCATGGTCCAATAATGGAGATAGGGGATAGTGAAGGTGAGGATGCCGCTGTCATAACTCATCTCCGGTTCAACCGGCAGACCGGCCTTGTGATCCGGAGAAGCGACATAGACCTTGGTCGGTTGCGCAGGCATCGCCAGTTGTACCCGGATATTCTCAAAGACCTTCGGGTTTCCCTGGTCGGCATTATTATCCACCCAGTTGGTATGTTTGGCACCATCAAAATTAAGCAAATGGATCACCTGTTTGTCCGCGAAGTTTTTTCCGACCGTAGCTACCGAACCTGTCACAGGCGGCCATTGATTGAAAGAGGTCTCGCCATTAGGAGCCGTCACATCCGCGCCTATCCATTCTCCTCCGTCCCGCAAGAGGTTCTCATAGGCGGTGATGAAGTCATAATAATGAATCATCGCCTGGTGCAGGTCGCTATTCATACTGAGGTTGTCATTGGGGAAATACTCGGTAGTGAGCATATGTTCACCCAATTGGAGCATGGCGCCGCCCCATGCATGAATAGATGCGGTTGTGAGCAATACACCATGGGTATTGAAATACCCTCTTCCCCGTTCGCCGGTCTTATAATCCATATAAGCGGCAAGGACGGTTTTCTTACCTCCGCCCATTCGGTCATTATCGGTAATGATCGTGCTAAGAGGAGAATAACCGATGGTATCCCATACCTCGGTATAGAGAAAATCGACAGCGCTATTGGCGATAAACTCCTGTCCATACTGACCCACAGCGTTCATGACGATACGCTTTTCCGGTTGCGCAGTCTTCATCGCTTGGATAAACGGTGCGTAACCATCCGCCAGTTCCACATAATTACCCGTATAATCATATACATCATAACCGCGATAACCAAGTTGGTCAATCTGATAACCGTCAAAATCAAACACCTGATATACCTCGTTATGCTGCGCTACGAGGTAGTTCTGCCATTCCTTATTCGCCGGATTAACGAGATAGATACTGCTCTTGAAAGGCGAGGAAAGAGGGTGCATATCGGGCGTGAGGTGTCTTCTATCCTTGAAGACATGCCACTCGCGCTTCACGCCATCTTCGATGGCATCATCCAATGCACCGTACGCCAGGTTATAGAACAGACATTGCATACCGCGCTGATGGGCATTGGCGATATATCCGTCAATCGTGGTGCGATAGCAATTCCGGGAGATGATATCTGTCCATACATCCATGGGTTGGATAGCGGTACCTGCCAGCGGATGATGGTGCTTCCAATGCCAATCCTGGAACTGCACATAATTGATATGATAGCGATTAAGTTTCTCCACCTGCGCCTCTATCTCCGATTCGGACATATTTCCGTAAGCAGAGAGAAAACCGTTACGCGGGAAGCGGGTCGGTTCGCTACTCACATCCACACCGATCGTGGAATAGATATGTCCGTCTGCGCCTACGATACCTACCATATAACCCTTGTAGTCCTCCGCAGGCGGTTGCCAAGTCCATTCCAGCGATGCGAGCGGTTCTTCCATGAGGAGTTGGCCCTGATGGAAATAGCGTACCGTGCATGTTGCATCCGGGAACTTATTCAATCGGAAAGAGACCGCTTCTCCCGGCTTATAGCAGGCTTTATTCGAGGTGAAGACCCATTCCTGATAACCGGCACCGGGAGTGATCGGATCATTAGCCGTTCCTATCAGATTGCATGCTTGCATCAACAGCGAGCAGATCACAAAGAGCATTGTCATTTTTATCGTTTTCATAATTTCTCAAAGGATATAGTTTCACGGGTAGCGTCGATCGTGATCCGATAGATACCTTGTTCAGTAATGAGCCATTTATTATCCGGATTGCCGGCATGCGCATCGTATGTACCATTCAAGGTCGGAGCGCAATCGGGAACAGGTGCAAAGAGCATCTGACCGGTCCAGTCAGTATTATATTCGGTCGGGAACTTAATCTGTCCCTCCTTGAGCGTGCCTTGCCATGTGAAGATATTCCAATCGGAAGCAGAGGGTGTCAATTCCGCTATGTTATCCCAAGACCAGCCGTTAGGCGCAGCACTACCTATCATATAAACATGCGTGTATACAGGTTGTACAATCTCTTTTCCTTCCGATTCGATGCGGATCGATTTATCCAGCATGTGTATCGTGACGGTGTACTGAGCGGTATAAGGGATGAGCCATTTCAGATCCAGCGGATCATCCGGTCCTTCTCCTTCGCGGTACAGGATATGCCGTGCATCCTGCGGATGGCGTACATAGCAGGGCAGCCACTCATCCGGTTGGACAAGGAATTTGATTTCTCCTGCGGTCAGTTCGCCGCTCCAGGTGAAGACTGTGTCTTCCCCTATCACCTCCGCCAGCATGATCTGCGAGCGGTTGGCATCCCATCCGTATCGGGTAGCACTACCCACCATGTACAGCACAGGTCCATAATCCGGTTCGGGTGTGAGAGGCGTGATGGAGATCGTCAGATCGCGGGTATTACACTCGATGATATAATTGCCCTCATACCTGATTTTCCACGTGTTATCCGGATGTTCGCTGTCGTCATCGCTCAAGCGCAAGGCCATCTTATTCGGATCATTGCTGTCACGGACATAACAGGGGTTCCAGTCCTCCGTAGTGGTGAGGAACTTAAACTCTCCTTTCTTCAACGCTCCCGACCAGCGGAAGAGGTCTTTATTCTCCACATCGGAGAGGATACGAACCGCTTTGTCCCTGCTCCAACCGTAAGGAGCGGCCGTACCTATGAGATAGAGCAGTTGTTTATGGAAGGTGGATACAAGCAGGAGTTTTTCCGGTGAGGTTTGGATTTCACCTGTCATCACCACTTCGGCCTGCAATTGACAACGGATATGGTAGAAACCATCGGAAATATCTATATCACGTCCCTCCACGATGCGCAGGATACTATCATTCAACTGATCATGGGTCAAGGTAAGCATTCTACCTTCTTTCTTGTCTATTTCCCATGCGGCGGTGGTGTCGCCAATCGTGAGCAAGAGCGTGTATCGGATAGCGGAACCCGTACCATGGTTCGTACCGCTGGTCCATTTGAAAGTCAACGCACTCTCGTCCAACTGGTTCTGCGTCAGATAAACCGTGTCCGCAGAGAGGGTGAGCAATAGATCCGCTTCGGGGAATTGCTCTGCTGCGTTCTCGCAACCGATGCATAGTACGGCGATGGCCATTAACCAAGAGCCGATAACCGATAATGTTCTGTTCTTCATATTACCATCCGGGGTTTTGCGTTAATAACTCATTAGCCTCTCGCTCCTGCAAAGGGATAGGGAACAGGAGATGTTTCTGCATGGCTGCGGTCTTACCGATCGAATGCAAGAAACGGATCGCGTAGTTGTCCTTATAGCGTAACATATCAAACCAGCGATGTCCTTCGAACGCGAGTTCGATACGACGCTCATGGATGATTGCCTCCCGCATCATTTCCGGTGTCAGGCCCTCTATCTGGGAGCGGTCGGTCAGTCCGGCACGCTTGCGCACCTCGTAGAGCGGTTCCACTGCATCTTCGGTTCTACCCAACTCATTAAGCGCCTCCGCTTTCATGAGCAGTACATCCGCATAACGGGTAATGATCCAGTTCTGACTAGAGGTGTTATAATCCGGCGATTGCGCTTTGGTGAGCAGGAACTTACGGACATTATAGCCTGTAGTGGACCATATACCGGTATAGGTATATCCGTCAAAGAGCGGACAGCCGGTATAGAAAATCGTTGCGTCCTTACGCAAGTCACCCGGTTCATACTGGCTAACGAACTCCGCCGTAGGTTGGTTCCAACCATAGCAACCGGCTGCCATACCGGAGTTACGCGGACCTTGATAGGTACTAATCCATGAAGCTTGGTTCTCATTGGACCAGAAATCATAATTGGTCTTCCCGTAATACTGCACCTCAAAGATAGACTCCACCCCGTTCTGCTTGGCGGGGTTGTAGTTATCCGCATAATTATCCGCCAGATGATAGCCCAATTCGCCGACCTCGTTGCATAGACGAAGTACTTCGGTGTACTTTGCGGACGAGGGTTGATAAGTCATATATACCCTTGCCAGCTCGACCATCGCAGCCTCTTTGGTAGCCCGACCGAGATCCTTGCTGCCATACTGGCTGCGGATAGGCAATAAGATGATTGCTTGTTTCAGATCCTCCGTGATCAACTCATAGATCTCATCCACCGATGCACGCGGCATCTTAAGCGGACTATCCGAGGTGAGGGGTTCGGTAGGCATAGGGACACCGCCGAACAGGCGTACTAATATAAAATAGTAATGCGCGCGCAGGAAATATGCCTCTCCCAACAAACGATTCTTGAGGTCTTCATCAATCTGCATATCCGGCACATTCTTGAGTACGAAGTTACAGCGCAAGATACCGGGCGAAGGTCCACGCCACAGATCCAACGCAGCGAAGTTATCGGATGTGGCGATGAAATTGGCCATCTCTATCGTCTCCAGTCCGTCGGAACCGCCTCCGGCTCCTACCACACTCTCGCCGGCAATGATATCCAGCGTCCATATACGCATGTTATATAACTTAGGCCATTGAAGGGGTTGGTAGCATGCATTGACAGCAGCTACGGCATCCGCCTCCGTCTGAAAACCATTGGTGGTATCCACCGAGTCCCAAGGTTTGCGATCCAGGAAGTTACAGGAAGTGAATGTTATCATAAGAATGATAACCATTGAAAATTGAAAATTGAAAATTGAAAATTTATTTTTCATACTTGATCCTCCTGCTTTAGAACATGATATTCAATCCGAATGTAAAATTACGGGTGAGCGGGTAGACATTGCTGTCAATACCGCTGCCGCCTACCTCAGGATCCAATCCTTTATAACGCGTGAAGGTGTACAGGTTCTGTCCGGATACCGAGAAGCGCACCTCCTCCATAAGTGCTTTCTTAGTATATTTCTTTGGAAGCGTATAACCGACCGTGATACTCTTGATACGGAGATAGTCACCGGGCTCGAGAAAGCGGTCGCTGACGCGGTTGTTCTTATTCGGATCGGAGAACACGGCACGCGGCATGGTGGTAGACGGATAATCGGGACGCCAACGGTCCAGGACCGTCGTCATCTGGTTTTGCGCCACGGACATGGCTTCCAGCGTAGCACGGTTACCATTGTAGATCTTATTGCCCGCTGCGCCCTGCAGATAGATCTCCACATCCACGCCGAAGAACTCAAAGCGGTTATTCATCGAGAAGGTCCAACTCGGTGTAGGAGATCCGAGAATAGTACGGTCGTCTTCGTTGATCACTCCGTCGTTATTGAGGTCTTTAAACCGGATATCACCGGGTTGGGTAGAGGTGTACTGATCGCTACCGATTGTCTGGATAGCGTGATTATCCACTTCCTCCTGCGTCTGGAAGATACCATCCGTCACATAACCATAGAAAGCAGCCACAGGACAACCTACCTTATGCACATTGCAATCGAAATACATCGGTACATTGTCGTTGAGCGAGAGGATGCGGTTGTGATTGTAGGCAAAATTGACGGTAGTAGTCCAGGTGAAGTCCTTATTCTTGATATTCATCGAGTTGAGACTGACCTCTATACCCATGTTACGCATGCGGCCGGCATTGATACTCGGTACAGCTTCGTCCGAATAACCGCTACTGATGGGCACAGACATCGGAACAAGCATATTGTTCGTATTCTTGATATACCCATCGATAGTAGCATGCAGGCGCTGGTCGAAGAGAGCCATATCCAAACCGAAGTTATATTGCTCCACTGTCTCCCAGCGCACATTGGGGTTCGGTAATATCCACGGTGCGAGACCGGGCACTTGTGTGCCGCCGAAGACATACTGCACGGTCTGCAGCTGGCTTGCATACGCGTAGTTTCCTACCGATGCCTGATTACCCGTCAAACCGTAGCCGGCACGCAGTTTGAGGTCTGTTAGCCAGAATGTTTTCTTAAACCAATGCTCCTCGCTCATACGCCATGCTATCGCTACAGAAGGGAAGAAACCCCAGCGGTTTTTTTTCGCAAAACGACTCGATCCGTCAGCACGGAAAGTAGCGGTTAACAAGTAACGGTTATCATATCCATAAGTGATACGACTCATGAAGGAAAGCAGCGCCCAATCGGATTTATTACCTCCCAGCGTGGGTTCCAGCAGACCATTACTGAGTTGGCGGGCTTCATCCGATATGAATCCTTGTACAGCACCACTCATATATTCGTAGTTATTCGCCTGCATGGATGAACCGATCATGGCGGTGAAGGCATGCTTCTGATTGAATGTCTTTACGAAAGAGAGGGTGTTATCCCAAAGCCAAGTGAGGCTCTTGTCGAACGAATGGCTCAACTGCGACTCGGGTTGTGCAATCGGTTTCCAGTCATAAGCAGGAGACCATCCTTCCGTATCCCAGCACATAAACTGCAAACCGAAAGTAGTTTTGAAAATCAACCAATCCAGCGGCTTGATTTCAGCGTACAGATTACCCAGGATATTATACCCCTTGGTAGTGCTCTGACTTGTCTTCATCTTTCCGATCGGATTGGTGATATCGCCTACATACATCGCCAGTCCTTCCGGTCCGGCCCAACTACCGTCCTCATTATATATCGGTTGCGTAGGTAAGGCGCGCATCGTATTCTGGATGCTATATTCACCTCCGGACTTGATATCATGATTCAGACTGAGTTTATGACCGAATTTCAACCAATCGAATAATTGCGTGTCGTGATTGAATTGCAACGTCAAACGCTTGTACGCCGTGGTCTTAATGATACCTTTTTGGTCATAGTAAGCACCGGACACATAGAAATTGGATTTCTGCGTACCACCTGAGTAACTGAGGCTATAGTTCTGGGTCGGGGCAAACTGCCATAGTGCAGACACCCAATCCGTACCGTCTCCCAAAGCCAATGGGTCGGCATATCCGGCATATTGCGGTTGCCCAGCCGCAGCCATCATCTCGTTATGCAACGATGCAAACTGATAAGCTTTCAGCAGGGGTAAAGTGCGTTGAATCCGGTCAAAACCGAAAGAGGCCTTGAAGTTGATGTGGCCTTTCTCATTCTCACCTTTCTTGGTCGTGATGATTACTACGCCATACGCACCGCGGCTACCGTATATAGCGGTTGCAGAAGCATCTTTGAGCACATCCACGCTCGCAACATCGTCCATGTTAATCATGTTCAGCGGCACATCGGTCGGTACTCCGTCTATCACGATCAAAGGTTGGGAATTATTAATACTACCTACACCGCGGATAGTGAGATTCACATTACTACCCGGTGCTCCGGAGCCCGTAACCTGCAGACCCGCTGCACGACCCTCCAAAGCCGCACCTAAAGAAGGAGCAGGTGTTTTTTGGAGATCTTTGTCGTTCACCTGTGCAATCGAACCCGTTAAGTCACTTTTCTTCTGCACACCGTAACCGACCACCACGACTTCTTCGAGCACCTCAGTATCCTCTTTGAGGATAATTCTCATGTTCGCTGCTGCGGAAAGAGACTGCGTGGCATAGCCGACGTAACTGATTTCCAGTGTAGCACCTTCGGCAATATCTAATGTGAAGTTGCCGTCAAAGTCGGTGATGGTTCCATTAGTCGTACCCTTCTCCAAGATACTGGCTCCGATAATGGGTTCGCCATTTTCATCCACAATCACTCCACTCACTTGCGCCCAAAGAGGAAAGACACAGGCGAGCAGGAGGAAAAGTGTAATAGGGATTGATTTTGTATTCATAACGCTTAATAGACAATAATCTTCTCCGTTTCAGTACCATTCACCAAGATATAGATACCTTTCGAGAGATTATCGGTTACATTTTCATTTGTCGGAAGAGTCATGCGAAGCATACCCGTCAAATCATAGATACGAATGACGCCGTCCGCAGCCACCATACTGATACCTTCTCCGGCATCTTCTTCTGATACAAGCTTCATCTGTTTCAAGTCCACAGTAAGTGTAACATTTGCCGCCGAAGCAATGAATTTCTTATCTTCCGCTCCTAATTTCTCCAGTTCATATTCTCCGGTCGCTGCTATCTCTTGCCCTGCTACCGTAGCACCATAAGCCGTTTTGCCGAAGTCTTTCTCCGCAAAGAACTTCATCTCACCTTCGCTCAGCGAGCCCGACCATGTAAAAATACCTTCTCCGGAAGCCGTCATCTCTTTAGCGTTATCATCCCAACTCCATCCGCCCACAGCAGGACCGATGATATACAAATGTTCCGGGTAATAGGATAGCATCATCGAGCCCGTTACAGCATTGACCGTCACTTTGTAATCTGTAGCATCTGCCAATGTCACAGCGAACTTCTTATCCGAATCATCAAAAGTGGCAATAGTATAGACTCCGGAGCCGTTCACCGGATCATTTGCTAACGTTGCACCATAACCGGCACCCCAATCTTTCTGGTGAAGGAATTTCAATTCGCCGGTATTGAGCGTGAGTACTTGTTCGAATATTCCGGAATTGAAGGCGCTCTCCCTCATCTCGATTGCGTTATTCACCGTCCAACCTGCTGTTGTAGCGGAACCGATAGCATAAATAACCTCCGGATAAGAGGTATTAAATCCTTTATCTGCCATCCCGGAACCATCAGCTACGGTCAGTTGTGGCGTTGCACCGGACATATCAATCGTGAGTACGTAGCGTCCCGCAGCGACCGCAAACTTATTATCCGGATCTGCATTTTTAGAACG
Source organism: uncultured Bacteroidales bacterium (assembly GCA_946406195.1). Lineage (GTDB taxonomy): Bacteria > Bacteroidota > Bacteroidia > Bacteroidales > Paludibacteraceae > Colicola. The sequence continues at coordinate 31,806 of CAMJJT010000011.1, forward strand.
AAGAGCCAAATCAACAGTACCAATAGACAGTGCGGTATTATCCGTAGCAGGGCCATACGATGGCAACCAATCATGATGTGTCACGAACTTGAGCGCACCGGTATTCAAGTCACCGACCCACTCATACACACCATCCGATGCCGGCACCATCAGCGCAGCATTGTCCAAAGACCATCCACCCGGTGTCGCATCACCAATCAGATAAATACGATCTGCGAAACACGGAGCGACTGCCAACATCACAGTCAGTACCAAAGAAAGAAAATGTGTTTTCATAAGCATAACTTTTAGATTAAAATTGATTCGACGATGCAAAATTACTGCTTTTTGCGAATATACACAAGAGCACGCTCGTAAAAAGTAGTAAAAACGAGCCGCAAATTTTCTATAAGCAGCTCGTTTAAAGGCATTTAATAAAAATCAGACGCTTATCACAAAGTAGCGACTTTTTGCTCAAATTCGTCACGATTTCCCTTTGCTAAATTGCGCATACGGGTGCGAGAATTATAGATAGTAGAGAGCGAATAGCGCAAGAACGAGGCAATCTGTGTACTATCGGTGATCCCCAAACGAATGCAACACAACACACGCAGATCGGTATTGAGTTTTTCGCCTTCTTTGACACGGAATTCCGTGCCATCCACCAGCAGGTCCTTCACTTTATCCACAAAGTCAGGGAAAATAGCCAGAAAAGCCTCATCGAAATCCTGGTAGAAGGTATTGAGTTGGGTTTGGGTAAACCGTTGGGATGCAATCTCCGTCTGCACACGCTTGGTATCGCCACTTTTTATGGACTGATTCAGTGTCCTTCGCCAATTATCGAAACGCTCAATGAGTAACGAAGCCATCTCCATATAGTGACCGATATAGACCGTTTTAATCTGATTGCTTTTCTCCAACTGCCTACGCTTGCGTGCACTATAAATAAGGAACAAGCTTAACAAACCTGCCAGCATGGTAATGCTGATAATCAAGCCATATAACATTCTAGCTCGTATGACCTCTTGCCGCTGATGGGCTTGCTCTACAATAGGATAGATGGTACTGATCTCGAAAGAACGGCTGCGCATATTGCTCTCGTTCGCATCTTTGATGGCACACGCCATATAGTGATAGGCGTGCTCTATATCACCTTCATAATAGAGCAACTCGGCTAGTTCCCGCAAGGCGATATATTCCCGGACAGCCCCTTTCAAGTCCACAGAGGCGGAGATGATCAGTTGCAGTTTTTCTTCCGCACGATTCCCCAAAGCCCGGTATATCTGCGCCCTGGTGATAGCTAAGAGCCCCACCTGATTAGCCTCAATACCGATCGTTGATTCATAGTTTTCCAACAATGCGAGTGCTTCATCGTACAACCCATCGGCATAGAGTGCATCCGCACGCACCAGTTCATGTATAAAACTCCCCTTCTCTTCCACCCGCATAATGGAATCGCGGTAATCTTGCGTTAACTGATGATACCGTTTTTTCTCCGAATCAGTAATCGAGAAATCCTCCATCAGACCATAAAGCGTCCGGCGCAAATGATAGTGATAAGGCTGATAGGCAGGTTCAATGGGAAAAGCCGATACGGAATCCAGGCACAGCACTGCTTCGTGATACATACCGGAACGCATCAGCACCTCCGCCTTATTCATCCTGGCAGTCTGCATGTATCTCCTGTTAGCCAATCGGGAAGCCAACTCCACACGCTCCTGCACATACACATATTGGGAATCAAGATTAAAACCGCGGTACATATCAAAGAATTGACCGCAGTAGCCAAAACGCTCCTCATCCGTCATCTGATCGGAATGATATTCCGCACGGATCGAATCCAACCGCGCCTGATATTGCTCCTGAACAGCCTGATGATTTTTTATCAGCGCATCTAATTCGTCCAGCGAAGAATCCTGTTTGCCACATGCCACCAATAGTAAAAGAGCGAAGAACAATACACTATGTCTAATCGAGATACACATTTTTTTCCCTTTTTCGGCTGCAAAGGTACGAAAAAATCCGCATATACGCAAGAGAAAAATGCAGATTTATATGAAATGCCGTCAACTAGACGACGTAATTAGAAGAAACAGAGAACGTCTGCACCGCGAGACATCATCTAAACGGCTAAAGAAGCCCAAGGGTAGCGCAAGGGTAGCCAAATGAGGGGAAGAGGAGGGATAAAAAAAACGCCCCGGAGGACGTTTTCTTATTGAGCGGGTTCGTTAAGGAGCGACGCGGTTTTATACATATTAGAGAATAGCAGAGAGTTCCCATGGGAAGATGTGCTCTATGCCATTATTGTTCGGGAAGCGGATTTCATCCAACGAGATGACTACTTTGCGATACTGGTCAGATATTTTCAGCAAAGGAGCGTATTCGCGTTGAGCTGTTTCCTCATTACTTGCCATCTCCCAACATACCTGCACGTAGATTTTCTGTTCTCCTTTGATTGCAACAAAATCCACCTCTGATGTCCCTTGTACTCCAACATAGGGTTGCCACCCATTGCGGCGCAAGTCCAGATAGATAGCATTCTCCAACAAATTGCCGAAACCATACGCGAAACCACGATAGAGATAGTTATAGTATGCGAGGTCATTGCTGTAATACTTGGCATTACCTGTCAAGATTTCCTTGCCCGCTATATGGAAACGCTCAGCTTTGTGCATAAGGAAGGCTTTACCGAGATACGATACATAAGAAGATAGCGTTTCATAATTGGTCTTTCGTCCGAGCGATTGGAAATAGTTAACGATATTGGAGATGGATGTTAGTCGTCCTGCATTATTGACCAAATATCGGAACAGGTCTTCCAATAATTGCGGGTCTTTGACATTGTATCGCCGCACGATGTCACGCAACATAACTGTATCTTTGACAGCCGCCACATAATTCCGGCGCATGTCTTCTGTATGGAGATAAAAGAGCTCCGGCAACATTCCCATTTGCAGGAAATGGAGATAGTTCTCGCGGTTCATCGGAAGATTCTCCATCATTGCATATTCATGGAAGCTATATGGCAGTATTTCAAACTCCACATATCGTCCTGATAACAATGTCGCCAATTCTCCCGATAATAAGTCAGAATTAGAACCGCTGATGAAGATTTCTTGCGGCTCAACAAAATCCTGCGAGTGGGAATTGACGAACTGCTCCCATTGGAGCACATGCTGCACCTCATCAATGAATAGATATACTTTCCCGTTTGGCTGAAGGACAGAACGATATTCTTGATATAGTTGTTGTAAATCGTCAGCTGTTTTGACATCCCCAAACTCAATATATTCCTTATTGATATATAAGATGTTTTGAGCCGGGACTCCATCATCCATCAGACGTTTTGCCAACTGACGCAACACAAAACTCTTGCCAGCACGACGTTGACCTATAAGCACCTTGACGAGACGATTGCCCGTTGCAGAGTGAATTTTATCTGTGTAATTGGTGCGTAGGAATCCCAACTCCAGCACATTTCCGTCCCATAGGTTGTACTTGCGAATTTGATCTAACATAGCATATCTTCGATTAAAATTCACTGCAAAGGTACTACATTTTTTTCAAATACACAAGAAAATTTATAAAAATCTTTATATTTTTTCAAATACAATAGAAAAATTCAAAGCGCAGGGGTAGCCGTCGCGTCCGTTGGGGTCCCCGAAAAACGACAAACCCTCCTGCCCGGAGGGTTTGTCATATTAAGTTATGCGGCGGTGCCCCACGTTAAGGAGCCACACGATTGATATCTCTCGGGAACATCGAACATTCCTTGACGTTGGCGATGCCGAGGAAGCAGGCGGTGATGCGCTCCAAGCCGATGGCGAAGCCACCGTGAGGGGGCATGCCGTTGCGGAAGGTGTCGAGGTAGAAACGGAAAGCATCCGGATTCATGCCACGACGGAGCATCTTCTCGCGGTAGTCGGCTGCTCTGTCCGCACCTCTGTGCCTCCGCTCTCTGCTCTCCGCTCTGTCCCTCCCGCGCGCCGCAGGCGCGCATACCGCGCACCCCGCATGGCTATTCCGCGCCCGATAGGGCGCATCCGTGTCAGCCGCAAGGCTATCGTGGGAGGGCGTTAGTATAGCGTCGACATGGGATGGGAATGCGATGTCCTATGCGAGGGAATGCGTTGGTTGTGCGCGGTACGCAGAAGAATATCTGTCTGTCTTTATAAAAAAGAACTGAACTGAACCCTTCGCGTGCGATGCGCGCACGTGTCGCTTCTTAAAAAAGAAATCGTCCCTTTGTGTTTGTATTACAATGTGCACTTTAATAGGTCTATAGGTCTCCGTGCTCAATCGCGGTAGCACCTTTAAACCTTAACCGGGTGCAAAGGTACAACTTTTTCGCGAGATATGCAAGTTTTTAGAGAGAAAAGTAGAGAAAGAAGGCAAAAATTCGCAGATAAGGGTTGGTACGCGTGCGCGTGTGACATTTATTAGGCAGTTACGCGTGCGCGTGAGGGTGCGTATTCGCAATGGTAAACCACATTCCGGTGAACGGAATGTACCCACTAATAGCCAAATAAGGGAGTGCGTGTGTAAATGATTTTACACAGGCACGATACACCACCGGAGGTAGATGCCCCCTGAAAAGATATAGAGAAGAATAAAGAAGGGTTCAGTTCAGAAAGATAAAGACAGACAGATATGATGGTGGGTAGTGGGATGATGGGGGTTGGATAGCGTGGTGTGGGTTGGTAAGGGTTTGTCATGGGGTTGGTTGGAGCTTGGTAGTTGCGTTGCTGTGGGTTGGTAGGTGGGTAGAAGATGGGAGGTAAGGGGTTGGTATGGGATGTGAAAGATAGCCTTGCGGCTGACACGGATGCGCCCTATCGGGCGCGGATATGCCATGCGGGGCGGGAGATATGCGCGCCTGCGGCGCGCGGGAGGGACGGGAGAGAGACGGCATGCCCCCTCACGGCGGCTTCGCCATCGGCCTGGAGCGCATCACGGCATGTTTCTTGGGTATCGCAAATGTGAAGGAATGCTCGATGTTTCCAAGAGATATCAACAGGGTTGCACCCTGAGAAAAATTGGGGGGAAAGAAAAAATCGTCAAACACAGCCGTGAGTGAAACGAACACCTTTCGCGGACACTACCCTCGTACGTGTACCTAAACCTCGTTCAGGTAGTAAGTGCTCGGGTGTGCTCCGCTCTCCCCAAAAATTGAAAATGTTTTGGGGGCCCCACAGTCGTGCGTCTTGACGCACTCCTTATTAAGGGGGAAAGAAAAAATCGAAAATAAAAAGAGCACCTCGTTGTGAGGTGCCCTTCCGGTGTCGCTGTGCGACTTAACCTTGCGGGTGGGCCTGGTCGTAGGCTTGTCCTTCGACCATCCAGTACCACGCCTTGAGGGTCTTCTTGCCGCCCGCGAGGTCTTTTTGGGCGATGAAGGCCTGCTGGTCTTGGGTGATCTTGGAGAGGTCCTTCGAGCGGGTGCTCACTGCCGCTGCTACAGCCGCGAAACGAACGCGAGCGAAGAGCTCGTTTGCACCAGGAGAGGTGCTGCGCTCTACTTTCTTGCGGAGGTAGAGGCGGTTGCAGTTCGGGTTCTCGGTAGCCGCTACGCGGTGCGTACCAAGCAACATCTTTGCACAACTGTGCTGCCCGCTCTTACTCGGTTTACTCAATGCGCCGGAAACTGAGTCAATACCGGCGCTCCAATTGACTTTTGCCATTTTCTTTAAGATTTTTTAAGGTTAATTACTCGCCGAAATTCGGCTTTACGTACTTTTGCGCTACGGTGTACGCGAAGAGACTCTTGTACTTCTTCTGAGCCGCGAAACCGGCTTCCAGCGTAGCGCGTTCGGTGGGATCGGCCAGAGCCGTTTGTGCGGCTTGCGCAGCCGTCTTAAGCGCCTCCTGCGCCAAGATGTTTTTGGCGTGATTGGCCTTCGAGGGATTGATCAAGTCAACGCCGAGTTGCTCTTTCTTACAAGGACATCCCTTGAAATACAGACTCTCCGACTTGTTGAACTTGCCTCTCACCCGGGCAAACATGCCATGCAATGTGATTTTTGCCATAGTTAAAGTTAATTTGTTAGATCGGTAAAATTGATTGTTAATTGATTTTTGAACTTGCGTTCGAGGAACGCGAGGTGTTTTTCATGTCCGTACTTCTGCGCGAACACGATGCGGGTGTGCGCTTCGGCGGCGGTAGGGATGTGACCCGAGCGGTCCGGACGGGCTTGAACGATATGCATCACGCCGTCTTTTGATGGATAACGGCGGATATAGAAAGGGTCTGTTCCCATCAGTATGCCGCGCACCGAATCGATCCCCGGGTCAAACTCTACCTTCGCCATAACTCACCTCTTTGAGGCATCGTACGTCTCGATCGTCTTCGTCTGGATGACCACGGACGTGTCGCCACGCTGATAGTACTCACTCTGGTTCGTGATGGTCCTCGTCACGTTGCAACTCGCCATCACAAGGGACGTCATAATGACTGTCATAAGCAATAGTTTTCTCATAATTGTTTTGTTTTTTCAAAATCCGCTGCAAAGATACGTCAATACTGAACAATGTGTTCCTTTGCAGGTGGAAATTTTATCAAAAAATCGTATCTTTTCCGTCTTTCTGCCTCTTGATAGTACCATCTGAGGCAATATTCCACGCGTTTCGTGTACATTCCATGCTTTTGGGCTACGATTTTTTGTGCCCGGATAGCAGGTGTTCCTTTGTCTCGTTCGATGAAATAGGCATCTACGATCGCTTGGTTTTGCTCTTCGATTTCATGCCGCTTCTTCGACATATAGGTGCCGTTCGATGGTCGCACCAAGTACGGCACGTCGTATAAAGGGTAGGACATAATGTTTAATGTTTAATGTTGATTGGGGTGTTGTCGGGAGATGGTCCCGTGATGATCTTGTTTGTTAATCGTTTATAAGTTTAAATTCTCTGATGACTTGGAGTTTGAGGGCAAGGGCTTCTTCGAGTGTGTAGATGCCTGCAAGTCCTTTGTACCATGCGACGACCATCTTAGTTGTCTTGGCTACGTCATCCACAGCGGGTGAACCGTTGTAGTTGGTTGGTTCAGCATCGCGAGCGTTCACTATAGCGTACCAAGGATTGGGTTCTACCGGTTTGCCTGCACGCTTACGGTCTCGGATGAGACGATAAATGCGGTGTTGCATGTGAATGGTACAGGCGTTCCAGAGTTTGGATTCGCATTTAGCACGCATGTTGTGAAACTCTAACGGTGGATTTAATAACTCCCAAAGATATTCAAATGATGACCGGTTTAGAACCGGAGCAGTTTTATTATCCATACTCATCATCATCAAAATTTTTCTTTTTAATAAAGGGGGTTATAGGGGGAAGAACATTTTTCTTTGCCGCAAGGGCACGATTGTTTCTTTTTGCCTTCCCCCATAGCCTTTTAGTCGATAACCTTGACCGTCAACTTGATCTCGTCCGGCTCTTTGTCTGGGTTGAGTTCGACGAAGGTCTTGACGTAGCCGTTCATGATGGCGGTGCGGGCCTTGACAAGGTTCTGCTCTTTGAGCTTCTCGCGGGCATTCTCACGCCATTTAACGGCCTGATACTCTTCTTCGCGGGCAAACTCCTCGTATATGTACCAAAACTCCGTTTTAGTAGGGAATACTCGGAGCAGCTCCGCTCTCCCCATAAATTAAAATTTCCGGGGACCCCATTATTTCTTCCGAACACCTACGTATTCTTCAGAAGTTTTGGTGGAGATAGTCGTGGTCGTTTTCGAGGTGTCGTTCTGCTGAACGTAAGTTGCGGAAGTGGTGACGGTTCTCCAAGCCTTGCAACTACTGACACCGATTGCGATTGCGCCCAATATGAGCGCCATGATCAAAAATCTTTTCCTCATGATTCAAAACTTTTAACAATTTAACAATTTATTTAGCGGCACAAATCTCAAGGCGTATCTCCTCGCGGTCGACTTGTTCGGCGAGCCACCGTGCGGTGAGCTTCTGTTCGATCTCAGGTGTAGCAACGAGGATGCAGCCTTTCGAGTGTTCGGGTTTGGTGCCTCGGTGGAAGCGGATGCCTGTACGACCGGGGACTTGCTGGAGGACGGGTAGCGGTCGCTTGAACTTGGGGCTGTTCGTGACTGCGACGCGATAGATGAGTGCGGGGACAAGTTTGTCTGCGTTCTCAAGTGTCTCACAGATGTGGGTGAGGCGTTCGCGAAGTCCAGAGTGTTGCACCAAATATAGGTTTCCGTGTACTGCCTTCGAGATGTCACTCGAAGAAGCGGACAAAGATTTCTCGCGGATGAGTTTATAGTATGCCATCTTTATTTCTTCTTTTTATAGACATAATCAATTCCGAACAGTGCGCCTGCGAAGGTGGCTGTTTCGCCGAATGCTACAAGGAGCGATTCGTGGATCTGTCCTTGCGGATCAATGAAGATGCCGCAGAAGAGCAAGATCAAGCCTCCGACGGAGAGGATAAATGCTGATATAAGTTGTAAATCAAGTCTCATAATGCTGTGTTTTTTTCGTTTGGCGATGCAAAGGTATATATAAAAAAGGCGAAAGTCAAGACCTTCGCCAAAAGTATGCGGAAAACGACAAAAAGTATTGCGTTTTTGCATAGAGAGCGCCTAAATATAGACTTTTTTCGGGTGCGACGTGCGTGCGTATTCGAGGAGTGAATGGGTGTTGGCAGGAGAGAGCCATCCTTCCTTGCCTGCGGTTGGTTTATGGCATGTTTTTCGCCAAGCCCACATCAGGCTTTTGAATAATTCTCTCGGGTATTGTTCGCCCAGATGCTTGTTCAGTCTGCGGTGCACCTCATCGAGGGGGATTTTGTTTTCTTCTTTCATAAAAATAATGAATTAGATGTTACACTTCGGAAATGGATCGGTTTTGTATCGGGTTTGCATCGGCTTTGACCCGACATACCCTAGTTAAAACGTGCATAGTACTCAGTCATGATCCGTTTTTGGAGTTTGGTAGGTGCTTTGATGTCCGGTGCGAACGTCTTGTAGAGGTAGGTGAGACGTTGTTTGATCTTGGGTCTCATCTTGATTGCGACTTGCATGTCCTCGTATTGCGATTGGAGAATGGTGATGCATTGGTCGATGATGGAACGACGTTTGTACAGGGCACGTTGTTTGCGTGTGGGGTTCTTCGGTAGCACCGGATCGGGTCGGCGGAAGAGTTGCGTCTGGCCGTTGACGGTGCGGAAGGTGATGGCTCCGACAGAGCCGGAGAGGGATTGAATCGGTTGATTCGGGTTGAATTTTACTTTAGCCATAATGTTTGTTGTTTTAGAGTGAAAAGGACTAAGCTGAAGGTTGGTCCTTCTTGGGAGGGCGTTGGAGGCCGTAGATTTCGATGTCTTCGATGGAATAGGTGCCGAAGTGACCGTTCCAAGCGGCGGTTGCAAGTTTGCCTTCGAGGAGGAGTTGACGACCGCGGGAATCTCCGTTCCAGTTGTAGGGTTCGGGAACTTCGAAATTCTCGCAGTAGAACCAGGGATTTCTCTCTTTGGGGAGTGTTCCTGCGGCTTCGAGTGCGAAGAGTTCCTGCATAATGAAGTGTTTCTTCGCGCGGGAGTATTCATTATCCCATTTGCGGCGGAGTTTTTCTTTCCGCGTATCCATTTCACGGGAAGGTCGGAAGGCCTTCCAGAAGTTATCAAAACTATAATTCATAAAAATAAGTCCTTTCGTATCCGTTGCGCTTGCGCACGGATTGTTGTCACTTGATTTTTGATCATCGTTTATAATATTAGTAGGGGGATTATTAAGGGGGGCAGAATCTGTCTCATTTTGAGCAATCGGCTTCTCATTTTGAGCAATTGGAGTCTCATTTTGAGCAACGGATTTCTCAATTTGAGCAATGTAGAGACTCTTATTCTCTCTGCGCTCAATAAGTCCCAGGTTCAAGAGTTTCTTGACGGCTCTGTCAACGGTCATATGGTCAATCTTGAACGGCATAGATTCCGCCAAGGCCAGTATGGAGCCATACCAGCCTTTGGCGTTCTCCGAGCGGGAGCATTTGCCGATAGCCTCCAGTACGCAAAGTTCGTTTGCGTTGAGACCGAGGGCTTTGCCGTCAATATTTCCAATGACGAAACGCATTAGTCAAGGTCGACACATTTGACAGTGAGTTTGATTTCGTCAGGTTCTTTGTCAGGGTTGAGTTCGACGAAGGTTTTGAGGAAACCGGACATGGCCGCAGTGCACGCTTTGGCGGCGTTCTGCGCTTTGATTTTCTTCTTGGCTTCTGAACGCCAGTTGACGGCTTCTTCGCCTTTGTACTTGTTGTAGTCAGCGAGATTGAAGACATCGGTACGCTGGAGTTGGAAGGTTCCTACTCCTTCTACCTCGAACTCACCGCGGTCTTGGCCTTTTTCGGCAAGGATGGCGACGGCTTCGTCAGCGGCTTTGGGACTGATTTCGTCTATACGTGCTTTGATAGCTTTTTCTTGGATACGCAGTTCGCGGAGAGCTGCGAGGTTTTCAGTTTTGAATTCAGTTGTTTCCATAATGATAAATGTTTTGGGCGCCGGATACTATCCGGCAAAATTAACGAAGAATCTTTTTAGTGAAAAGGGGCCAAGTGGGCAGCTAAACCTCCATGTGATGGGTCATGTCATACTCCATTTGGTCGAAGGAGGGATCGCGATGATACTTGGAGGTCATCTGGTCGAACTCGTCCTCCGGTATGGTGAGCCAGCGACGGTAGTCATCAGGGGTGAAGACGCCGCCGAAGAGGGGACTCAACAGGTCTCGAAGTTTGGTGAGACGGGTCGTGAGGACGGACATGTCTGAGATGATCTTCGGATTGAGGAAGACATCCAGAATGTTGTACGGCACTTGGACGGGGTCGACGTCGATGGAACGGAGCGCCTTGAGGACTTTGCTCCGACGACGGTTCTCCTTTTTGGACACCCATTCGAGGTTGTCGTTGGAATAGTCGGTGACGCAGCCGTTCTTGTGGTCTCCTTCGAAGGGTTTGCCGTCTTCACCAATGGGTCGCGGTCCTTGGAACGTAAGAAGGACGATGATATGGCAATACCATGCGCCATAATCACGCATTTGCGGATAGTCGTTTCCTCGTTTGCCGTTATGGCAATGCATGCCGGGTGTTCTCCAGCTGATACCGAAATTATCGAAGACCTCGGTGAGTTTACCGCGGCAAAGCGAGAAGAAATGCATTTTTCCGTCCGAATAGAGGAGCGATTTGACTCGCCGCTTGTCGGGGATGACGCATTTGGTGAGGGTAATCGGATCTCCGAGCGATGTTCGCGCATGGATGATACGCGGGTCGTGGAGATCATGCGAAAACCACACGATGCGGATTTTCGGATTTCTAATTCGCATAGCAGTCGGGGATTTGGGTACCGAAGAGGCACGCAAAGATGAAACAGAGGAACGCGACGAGCGCGAGCACGAGAACTTGTTGATAGCACGTCCACGAGAGCGGATAGTCACGCAACATACGAAGAAGGAATCCGTAAAAGGCGAATGAGCCGATTACGAGGAATAGGGTCAGAAAGACTCCGGATAAAATACAATAAAGCATAATGTTTGATGTTTTATGTATGATTTATTCAGTTCGGTGCGTACTCAATTGCGCACCACCAATCTTTCGAAAGGCGGTGCAAAGGTAGAGGTTTTGGGTGGGATAAGGGGTAGAAATGGAAGGGCGAACTTGCCGGAGATTGCGGGTGATTGCAGAAGACTGCGAAAGACTGCCGAAAAGACTGAGAAAGACTATGGGGGTATGAAAAAAGCGCTCCGGTCAGGAGCGCTTGGGAAGGTAGGAAGAGGGGTTAGTCGTTGATGTTATAATAGTTCATGAAGTTCTTCTTGGAGAAGCCGGAAACGGACTCGGGCGGTAAGCCGAGACGGTGGAGTTCATCGAACATCGTTTCGGGTTTGGAGCAGAGGAAGACGCGGTTGTCGTGCTTCATCTGCTGGAGATACCGACACACTTCGGGTAGCGGAAGATGGGTGACAAGGTTGACCACTTCGCGGTGGATCTGAATTCGTTCAGTTTCGTCGGTGACGGAGGGATGGATGAAGCGGAAGAGGGGTATCTCCGCGCTGTCACGCGGAGCAGCAGACAAAGGATCATGCTCCGGTCTGACGCCCGGAGCACCTGACAAAGGAGCACCACCGTAGTAGTTATTGTTGGTGGTATTGTTGGTGGTTGTGGCGAAGGTACAATCTTTGTACACAGGGCCGTTGATTTGGGTTGCGATTGTGGGTTGCATAGTGGATATCTGTTTTTTATAGTTCGCTATTTGTTGTTCGAGCAGGCTGTTGCGGGAACGGAGTTCTTGGTTTTCGAGTACGACGAGAGGTGCAGGTGGTGGAGCACCGAAGGACGAGACTGCCAGTTCGATGCCTTGGTGACAGGCTGCACCGGTGAGGGATTCGTAGAGATCGAAACCGGGTCCGGTAAGAAGTCCTTCGAGTTGGGTTGAGAGTTCACGGATAGAGTCCGGCAGTTCTTCGATGCAGCTGAAGATGGTGCAGAGGGTAGCGATAACGCAGGATACGGATAGTTTGTCACCGTTGTAACGGTTGCGGAGGCGGTTGTAGTATTGCTCTACCCCATCAAGGTCGTATGGGTTGAGGATGATCTGTTCTGCGAGAAGGTCTGCTTGTTCAAGGCAGTTCATCAAATCGAACTCGACCGAGCGGTAGTTCCGGTACTTTTTAGAGTACAGGTCGAAACATAACGCACAGACGGGGTTACGCTGAAAAAGCGCAACCCGCCGACGCATTTGCGCAGGATATAGGTCGTGTTCGTCCATCATTCTATTTCCATGTTATGTTACATCTTTTTGTTCATTTTGTTCCCGCTTAGACTAATGTGTTCTTTAAATTTGCTGCAAAGATACAGCAACAGACTCCCAAGTTACGGGAGTCTGTTGAAAAAAATTGCAAAAAAATGCAGATTTTGCTATTTTTTATAGATTTTCATGAGTTCCTCGGCTTCTTCGGCGAATTTGTCTCGGAGAGATTGGGGTGCGAGGACTTCGAGTCTGGAGCCGTAGGTGCGAAGCTGCTGGATGAAGTCGAAGGTTGGTGCGAGATACCATTCGAAGATAAGGGGTTCCGGTTCCTTCTGTGATGTGTGAAGCGGAAGCGAACGGAGATACTTGGCGTCTAGTTCTTCTTTCAGGCGAACGCGGATGATTTCGGCTTTGAGGTCCTTGCCGCAGAAGGCGCCGTAGGACGGTGCGAAAAACTCAGCCGGGGCGAAGTTCTTGGGTCGCGTGAAAGTGCGGTCGAGCAGTTCGAGGCTCTTGACACGGTCGAGCGAGTACATCTTGGGGCTTCTCTTGTCGAGTGTGCCATCCAGTTCGTGACAGATACCAAGGACGTACCAGCGTTGCTTGAAGACCTTAAGGCACAGCGGCGAGAGGTAGAAGGTGTGAGGATCTTCGGAATCGAAGCGCTGGTGGGTACAGAGGAGCACGCGACTTTCGCTGATAGCCGCAACAATGGTGGTGAGGTACTGGGTGCCCGACGGGATGAATTCGTAGATGATGTTCTCACGCATTTCGCGGCTTGTTTTGAGAGATTGACTCAGGGCGAATTGCGAGAGGATCCACTGTTTGGTTTGGCTGCCGAGGTCGGTTTCTTCGATGTAGTAATAGCCTTTATCGCATTTGATTTCGATATCGAAGACTTTTTCGATCTCGTTACGCATGTTGAAGAAGGTCGTGCTGGGAATGCGCGAGGCGTGGTCTTCGTTGAGACGCGAGTTAGACCACTTGCGATCGATCTGCTCTTTGTTGATCTTGCGATTGGCGCGGATTGTGTCCACGAGCCAGATGTATTTTTTGTATTGCGATACGGACATGGTTATTTTTTGTTAAATTTATCCATTAAAGCAGCTAAGCCTGCTTGATACTCTTTTTCTTCTTTCTCCTGCTGTTTCTCAGCTTTAGTTTTTTGAGGAGCAACCGGAGTCGGAGCAGGGTTCGCTTTTTTAGGCTCCTTGAAATAGCGCTGCCCATTTCCTTGACATTTTACACACTTTGACCAAGGCATCGGTATAACAAACCCATCTTTCGTTTGAATCTCCAATGTCTGATTGTTTTTGTTCACGTTAAGCACTATTCCACCACCCTTTTCATCGAGGAATTTTACTTTATCACCTATAGCAAATTCTATTGGTTGGGGAGTGGAGATGTGTATTCTCTGTCGAGGCTTCTTTGGTTCAGTTTGTTCTATGTGACCATTGCTTTGCTTTACAAAGAAACTGCGTATTTCCTCGTCCTGCTTACGCTGCTCTTCGTATAGTTTGCATTCTTCATTCAACTCAGCACACATCTGAATAAAAGATGCTCTAACTCGTTCATCCAGGATGTGTGCAGCATATAAATCGCGTAAGTTATCTGAGATGGAGATATGGTGTTCGTAATTCAGCATCAGATATTCATCCACATCCTCTTGCGTATGCTCCAATTTATGCGGTTGTGATTGGGAAGGAGTGTTGACTTTGTGAGCCAAATAATCCTCAATGTTAATCTCTGAACTACGCACACGTTGGATGTTGTCCGATTTTTCTATAGTCCGTGTGCCTTGTGTCCCAGTTACGACATGGAATAACTTCCACTCAACAGGTTTAGGAGAAGCAACTATATCGCAGCCAGTCGTATCCACCGTACCATCTCGCAGATTGATTCTCGGTTGTGGATTTGGATTAACGGTTGCTCCTTGTAGTCCTTCAAATATTGTATCAAACGGAGTTATTGCGATCTCATCGTTTGTGGCTCCAGAGGATATGCTTAGTCCATAAGCAGTATTGAGGATCGGGCACAAACCGGTCTTCTCAAAATCAGGGAAGCATGTGATATTCCATGTAGCAACAGATACTTGATGAACATCGGTAAAATTAGAATATTGTTGCAAGAGAGAATGGAAGGTACTACCACCACCCGTGAATATGATGGGTCGGTTTCTAAGAGCAAAATCTAACCTCTCTTTAGGTAAACTACATGCTTTCTTAAACTCATCGTAAATATCTGAGATGAGGTTTTGAATCCTTCCGGCAACAGTGTCCGAATACTGCGACTTGCGTGACTGATTTAAGTCAGACTCTTGGATTGTAGCAGGGTCTATGCTATGACTGGTATCACCATCTACCCCACTTAAGTAGTTTAGACCCTTGGCAATCGAGATGAAACGGTATATCTGTGCATTACCTTTTTCAATAGTGAAGAATGACATATCGGTTGTACCACCACCGATGTCCACCATGAGACTCATTCCCAATGGAATTTTTCTTCTTGCAGTCAGAGGACGTAAGCAGGCATACGCTTCCGGAAAGACAAGGATGCTATAACTATCTTTTAGTTGCTTGGAGCAAGGTACAATTTCTGTTTTCTGGAATAACTCTTCAACGGTGCATTTTAGGAATGCATTTAGATCATTCTTGAAAACATCTTCCACCAATCGAATCGCGCTCAGCATTACCGTTACGGCGCGCACTTTATTTTTGTCAAGGCTCGCGGTATCAGTAGGTACACCCATGTTGGTGGCAAACTCCACTCCATATTCTGATTCAATATGGAAGAGAATATAGGCGATATACCAGATAGAGAAATAATCAGCTCGGATAGGATTATCCCATGTGAAATCACCGGTGCAGTACGTGGCTTGTTTGAAATAGCGAACAATCTTACCCGGTTGATTGTCAATGAACCCATACGACAAGGTGTCGTTTGCGTTGATACGCACGACGGAAGGCAGCAGGTAACTCACATTACCTTTCTTGTCGGCAAAGGGAAAGAAATGGTAACTGGTACCAGTACTATCTTTCTCTTCAACACATATCTTCGTTTGGTGTGTACCAAAGTCAAATCCGATTGTTCTTTCCATAGATTAGCAGATTCTGATGTAGTTTAACGCTACTAAGGTTTCCTTAATTTCCAATTCCGGGTCTTCGTTGATAATCGCTTCGCGCTTCGCCTTTTCATCGTCCAAACGAGTCAACGTACCTTTCAAACCGGCAATAGATCGGTTATAACTCTTGCGTGTCTCAGCATTGATTTCGTTGTCGTCAAGATAGAGAAGAATACTCTCATACTCTTCAATCTTCTTCTGCGTTGCGGACGTTCTGGATCTGTGCCATTCTTGCAATTGCGCCAAATCACGCATTCGATCATTCAGTATTTGAACTTCCAGTTCTTCGCGCATGGTGGCTTTTTTCTCATCGATACTCTCTTTGAGATCAAACCGCATGTCCCTTAGAACTTTATCATCCACATTGTTGCATTCGAAATAGTTTTGCAAACCTTTGGTTTGCGAGAGACTCAACAGGTTATTGCTTGTTCCCTCTTCGACTATGCTATCATTGGCAATATCGAAAGCTATCGGATGAAGGGTCTCGTTAACCACCGGTATTCCTTGCACTTTTCGAACCGTACTTAGTTGATACAACGCAAGGAAGAATGATTGACCAGCGGACAGTTGCTCACCGGCAGGTAGTGCATACTTAAAGGTGCAAGCGTTCTTTTCGGCATATTGTGCATAGTACTTAAGACAAATCTGAATAAGAGGATGATACAGATTTACGTATATCAACGATTTGTCTTGAAATGCCTTTTCCTGATGGAAAGTGAGTTGGAAGGAATTCTTTCCGTCTATCTGTCGGAGAAAAGCACGATAGGCAATCTCCATCTCATCTCCGTCCAAACGATATCCCGCCATGAAATTAGTGAGGGCTTTTTCGTCTGAGGGTGATATTCTAAACTCATAGATATAGTCACCGAGATCCACCAGTTGGCATGTCGTCAGTTTCTTCTGAAGAACCATGTAGATGTAATTATACAACTCGGCCTCAGTGACATACGCATTTTGACGAAGCAAGCGTTGGATCTCATCTTTGAAGTAGGCATCATTAGTAAGGGCACTTGACAGGCCTTCTTCCAAGTTGCGCAAATCAGCTAAGTTGTTTTCAATGGCTTGCTCAACCTGTTGAATCTTTTTCTCTCTTTGAGCAGGAGTGAGTTTGTTGTAATACAACTCCTTCTCCAAATCCTCATAGAGTTGCTGAACGGACCTACCCTCACGCCCCTCTTCTTCAATCTTTGCATCAAGGATCGCTTCCATGCCACCGACCGTACTACGGAAGATACCGATACGATCCAACAGACGCGTATAAATGTCTTCTTGGATGGAGCCTGCTACAACAAAATTGTAGATATGCACGATTGGGGATTGTTGACCAAAACGGTCGATACGACCGATACGTTGTTCAACCACCATCGGGTTCCATGGAAGGTCATAGTTCACCATGGAGTTGCAGAACTGCATATCGAGACCTTCGCTACCCACTTCTGAAGAAAGCAGTATCTGGATGTTGTCATTGTGCTCAAACTCCGCCAATACCGTTTCTCTGTTCTGGATGCCACCATGAATCATGGCACAGGTATAGCCGAGTTTACCTAAGCGGATTCGGAGATAATTGAGGGTCTTGCGGAACAGGGCAAAGATGATTAATTTCTTACGTCCATCGGCGAACACCTCTTTGATGATCTTATCCAGATAATCAATCTTTGCATCGGGGAAGTCAGCATAAGCATCAAAGCCGTTTTCCAAATCGTTTTCATCATTCAGATATGCATATACACTACTAGCGATTTGCCGCTTCTTCTGAACTAAGCCAAGCTTTGCACCCCATGGCAAAACCTCTTGGCCATACCAGTTGGTGTAAGAGTTGTCGTCCACATACTCTTCAATAACGTTGTTATATTCCTCTTGTTCGTCGTCCGTTAGTTTGACGATACAAGGATAAGGATGTCGAACTGCTTGAGACAGATCAGCAATCACTTGGACTTTGCGCGTACGTGAGAAGATGTTATTCATCACACTCATGGACGAGATTTGCTGCTGGAGTTGTGCACGCAAAGCGTGAGTATCTTCACCATTTAACAAACTATCCATGATACGTTGATATATGGGATATTCACTAAATCGCTGTTGTACAGTCTTTATCTCGCTTGATAAAACGACCTGCTCATCAGCATCCCAATAACGGGTAGTAATAATACTCTCTGACAGTTGTTTTGCGATTTTGGGAAGAGCAACACCACTATTGACATCGGACAAAGCTTTTACGAAGGGCTTGTTTTCCTCTAGTAAGTTATCGAAGATTTGATAGTTGTAGTACTTGGCGTTATCCAGTAAGTGCAGCAGATTATACAAGTTCTCCGTGCTGATCATCACCGGGGTTGCCGTCAAGAACAAGGCAGCATCCGTGCAGTCCATCAGACGCTCTGCACCACGATAGGTCTGAGTGTCGGAGTTACGCATTTTATGCGCCTCATCACAGACCGTAAGACTGAGACGATACCCCTTTTCAACCAAAGTATCAATCAGTTCATTCACTCGACGAGGTTTATCGCCATCTTGCACACCAGCAACATTTCGGAGTTGTATCTTTTCGTAGTTAATGATAGCCCTAATGGCACCATTCCGATTTTCGAAATCTTGGATTAAGCGGTTTCGGTCCTCATAAATATCGAAGATCAAGCCGAACTTATCTTTGAGTTCAGTTTGCCACTTAGCTTGGAGCGATAACGGACAAATGATAAGAACGTTCTTAAGTTGGTTTCTTGCTTTCAACTCAAGCATAATATGTCCGGCTTCGATGGTTTTACCAAGACCGACTTCATCTGCAACCAATAGTCGTCGATTGACGGAGTTGAGGAACTTCAGAAGCGGTTTGAATTGGTATGCCCGGAAGAGGGTACGTGCAGCCTTCAAAGAAGAAACGGTGCTATTGTTAGAGTTCTGAATCTTGAAGGTCGTATTGCGTTCCGCGAAATCGTTGTAGGAATCGTAAATACTCTGCCCTACGCGGTCAAAGGGATTTGAGATGTCGAAATCGGGACGAAGATCAGACTCCATCTCATCGTTAGCCCTACCGTCATCCCAAAGGACACGATATAACTGACGGCCACGACGAGGTGGCATTACCTCGATAATTCGACCATGAGTGCCGTTAATGGCATGGATTACAGTGTCATTGATCGCGAATTGTGGCATAGATTATTTAAGGTTTATTAGAACAGATTGCTCGTTGACCTTTATAAGATAAAACTATTATTGCAAAGTTATGCAATTCTATCTTGGACCAAGGAACTTATCTCCATTCAGGTGAATCATGTGGTCTGGCATATCTGCAATCCACACTTCCGTTTCCCAAGCAAGTTCTTTGGAGAAACGTTTGTAAGTATCGAAATCGAGGAAAGCGGTCACGAAGATCTTTCCTGCTTTGACATCCTTGGTCATGTCTTGAATCTCCATGATTCGTGCTGGGGACATCGGTCCGACGGAAGTCACAGCTTCGACAAAATAGAGCCAATTCTTATCTTCACGGTACAGAACCACGTCCGGCATCTTGTCGTGAAGAGTGATGGCAAAGCCGAGTTCGCTGAGTTTGTCCACTTCCTTAACCAAATCTTTCTCGGTTGTATCTCCGAGATACAGGCATTGTGAGTGAGGTGCAAAGCGTGGAGCAAACTCTTCAACGATTGCTTTCTGCAATTCATTGTGCTTTCCGGCACTCAAAGAAAGTGCAATACCGTTGATTTGTACCGGCATTTTCTGCATTTTCTTTTTGGAAGCGTACAAAGCGGTCAAACTCTGGTGCTTCTTGCAAAACTCTTGCAGAGCTTGGCTCTTGGCTACGTTTCGTGGGTTGATGTCCTTCACCACCGCCAAGAACTCATCGGTAAGACGATAGCGATAGTTGGGGCTATTAGTTGCCATGCCGTTATCCTCTATGATAGCTGCCGTGCGGAAGTGGTGCATGGCTTGCTTACGGAAAGTCTCACGGGAGTTCTCTGCATATGTAGTACCATAGTTGGCGTTTGAAAATGCAATTACATCGTGAATACGAATCCACTCTGCTTGTGCTTTCTTCCACGGAGTTTTCGGCTTGAGATTAGCCATACTCAAAATGGTCAATGCACAAAGGTCGGCTTGCTGTGCTTTAGGCATACCTATTGCAGCCAACACTAATTTGATGACAGAAACTTTTATATCCATTTTTCTACAATTTGATCGCAGTAAGCGGTAGTAAGCGGTTTGCCGGACAACTCTGCGCCTATCTTACTGATAGTGCTTGCGGGCGGAATTGGCATGGCGTTTACCTCGGTAGAGTTGACCTGAGTAGAACCGTTCAGAATGCGGTAGTACTGGTCATATAAGGTTGAGTTCAGCAACGCATAGACACCATACAACATATCTAAAGACTTACACTCAATGAAGTTGATTTTGTTCTGCGTGCTGATATACTTGTATTTGGGATAACGGCTGGAGAGATACACACCACATTGCAAGCGGCGCGGTTCTTCTTTTGACGTAAAGCGTTTGACAAAGATATAGTTGGAGTTGGATTGCAAGAGCCCAGCACGATCTGTGTGAATGTATTCACCCGACTTGCCAACAGGCCATACCACTTGACCATCTTTGCTAATGTGCGACGAATAGAAGAGCGGATAAGTCTCTATTTCTGGTTCTTCTTCGTCTTTGAGTACTTCACGTTCGCGAAAATCCACCACAAGACCTGTGTGCATTGGAACTTGCAGCGTTTTGAGCGTGTCTGACAGACTATTCACACGAGCCAACACACCAGCTTCCTCGTTATTGGTCGGCAGGAAGACATAATGATTTTGTGCGACCACAGTACTATACGGAACTTGGAAATGTGTCAAGTCGCTAAAGTCAGCGGTGGAACTTGAAGATATATCTATCGTTTCCGGTTGCTTGGTGGTCTTCTTGATTTTGATGATCATTGTTTCCTGCAACACGGATTCTTCACTGAAGACTTTATCACGACTCACAAACAAATGCACGGCTTGAATGGTCGCATGTTTGAATAGGTACTCACGGAACCGTTCAAAGTATGCGCCGGAAGTCCACGAACGCGGTACGATGTACACTAACTCGCCATCCTCGTTGAGGTTGTTTATAGCCATCGCCCAAAAGAGGAAATAGAGGTTTGGTGCACCATAGCAAACTTGCGGCATGTGCAATGCTTCGGGAGCGTCTTTCGGAATTTTAAGGTACGGCGGATTGCCAATGATATAGTCGTAGCGATATTCACGCAAGTCAAACAGATTGACATTATCGGCAAATGGCTGCGTTGTGATGTAGTTCTCCGTCAGCACGCGATAAGTTAGGTTCGCATGTTGGTGCATGTATTCCAGATTGTCAATAAGAATCGGAACGACATGCGTATCTGTCTCGTAACAAACTATGTGGATTTTTCCCTCATATCCACGTTGCATCAACGACCATACTGCGGCAGCTGATAAGATACCTGTACCCGCACCGGCATCAAGCAATTTTATTTCCGGTTTGGAGAGATCGAAGTGGAACATCTGCGCCATATATTCAGCAGTTCTGTCAGAAGTGAAGAACTGTCCGTATCGCTTTCGGTCCTCTTTAGGAGCCTTCGCGATGAAATCTTTTGTGCGTTGTAATATGGCTTGTAGCATACTATTCTAATTTCGGGTGCAAAGATACGAAAATTTTCTCACATATGCAAATAATTTTGCATATTGTAGGTACATTTGCACTAAAAACAGGTATTAGATATCAAGTCAATGAGAAACCATAGCGCTAATCCCGCTTCCAATATTCCGGTCAGTAAGCCTATTATCTGTTCCATACCATTTGAAATTTAGTTACAAATCAGTTCAATTGCCAGGGCACCAAAGAAGATGAGTTTGATGATGTCCCAGATTAACCCGAGGATGAGTCCTTTCGTATTGTCAATGGACTCCATGATTTTATCGTAGTCGTTCATAGTTTTAACAATTAGCAAACATAGCTATCAAGAACCAGAGGGCTAAACCAATCTCCAGCAAGGAAACTAAAATAGTAATTAACTCGTCCATGGCGCTTCTGTTTTTAGTGGTTTGGTGCACCGCCGACTCTCACGAGCCGACGGTTGCTTGACATTTACAATCTTAACACTTTCAAATTTTATGACAAAAACTTGCAAACGCAAAAGCAAGTATATCAATAGTTAGCCACACAGGATATAATAAACCAAAGAACTAAGCCGGTCTCCATAAGTCCGAACAACAAGCCGAGGGTACTGGCTGCAAACTGGCCGCCATCAGGGGCGATTTTTAACAATTGGTAAGTCAACATAATCGTGTGTGTTTTAGAGATTAGAAATCATTGTCTTCATAATAATCGAAACCGGACATACCATCGTCACTTGGGGTGCCACAATCCCAATCTTCACGATCGGTCCAATTAGAGGAATGATAGGGGCGCTCATCAGAGCCAAAAAGGAAATCAAATAGTGCCATAGTCGTACGTGTTTTTTGAAATCTGGTGCAAAATTACTATATCGTACTCCCAAGTTACGGGAGTCAAATCAAAAAAATGCAAAAAAAATCACTTTTTTCATGAAAACAGGCAAAATTAGGCTGACTTGGGTTTCATAGACAGGAGTTCGGAAACGACGTCCCATTCGTACCAGGTCCAATGATCTTCCATATCGCGGTACTCAAGGCTACAAAAGAGAATCTCTTTCTCTTCGTCTGTCAGTTTACGGAACTCGTCATAAACAAAATCTCCCAAGCGGTTCAGAATTTCATAATAGTCATCTGTACTGAAAATCTCCTTTTCACGCTCGCTGAAAGCTTTGAGGGCGGCTTCTCTGAATTTAGGGAAGATCTCCATAGAACGCTTTTGGATCATCTCATCAAGGATGACGGGTCTGGGTTCGCTAATGTCTTCGAGCGCGTCGAAAAGGGCAACCATCATCCTGTCTTTTTTCCATTGCTCCTGATAGGCATCAATGTCAATCATTTTGTTACTCATAATATATACTATTTTTTGCTATTAAAAATATCATTAAGTATCAATGCAGTAAATGCGGCACCTACCCATTCGTGGATTTCATTAGAGATCCTCTCCTCTTGCTGTTTCTCGATCCTATATTTGACAGGATCCTCCTTTCGTCTTTTTTCTTCAGACTTTAGATAGAGATAGCCAAAGATAGAAAATAGGAAATCAAAACCGATAAACGAAAGGATCATTCCTATCCACCAGTAGTCAGAATTTTCAAAAAGCACGGATCCTGCCATATACGAAAATATGCCAAGGGGGATGAAAGCGAAGACAGCCATATATAGCATAATAGCCAAAAACTCTTCAAAATGATTAGTTTGCTCTTTCATAATTACCTCCAATTTTAGTGTATTTTTTGAAAATCGGTGCAAAGATAGTGTATCAGACTCCCAAGTTACGGGAGTCAAATGAAAAAAATTCAAAAAAAATGCATTTTTTAACGAAAATGAGCAAAAATGAGCGAAAATCGGCATTTAATGCCGGACTAATTGACAAAGGACGCCCGCCCGCGCGCCCACACACATAAACTATATTATATATCCCTTAAATAGCCAAAGATAGGTTCCTCACATTGTCGAAGGACAATGTAAACAGCCAAATACTTACACGCAGCACATACACCGGGACAGAGCCATGGGGGCTTGTGGAGCGGGCAGGTCCTCGGCGTTTGTAATTGGATTACAAAGACGAGGGACGCTCCGCAAGCCAGTAACGTCCTATCGTGGAGATAGGACACGGATAATCTAATCTGCCTAATGATTATCCGATCCCTACTAAGCAGCGAGAGAGAGAAGAGATGCAAACACGCCGCGAAGCAAATGTTGAAAAGAAAAAAGATTCTTTCTTTCCCCCCTTTTTTCACGAAGTGAGCAGAGAGAGATGATAAAAAGAAGACCGCCCCGAAGGACGGCCTTGATTAAGGAGCGACGCGGTTAATGTCTCGAGGAAACATCGAGCATTCTTTGACGTTGGCGATGCCGAGGAAGCATGCCGTGATACGCTCCAGGCCGATGGCAAAGCCACCGTGAGGGGGCATGCCGTTGCGGAAGGTGTCGAGATAGAAGTGGAAAGCATCCGGGTTCATGCCACGACGGAGCATCTTCTCGCGATAGTCGGCTTCTTTATGGATACGCTGTCCGCCGGAGGTGATCTCGAGACCTCTCATGAGGAGGTCGAAGCTGAGTGTCAGCGACGGGTCCTCGGGGTCGTCCATGGCGTAGAAAGCACGGTGCTCGGAGGGGAAATGGGTGACAAAGACGAAGTCCGAACCGTATTTCTCGAAGGCGTATTTGCAGATGGCACGCTCCTCTTCCGGCGCAAGGTCGTCTTCCCCACGGTGGTCTGCTTCGCAGAGGTGGTTCTCATAGAGGATCTCATGCACTTCGCTCAGTTTCCATGCCGGTACCTGCTCGGGGAGCACGGGATTAACGGCGTTCAAGAGCTGGAGCTCGTGGGCGCAATCGCGTTCTACGACAGCGATGATATGGCGGAGCAGAGCCGCCTCGAGGGTCATGACATCTTCCTGTCCTTTGATGAAGCCCATCTCGACATCGAGGGAGATGTACTCATTGAGGTGACGGGAGGTAGCATGTTTCTCTGCGCGGTAGGCGGGCGCGATCTCGAAGACGCGCTCATAGACGCCGACGCCGATCTGTTTGTAGAACTGCGGGCTCTGCGCGAGGTAAACCTGCTTGCCGAAATAATCCATCTTGAAGACGTTAGCGCCGCCTTCTGCTCCTTCGGAGACGATCTTCGGGGTGAAGATCTGGGTGAAGCCATTGGCGCTGAGGAACTCACCGAAGGCACGTGCGATGGTCGATTGTACCTTGAGGATCGCCATGTCACGCGGGTTGCGGAGGGTGACCTGACGGTTGTCGAACTTATAGCGCAGGAGTGTCTCTTCGTCGCCGAACTTAAGGGCGTTCATGTCCACTACCTCGGCGGTTGTCGGGCGGCTCAGGACGCGGACCTCGGACACAGCGATCTCAATGGTGTTGTAGAACGCTGCGGGGTCTTTGATCTTAGCCTCGTTGACCGTACCGGTGAGGGTGATTGCCATCTCGCGGCATAAGTCGTTCATGGCGATCTCTGCGCCCTTCTCGTCGAAGAACTTGGAGGTCTCGTTGGAGACAACGGCCTGGAGAAGTCCACGCGACTTGCGGAGAACGATGAATCCGCCCCATTTGGTGACGCGGACGTTGTGGATCATGCCGGAAACGGTAACTTGCTCACCGACTTTGCAATTGTCGATGGTCACGCCTTGCGGCTGATGATTGTTTACATCTAAGAACATAGTTGATGTATTTTTATTATTAGTAAAGAAAAATACGTGACCTTCGAGCCTAATGGCTCTAATCATCAATGATGCTTTATAGTCTTTTGAGCAAGCTCAACGCCTACAAATCCTCCTTGCTGCTTATTGACCGCCTTTATGGCGCTCAATGGTCACTCACAAAAATTGCTTCGCACAAAAATATCAAAAATCTATGCAGATAGCAACAAGTCATCCTAACCCTTATAGAAAAATATTTTTGGTATTTTCTATTATTTTCGGAAGGCGGGGAGCGACTCGATAAGAGGCGGTCTCTGTAAATGATGAGTAGTTGGCGCCGTGAACTCGCTCACGAGAGCCAACTACCATCATATACAACGGCTACGTTAGATAGCCTACCGCCGCATTTTTCTTTTCAATAAAGTAAAGATCAATTACTCAGCGGCAGGAGCTTCAGCAGCAGGAGCGGCCTCTTCAGCTACGGCAGCTACTTCCTCTTTAACGGCTTTTTTGCCGGCACGGCGGGTAGCTTTCTTAGCAGCTTTCTTGGTCTCCTTGAGCATGTTCTCATTGTAGTCAACGAGCTCGATGATACACATCTCAGCAGCATCGCCCAGACGGAAGCCTGTGCGGAGGATACGGGTGTAACCACCGGGACGGTTAGCGATCTTCTCGCCTACATTCTGGAAGAGTTCGGTAACGACCTCTTTCTGTTTGAGGAGGGAGAAAGCCAAACGACGGTTGTTCATGTTATCCTCTTTGGCACGCGTGAGGATCGGCTCCACGTAGATACGGAGCGCTTTAGCCTTAGCGAGGGTCGTGCTGATACGCTTGTGCATGATCAGCGAGCACGCCATGTTGGACAACATCGCTGCGCGATGGTTGGCCTTGCGGCTAAGGTGGTTGAATTTCTTATTATGTCTCATAATTTTTTAATTACATTAAAAATTTAGTCGAAAGTCGAAAGTCGAAAGTCGAAAGCAATTCCGCACAGTGACCATCTCTTTCTTCTTTGTTGTTAATCAAGTGCACGATAGCGCGAGATGTCCATACCGAAGGCGAGGCCGTTGCGCTCGAGGAGTT
>CAMJJT010000012.1 GCA_946406195.1 uncultured Bacteroidales bacterium
GGACGACGAGCATTCCAAATAACCACTTTGACGTTGGTATAACAACTGAAGATCTCATCCGTAGAACGGAACGTAGCCGGAAAAACCAATGTGTCCTGCAAAGGAATCTTACCGACGTCAGAAGAAGAACCGGAGCCCCAGGAAATGAAACACCCGCTGCCTATTGTCTCCAAGCAATCCGACCATTTGAGGGATTTGAGTGCAGTACAATCCCAGAAACAGTTCTTCCCGATATGCTTTATACCTCGCCCTAAATCACAAGAGGCCAGTTGTTTGCAGCCGTTGAACGCTGATTCCTGCACTTCCGTGACACTATTGGGCAGCACGATGGATGTGAGACCTGATTTGTCGAACGCATTGGCTTCTATCACCGTTATACCATCCGGTAGGCTGATGGTCTTGAGATTTGTACAATTGGCGAAAGCCCAATAACCCACGCTTGTTACACCTTGCTCTATCACTACCGACTGAATAGTAGTGGTAAGCTTTTGACCATGCCAGTGAAGCGCATCGGAAAAGTGACCGTCGTGGTACATGTCACCAGTACCGGAGATAGTGAGTACCTTGGTCTCGCTGTCCAGCGTCCAACTCACATTCTCTCCGCACATACCCTCATACACCGTCGCGTAGGCGCATGTTCCTTTTAATAGAATTCCTGCTACTAAAAGCAAAACCAAAATAGTAATTTTTTTCATACAAATTTTAAGTTTGAAATTCGATGCAAAATTACTGCTTTTTTTCGACATATGCAAATTCATCAGTTGTACGAGGGATATTTTGCGGATTTATAACAACTTGTATATCAGGCGGTTGTAAATAGCGGTTTCGGAAATAGTTGTACGATCTCCGAAGAGGGCTCGAAAACGCTTGCAATCTTGGACGAAATTCTATAGGTTCGAACGAAATATCCTCAATATTCACCTCTTCCTCTTTAGCCCGTTTGGCTTCCGCCTGAAGCTCCCGATAAATAGCCACGTACGTGTACTGATAAAACCTGGAATACGCCTTCATTCCCTCCTCCGGCTTTCCGCCGCCCTTAAACACTCGGAAATAGTGCTTGAAGAACCGGATTCTCCACTCCAATCCCTCCGGACTGCAATCTTTCTCCAGCGCGTGTGCGCGTCGTTGCGCTTCTTTGATGAGTTCCCTGTTAGCCACGCATGCCGCAGACCATTTTTTGGGGAAATGGTAGGTGTAGAATTGGAAGAGTTTAGTATGACGCGCATAACGCCGTACGATGATGTGCTTGTGGTATTTGCGTCCTTCTTTGACGGTGTTCATGGCTCCTAAATAGGCGTCAATGCCTTCCACAAAGGTCAAATAGCGCACTCCGCGGGTGTGGAGTGTGGAAATTCGAGAAGCAGGCAGTTCTTTACTGATGATGCTTTTCAAACGGTGAAGAATGCGTATTTTTAGGTGCCGAGCCATGTATTATAATGTATTGTAAATCAGTTTATTATCTGTTATAATTTTTAAGTATTGTCTAGGATTTTATCGATGCTATAGTAACGTTTTTCTGGGAATCCCCTCAATTAACGCTGCAAAGGTACTAATTTTTTTTGAAATATGCAAATTATTATATATTCTTAACTTAAAAGTTATATATTCCGTAACAGCGGCAGTTTTGCGAGTTGCGGCGGAGCGGGTTGTATGGCGCAATGCGGAACGAGAGTTTAATACCAAAATTAAAGGGGTGTCTTGTTGAAACCAGCCTTTTGCCTTGGCGTTGGGACTGCACTATCGGCGTCAAGATCCGATGAAGAGGAAAACCTTCCCGTGTGTCCGAGAGCATCAATAAAGAGATCCGATCGGATGGATCGTTGTGGATGGAAGGGAATAAATAATCCAAATAAATACCGATGGAAATGTATGATGTGGTTCTGCGACCTGTATGTACGGGAATATCGTAGCATAGTTCAGCAGCCAGACCGTATTGCACTTTCGGCAGGGTTTGTTCCCCAGCTTGTGTCTCTCGAAAAGAGGGCGATGCAGCCAGAGGGAAGGAGTTATAGACACGGTTGTCTTGCAGCGGAAAATAGACGGACAGCGCAGCAAGGTCGGCTGTCTGATTCCATAGACAGTGGAGCGGAAAGACGATTTTGGGTCCGAGATAGAAGGAGATGTTTTTTCCGGACAATCCCACCTGAACGGGTATGCCGACAGACCATGTGGTGTACATTTCTTTTAAACGACCGATGTTATAATCCACTTGTATCGGTTCGTTCTCTACATCAATCACGCTGTAGGAGTCGGTATATGCGTGTTTGTAGTAGCCTGCTTTGCTGCAGTCGAGAGAGGCTCCTATCCGAAAACCGATTATGTGGTTTGAGTGATAGGCGTAGCTGAATTGCACGCCGGCATGCAGGTTCATGACCGGTAAAACATACAGGCATCGCCCATCGTAACCAGCCATTCCTGCCCGCAATCCTGCTTCGAACAGGTGCTCTGCCGAGAGTGTTAACGGCAGAAAACAGAAAAGAAAGAGTGTCGTAATATGTTTCATGGGATAAGTCTTTTTTGGGTCCAGATATGTTCGCCCTGCCGGTAACGGTAGAGGTAAAATCCGTGACTTACCTGACTCTCCGGAACTTCCTCTCCGCGACTGTTGTAGATGCGCACCCGCACCGGAATTTCTTCGATGGAATCGGCTATTTCGAGGATATTGGACCAAATGATTTCTTCGTGGTCCAGAACTACGCGGAGTTGGAAGATGCCGTTCAGGATGTTCTGCTCGGCGTAATCGTCTTCCGTGGCTCCGGGAACAGGTTTTTCGTCCTTGTACCACTGGAAGGCGGTAGGGGTCCGATCGGGGAATATCCGTCGCAAAACAACATTGTCGCAAATTAACTGCCAGTTGTACTTGTTCACGATAATCGGATATAAACGCTCGCAATGAACGGTGTCCAAAGTAAGGATATAGAGAATACTGTCGCATCCTCGCGGGCTCGTTTCCATTTTCTCCTGTGTGTCGGGTTCTCCGAACAGCATGCCTCGCCAAGTGAACGGCATGAGAGTGTCGCAGACAACCGTGTCTAACGGTGCGTACACAAGGTCGGGACAACACAGTTCCGTATTGAGCGTATAGATATGCAATATACTGTCACATCCTCTCGGACTCTTTTCGATCACCTCTTGTGTCGTCGGCTCTTTAAAAAGTATGCCGTTCCAGAGAAAAGGCATGACCGTGTCGCAGACAATCGTATCTTCCGGCGCATACTGCACATCCGGACAGCATACTTCCGTGTTAAGCGTGTATATATGCAAAATACTGTCACACCCACGCGGACTCTTCTCCATCACCTCTTGGGTCGTAGGCTCTTCAAAAAGTACTCCGCGCCAGAGGAAAGGCATCAACGTGTCGCAGACTATCGTATCTTCCGGCATATGTTGTAAATCAGGGCAGCATAACTTGGTGTGAAGCGTATAAACGCCTCTCTTTACCTCGCAGTCATGTGCGTTCTTGTAAATAATTTCATACGTGGTGTCTTTGTAGAAAACCGTGTCGTGCCAGTGGTACGGCATGAGGGTGTCGCAGACGGTGATTTCGTCGATTTCATCGACTCTTTTCGGGCAGCATATCTTGGTCGTCAGATGGAATGGCTCACTCATCGCACGGCAAGCCCGCTTTTGCATAACGTCAACTTCGGCAGAGGTGACGCAAAGACGATACCAGCCTTCATTTTCCGGCTTGATGGAATCAAATGAAAGCCTTTCACCCAAGACAACGTTAGTCCATCCGTCACTATTGAACTCCAGACTGTCCGTAGCATATTGCCATAAATAATTGTATGGTTCCTTAAAACCTCCGTCTGCCGTCACGTTCGCCTCGAAAACATAGGATGAATCCAAGCAAACTTCATGCTCGGAGAGAATAGCCACTTCCGGTTTGCAGAGCCGGATCTCGATATCGTCCATGGCAAAATCATTACCACTGGCTGCGTTCTCGTCGTTGAAGATGGACAGCCGGATCACATCCACTCCTTCCGGCACATGGAATGTAGCTCCGACAAGGTGCCATGGAGCGGACATCGTCGTCGGGAAGCCGTTGTTATGCGAGCGGTAATCGGCCGGTGCCGGTTCGATTTTGCCGGATGACTGCTCCCAAATAGTATCCATTGTCCGCTCGTCCTGGATAAGAAAACGCACTTTGGGACGGACAAAATTATGCCCGGGTTCCAGCACATTCGCTACATAGGCGGAAAAGGAGAGGTCCATCTCATGGCAAACATCAAACCGGGTCATGTAAAAGGCATCATTTCCTCCCATTCCATCGACCTCTAACAAGTATCCGCGGGAGTAGTCGTTGGGATAAGTATGGTCGTCTTGAACGAACCATTGAGAATATAAAGTGGCAGTAGTACTGCTTTCCCAATTATTCTTCCATCCGTGTTTGGCCACTACGAACTTGCCGCTGGAAACCCATGAAAAGACGTTGAATTCTTGCCGGTATCTTGAACTCATCGTGGTCAAGCGTGTTTGGCTGGTGACTGGATCAGACGGGTCATTGCCGCCGAAATCTTCACGGAAAAGAATGGTGCCACGCGGACAGACATCCTCGGAGATCTCGTCCGGCCATGTAAACCGGAAGGGCGTACACCCTCCCTCTATCTTCTGCATCCACACAGGCTCACTCGCTAACCATCGTTCAGGCATTTCCATTTCGTCCTCTCGTGCAACCAAGACACGGTACCATCCTTCAGGGAGATTGGTAGGACGCTGGGTATAACCCCACGTGGGACTGGTGTGCGTGTAGGCTATGCGGTTCCATACGACACTATCCGTAGAGTACTCGTATATAAACCTATGTGAATCAGCGAAATAGCCGTCATCCACGAAGTCCTGTGTGAAATAAATGAAAGGGTTGGATGTACACAGTGCGTCCGCCGAGGGACGAAACACAACGGTTGACTCGGCATGTAAGATACCATGTATTGCGCTTAAAATGCATAAAAACGCAAGAATTATTGAATTTAATTTGCACATATTAAAAAAATGTGTTAATTTTGCAGCGTAAAATACGTTCTGAAATCCGATGCAAAGGTACTGCTTTTTGCTCATATGTGCAAATTTGTGTGTTGTACGAGTATCGATTTAAGCGAAATAAAGACCATTGAAAATCAACAATTTACGAAATATGTGTAAAAATATAGTTGTACGCATTCTGAAAATTGCGTTTTGGTGCCTGCTTTTTTGCTTGCAGAGTTGCCGATTTAGCCCTGTCAACGTAGAAAACCGGCTTGACGAAGCGGAGGAATTATATCGTCAAGGGGCATATTCAAACAATAGTAGTCAGTATGAGAGTTCGACTGAATATTTGAAGCACGCAGAGGATATTTTGCTAAGTATTCAGCCGTCTGATATCAGTAATCAACAGTTGGAGAGGCGGAACCGGTTATTAGGATTAGTCTGGTTCCGATTAGGCAACACCTCGGAAAGCGAGATGCTGTATGATATTGCGCATAGTTATTATCGGAAGGCTATTCCGCTGCTGAATCCGGACAGTAACTCCCTCTATTTGACCTGCGCGTATCGCGACATGGCCCGCACGATGGCACTCACCGGCGGTGAACAGGACAGCGTCCTTTGGTATTTCTCCCAAGCAGAGCAGCATGCGAAAGAAGCAAAGAGTGATTTGCTGCTATTGGATATAGATGCTTACCGCTATCAAATATGCTATCCGGATAGCGTTTCTCATCGTTTGAGTGTTTGCAAGCAGTTAGCTGAAGAGTATCAGGTTCCTGCTCGTTATTCGGAGATTGTGGAACTGCTGTTGGCGCAACATGCCACGGACTCTGCCGCTTATTATTTGGAGCGTTTACGCCCAACGGACTCGGCTTATACCTATTGGTTTGAGCAGAGTTACGCGTATCTGCAAAGCAAGATTCTTCTCCAACGCGGACAAGCGGACAGTGCCTATTGTGTTCTTCTGGATCTGTATGACCGCAAAATAGATGAATTGCAACGTGACGCAGGTTCGCGCACGTACGCGCTATCCTTACATTACGATGTCGCTCGCGCACGACTGATGGCAGAAAGTGAACGCGTGAAAGCGAGAGGTCAGAGAGCGATATCTGCGATTTTGGTTGTCTTGATTGTGGTTCTAATCATCTTGTTTATAGTCATTTGGCGATATTGGCAACAAAGACGACGCGAACAAGCAGGTCAGCTGCAAGCACTTCGGGAGAAATACATACAACAGTTACAATTAGCGTTGGAGAGGCTACAACAGAAAGTAAGTTTGACGCGCGAGATGGAGATGCAACGCATGAGGGGCAATGAGGTGGAGTTTCCGAAATGGTTGCAGACTTATCGGGATGAGAAACTGACGATGAACAAAGAGAGTCTGAATGAACTGATTGCTTCGATAGACAAAGCGTTGGACGGGGCTATCAGCCGTTTACGTGCAGAATACCCCGAACTGACAGAGTCCGACATGCAATTTGCGATCCTGTCTATTATCGGAGCTTCGGACACCGATATGTCTATTGTGCTGAATGTACAAAAACAGACGATTTATCATCGAAGACAAATCGTCCGCAAGCATGTTCATCCGGAGATAGAGGATATCGATTCTTGGTTACGGAAATACGTATTAACGGTCTGAACACTTTCTGATTTCATCGAAAGTGTAACCGCGTTGGGAGAGAAAACGGAGACGTTTGTCTTCGGAGTCGGAAGAACGGGAGTGGATGAGCTTGCGTAAATTGCCAAAATACACGTTTTCATCGATATTTTTCAGCGCTTGAGAGATCTCTGATTCAGGGAGTTGGAGGGCACGAAGAGCGGCTTGGATCTTCAGTCGTCCCCATGACTGATATTCCACTTTGTCATGCACATAGGCGGCACAGAAACGGGTATCGTCGAGGAAACCATTGGAATAGAGATTTTCCTCGATGAAATCGAAAAAATCCGTGGGTGCTCCCCACTCATATAGCTTACGCCTTACGTCTGCGGCACAATGCTCGGCTTTCGCACAATAAGACTCGGCTTTATCGAGCCATTCTGCCTTCGATAAATCTCTGTTTACCATAGATGTCTTTGTGAATTTGGATGTTGGTGTAGCCTAATCCGCCAAGCATGGCGGATAATTGGGGTCCGTAGGCTTCGTTGATTTCGAAAAATAGGAAGCCTACCCCCGACAATGTTCTACGGACAGCCACCGGCTGTCCGATCGAGCAGAGCTCTTCACCCGTAAAGGGAAGGGAGAATAACTCTGCGATGCGGCGGTAGAAGAGGAGCGGATCGGAGTCGGGGACGAAGAGTGCGGAGGAGGGTTCAAAGTTCAGAACGTTCGGACGCATCGAGGATTTTTCCGACTCGCAGATATAGGGAGGGTTGGAGACGACTATGTTGTATTGAAGATTGAAGATTGAAGATTCTTTGCCTTGCGGCACGATCTGAAGGTATGGAAGATTTTCTTCGTTGGAATCGAATATATCGGCTATTTTAAATTCAACCTCAACGCCATTTCGTTTGGCATTCTCTTTGGCTACTTCGATGGCATTGGGAGAGATGTCAATGCCGGTGACATGCCATTCGGGATGCGCTTTTTTGAGGGAAATAGCTATACAACCGGAGCCGGTTCCCACGTCAAGGACATTCAATTGACGATTGAACGATTTACGATTTACGATTGATTGACGATTGAAATTATTGACGATTGTCTCCACGAGTTCGGCGGTTTCGGGACGGGGAATGAGGGTGGCAGGAGTGACAAGAAGGTCCAGTCCGTTCCAAATTGTATGACCGTAAATATACTGAATTGGCTCAAAATGCAATAATCTATCAATTATTGCCTCTATTTTTTGCATATTTGCAAAATTTGTAGTATCTTTGCAGCCGCAAAGAAGTTGAGCGCGTGTGAGACCTGTTTCTTCTTCCACTATCCACCAAGCCAAACTGCGGGCTTCGTCTTCCGGATAGCAGGGCAGAAGTTGTGACGTAATATGGTTGATTAGTTCTTTCACGCTGCAAAGTTACACAAAAAAAATGGAATACGCAAATTATATTGCACATTGTATAGAAATTGCTCGAAAAGGAGCGTATTTTGTAGCGCCGAACCCGATGGTCGGGGCAGTATTGGTAGGGAAGCCTAACCCCGACAATGTTCTACGGACGGCCACCGGCAGTCCGATCGAGCAGAGCTCTTCACCCGTAAAAGGAAGGGAGGTTATCCTTGCAGAGGGATGGCATGAGCGGTATGGCGAAGGGCACGCGGAAGTGAACTGTTTTAAGAGCCTCGAGAAATCGAACTATCGCGATATCGATATATCGAAATGTACGCTCTTTGTCTCGTTGGAGCCATGCAGTCACTATGGGAAGACCCCGCCGTGCGCGAAGCTGATTATAGAGAAAGGGGTGGGAAGAGTAGTTGTGGGGATGTTAGACCCCAATCCGCTGGTTGCAGGCAAAGGGGTGCAGATGTTGCGGGATGCCGGGATCGAGGTGATTGTAGGTGTGCTGGAGAAAGAATGCAGAGAGTTGAACAAACGGTTCTTGTGCCTCTATGAGAAGAAAAGACCATATGTGGTGTTGAAATGGGCACAGACTGCTGACGGTTTCATCGACAAAAAACGAGCCTACCCCCAACCCCTCCCTCAAGGGAAGGGAGAGCACCTCAATGGCGCCCTAACCATCTCTACGCCACAAACCAAGAAACTGGTGCACAAGATGCGGGCGGAGAATATGGCGATCATGGTAGGAACGAATACGGTGCTGCTGGATGACCCGCGGTTATTGAACACGCATTGGGAGGGCAGAAACCCCATCCGCGTGACTGTTGACCGACATAACCGAATACCCGCGGACGCAAGGATTTGGGAGCCTACCCCAAACCCCTCCCTAAAGGGAAGGGCTTCAGACTACCCCGGAATAGATCCTGTGATTGTATATCGAGAAAAAACAGATTGGCAGTATATATTGGATGACTTAGCGAAGAGAGGGATTCATTCGATACTGGTGGAGGGCGGTACAACGCTGCTGAATCATATTCTGGAGACCGGTATCTGGGATGAGATCCATGTGGAAGTAGCACCCGAGTTGACAATAGGCGAAGGGGTGAAAGCGCCGGAAGTAAATTTGCCGGAACAATATGAGATAATTGACGGACATAAATTGTACACAATGATGAAATGATGCAAATGATGAAAAATATGAAAAGAATAGAACTTATAGGTCTTGTGATGGCATGCTGTTTGTTAGGAGGATGTCAGGCGTTAGAGAAAAAGCAGCAGGTAGGTGCGGCGGTGGAACTGAACGGCCGCTATTTGTATTACTCCACTTTGGATTCGTTGGCGCTGGGTCTCACCGGTGAGGACAGTGCACGCGTGGTGGAGCAATACATCCGTCAATGGGCGCAGGATATCCTGTTGTATGACAACGCTACCTCGCGCACTAACGAGGAGATTGAGAAAATGGTGGAAGAATACAGGACCTCGTTGTACGTCCGCGCCTATGAGGAGCGGTTGATTGCCAATAGGATGCCGAAGAAGATAGCTGATTCGACCATCGTGGCACTCTACGAGCAGATGCCCGATCGCTTTCGGTTGGACGAGAGTATCATGCAGGGAATCATGGTGGTGGTGCCGGTAGATGCGCCTAAGATGGACAAGTTGCGTGCATGGATGGCCAAACAGGATATGGACGCGTTGGAGAAATATGTCTATCAGAACGCCAGCGGCTATGACCTCTTTACCGACCGATGGATGACGACCACCGAGATGATGGGTCGCATGCCGATCGAACGAGCGGATTTGGAGGCTCGGTTGCGTACGAAGAATCAAATTGAGGTGAAGGATTCGACGAAGATATACTTGCTGCAAATCACCGAGAAGCACATGCGCGGCGAAGCGATGCCGATTGATTATGCGCGGCCTGAGATAGAGAAAATAGTACTCTACGCGCGGCAGGCGGATTTCCTGCGTACCGAACGGGAGAGACTGTACAAAGAAGCCATTCAATCCAAAACTTTAAAGTTTTTCGATTGAAATTTAAGATTTAAAATTTAAGATTGCAGAATTATTAGGATTATGAAGAGATATATTTTTCTTTTGGCATGTGTGCTGAGCCTTGGGGCACAGGCACAAGGAGTGATAGACGAGGTCATTTGGGTGGTAGGCGATGAGGCCATCCTCCGCAGCGAAGTGGAGGAAGAGAGGTTGCGCATGCAGTACGAGGGGCAGCAGATGAAAGGCGATCCCTATTGTATCATTCCTGAGAATATGGCGATTCAGAAACTCTTTCTGCATCAGGCGGAGTTGGACTCCATCGAAGCGAATGAGTCGTCGGTAAGCCATCAGGTGGATATGCGTATCAATTACTACATCAACCAGATCGGTTCGAAAGAGAAGATGGAGGAATATTTCCGGAAGCCGAGTAGTGAGATCCGTGAAGAGATGATGACCTTGGTGCGCCATCAGATGATTATCCAGCAGATGCAGCAGAAACTGACCTCCACCATCAAGCCTACTCCGGCAGAGATTAGGCGTTTCTACAACTCGCTTCCACTGGATTCGATTCCGATGATACCGGCGCAGGTGGAGGTACAGATTCTGAGTTTCGAGCCACCCGTACCGGTGGAAGAAACGGAGCGTATCAAACAGCGTCTTCGTGAGTTCACCGAGCGTATTCAGAGCGGAAGTGCGGATTTCAGCATGTTGGCGCGTTTGTATTCCGAGGACACGGAGAGTGCCAAGCACGGCGGTGAGTTGGGTTTTGTAGGTAAAGGAACCTTGGTGCCGGAGTTTGCGGAGGTGGCATTTAACCTGAATGATCCCAAGCGTGTGAGCCGTATTGTGCAGACCGAATACGGATTCCATATCATCCAGTTGATTGAGAAAAAAGGCGACCGTATCAATTGTCGTCATATCTTGCTCCGTCCTCGTATTCAGTCGATTGATAAGATTCAGGCGGTAGCGCGATTGGATAGTATCCGTCAACTGGTGGCAGCGGATAGTTTGCAGTTTGAGCAAGCGGTAGTCATGTTCTCGGAAGATAAGAACACGGTGATGAATGCCGGTCTGATGATCAACCCCAATACGGGTAGCAGTCGTTTTGAGTATCAAGAGTTAGCGCCGGAGATTGCCAAGCAGATCTATAACTTGAAAGAAGGCGAGGTGTCTCAGCCTTTTGTGATGATGGATCCGCAGAAGAACCGCGAGGTGTGCGCTATCGTGCGTCTGAAGAAACGAATGGACGTACATCGCGCGAATATAAACGATGATTTTCAGATGATTAAGGGCATGCTGGAGGAAAAGAAAGGACAGGAGTTACTGCATGATTGGATTCTCCAAAAGCAAAAGACTACGTACATCCAGATTGCTCCGGAATGGCAGGGATGCGATTTTGTATATCCGAATTGGATACACTGATAGACCGCTACGCTAAAAGATTAAAGACCGCTAACGCTAAAAGTAAAAAGACAAAAATGAACCGACGAATAGTTATATGTCTATTGTCCTTTGTCCTTTGTTCTTTGTCCTTTGGGCAGAAAATGGTATATCTGGAGCGGGCGGAGCACCTGAATTTTGATCAGGAGCGGATAGCCGATGCACAGATTTTGAAGGGTAATGTGGTCTTTCGGCACGAGGAGGCATGGATGTACTGCGACAGTGCGTATTTCTACGAGAAGACCAATTCGTTGGACGCTTTCGGACATGTGCGGTTTGTGCAGGGAGACACCTTGGCTGGTTTTGCCGATAAGCTCTTTTATGACGGGAATACCAAGATTGCCCGCATGCGGCAAAACGTGCGGCTCGTACATGGCAGAGCGGATGAGAACCAGACGATAGTGACCACCGATACCCTCAATTATAACCGAACGGAAGGGGTGGCTTATTATTTTTCCGGCGGCGAGGTGAAGGATTCGCTCAATACCTTGGTGTCTATACAGGGCAACTATCGCCCGAAGACCAATCAGGCTATCTTCAGCCGCGAGGTACATCTGACGAATCCGAATTTTGTGCTGACCAGCGATACGCTTTGGTATAACACAGAGACGAGGGTGACGGATATCGTCAGTCCGACAGTGATAGTCTATGAAGAAGAGACGACGATCTACTCCGATGACGGATGGTATAACACCGATTCGGAGCAATCGATGTTGCTGAACCGCTCGCGAGTGGTCCATAACGACGGCAAGACGATGACGGGAGACACGATCTACTACGACAAACGTATCGGTTTCGGGCGTGTCTTAGGCAGGATGGAGATGTGCGATTCGGCGCAGCATGCTACTTTGTACGGCGAATACGGAGAGATGTGGGAGGAGGGTAGCCGAGGTTATGCCACGGATAGTGCGTTGATGGTGGATTGGTCGGACACGGCGCATCTGGCGTATATCCATGCCGATACGCTGTTCACGGAGGAGCTGCATTATGAGGACAGCGCATTGATGGACAGCACGTATTACCGTGTGAAGGGGTATTACGGCGTGCGCGTCTTCCGCGATGATGTGCAGATGGTGTGCGACTCGATGGTTTATCTGGGCTCGGACTCGACGATCCACTTGTATATGGATCCTATCTCATGGAGCGATAACCAGCAGTTCTCGTCGGACAGCATGATCGTTTTTATCGTCAACGGCACGGTGGAGCATACTTTAGGAATCGGAAACGCTTTTTGCGTGATGCACGACAGTTTGGATGTCTTCAATCAGATGAGCGGGAAGGAGTTGACGGCTTATCTGACCGATGGTGAGGTGCATACAGTAGATATGAGTGGAAACGCGCGTACGATCTATTACCCCAAAGAGGAAGACGGAGGGTATGTGGGGCTGAACACTACGCAGAGCAGTTTCATCCGATCGTACATAGAGGAGCAGGCGATACAGAGGATGCGGTTCACCAAGGAGACCACGGGTGTACTCTATCCGCTGGATCAAGTGCCGGAAGGAGCCGACCGGTTGGAGGGATTCTTCTGGGAGGAAGAGAGCCGACCCACCGATCCGATGGATGTGTTTAGGAAGATTGATAGAATGATAAAATGATAGAATGATGGATTGATAGAATGATGGAATGATGGAATGATGAAATGATGAAATGATGAAATGATATGATACCCAGAGAAGTAATAGAACGGATTCATGCGGCTGCCAAGATAGAAGAAGTGGTGGCAGATTATGTGACGCTGCGCAAACGCGGGGCTAACCTCATTGGCCTTTGTCCTTTTCACAACGAGAAAACGGGCTCTTTTACCGTCAGTCCGTCGAAAGGTATCTATAAATGTTTCGGTTGCGGCGTGAGCGGTAACGCGGTGGGTTTCATCATGGAGATTGAGCAGTGCTCTTATGTGGAGGCGCTCAAACAGTTGGGCAAGAAATATCATATCGAGGTGCCTGAACGCGAGATGACGGCGGAGGAGCAGCAACGACAGGATAACCGCGAATCGATGTTCGTAGTCAATGATTTTGCCAATAAATGGTTCCAGCAGCAGCTATGGGACACGCCGGAAGGGCAGGCGATCGGCTTGGGGTATTTCCGCGAAAGGGGTCTGAGGGATGATATCATCCGTAAGTATCAACTCGGTTATTCGCCGGAGAAGGGTAATCCCTTGGTTAAAGCGCTGCAAGCTAAAGGATTCAAGGAGCAGTTCTGCCTCAATAATGTGGATACGGGCATCGGAGTAGGTGTGATAGGAAAGAGCGAGGACGGTCGTCTGTACGACCGTTTCAGGGACAGGGTCATGTTCCCGATCTTCACAGTCAGCGGTAAACCCGTCGCTTTCGCCGGACGTATCCTCAAGAAGAAAGATAATGTGGGAAAGTACGTCAATTCGCCCGATTCGATTATCTACTCCAAGACCAACGAGTTATATGGTCTTTTCCAAGCCAAACAAGCGATAGCCCGGGCGGATATGTGCTATCTGGTGGAGGGGCAGATGGATGTCATCTCGATGCACCAGTCGGGTATAGAAAACGTAGTGGCAAGTGGCGGTACGGCATTGACCAAACCGCAGATTTGGCTTATCAAACGTTTCACATCGAATATCACGGTGCTGTATGACGGAGACGCGGCTGGTATTCATGCAGCACTCCGCGGTATAGACATGTTCCTTGAGGCGGGTTTTAACGTCAAGGTGGTGTTGCTGCCGGACGGAGAGGACCCCGACAGTTATGCGCAGAATCATGACTCCACGGAGTTTATTCAGTATATTGCAGACCATCAGACGGATTTTATCCGGTTCAAGTCTGCCTTGTTGAGCAAGGATGCAGGAGACGACCCCTTCAAGCGCGCTGAACTGATCAAGGATATCACCGCCTCTATCGCGATTATTCCCGACATGATTACACGTCAGGTGTATATCAAAGATTGTGCGGAAAGATTACACATGAGTGAGAAAGTGCTGACAACCGAGGTGATTAATCTGCGCAAGAAGAGATTAGCTGAGGAGTCTAAAACAGAGGAACGGCGCGAAGAGTCGGCGCAGGTGGCTGCACAAGAGACGAAGGAGGCGGTAACCGCCGTCCCGAAACCCTCGTCTCTGCTAGAACAGAACTACTATAACCTGATGCAATTAGCGGTGCGGTACGGCGAGCGACCCATTCAAGTGGACGATACCGTCTATTCGATAGGAGACCTCATTTTCTATACCTTGGAAGGAGACGGTATCACACCTCCGCTGCCGATCTATCAGACGATGATCAATGAGTTCAGGGCGCATTCCAAGGAGGAAGGCTTTAAGGCGGAGAGTTTCTTTAAATTTCATCAGGATGCTGAGGTCAGCAAGATGGCGATCGATATGATTGCCGAGAAATACCAGAACGCAGCGCAGGATAATGAGAAGCAGTTGGGCGAATTGGTGGCGAGGTTGCTCTTCGAGATCAAGCTGACGGTGATCAATATGCAGGTGGCGGAGTTGGAGGAAAAACTGAAAGCGGCGCAAGCGGCGAACGATATAGATTTGCAAATGCAACTTTTGGCGTATCAGCCGAAACTGCTCACCCAACGCAATGAGATCTGTAAGCGTTTGGGAAACAGGGTGATTAATGTGTAATGTGTAGAGCGTTATGTTGTTTGGAGAAATAGCCTACGGGCCGATACATAGCAGACGATTAGGCTCCAGTCTTGGGGTGGAGTTGATGCCGCTGGATCATAAGTTGTGCACTTTCAATTGTGTATATTGCGAGTGCGGATGGAATGAGCCGGTGAGTCATCCCAAACTGCCTACCCGCGCAGAAGTAAGAGCAGCATTGGAGGCAAAACTTTCAACCTTCAACTTTCAACATTCAACTTTAGATGTAATCACTTTCTCCGGCAACGGAGAACCGACACTTCATCCAGATTTCTTAGGAATTATAGAAGACACCTGTGCCTTGCGTGACCGGTATTGTCCGCAGGCAAAGGTGAGTGTGTTGAGCAATTCCACGCAGTTAGGCAGACCCGATGTAGTCCAAGCGCTGCGGCTTTGTGATAACCGGATCCTCAAGTTAGACGCCGGTACGGATGAGATGATGCACCGCATTGATATGCCTGTTAATGAGCATCTTACTGTCGCGCAGATCATGGAATGGCTTGCGCTGTTTGAAGGGGATTTTACCTTACAGACTTGTTTTCTCCGCGGTGAACATGCCGGCCAAAAAATAGATAACACCACCCCCGAAGAGTTGGAGGCGTGGTATCAAGCGGTGGAGAGCTTGCACCCGAAGCAGATCATGATCTACGTCATCGACCGCAAGACGCCGGAGAAGCAGCTGGAAAAGATCCCGCGCGAAGAGATGGAGCGCATCGCTGCGCCGCTGATAGCCAAGGGCTACGACGTCATCATCAGTGCATGAATAGTACATGGTAAATGACCAAATGCTAAATGAGTAAATACCTTGTTGCACCTTTGAATTGGGGACTGGGACATGCCAGTCGTTGTGTTCCGCTGGTCCGGCGTTTGTTGGAGGAGGGGCATGAGGTGATTTTGGGCGGTGACGGCGAGAGTCTGACCCTGCTGCGCAGGCATTTTCCGAAACTTCGATATACGTATCTGGCGCCGCTGAACTTGCAGTACAGCGCCGGAAAAAGTCAGGTATGGGCGATGCTCAAAGCATTGCCTAAACTGGTGGTTTGGTCCATGAAGGACCACTTGATGCTCCAAGCAATTTTACGGGAAGAGCACATAGATGGCATTATTTCCGATAACCGCTTCGGGCTCTATATCAATCAACCAACGACTAACGACCATCGACCAACCACCATCTACCTCACCCACCAATTATCTATCATGCTGCCGAAAGGATGGCGATGGTTCGAACCGCTGGTTGCACGCCTACACGCACGCATATACGCGCGTTATAATAAGGTGTGGGTGCCGGATTATGAGGAGAAAGCAATCAGTCTTGCCGGCGAACTGAGTCACCCGCAGTTATCAATTCTCAATTCTCAATTCTCAATTCTCAATTATATCGGTCCCCTTTCTCGATTCTCCATCCTCGATCGTCAAACGACAAACGACGAACTACGAACGACTAATTACGACGTCGTGGCAGTATTAAGTGGGTTGGAGCCGCAACGTACAGCGCTGGAGAAAGAGATCATCGCGCGCTATCAGGACACCCAAGAGAAGGTGCTGATCGTGCAGGGTTTGATGCACCGACCCTCCACCCGTATCAAACGTGCCAATCTGACGATTGTGCCCACGATGGGCGATGCCGAACTGATGGCGGCGATGAAAGGAGCGAAACATATCATCGCTCGGTCAGGGTATTCCACGATCATGGATCTGGAGGCGTTGGGAATGATAAAAAAGGCGGAACTAATACCTACTCCCGGGCAGCCGGAACAGGAATATTTGGCATTTTGGACACAAAATCGCGGTTCTTAGTAAAAAAAATGCTCAAAAATTTGCGTATATCAAAAAAAAGCAGTACCTTTGCACGCTTTTTCGTTTAGAGGTATAGTGATGCCCCTTCCGGCGGAAGCCGGTTTCCCCGATTGACGGGGACACCTCCGGGTGCCATCGTATAACGGTTAGTACTCAAGATTTTCATTCTTGCAATAGGGGTTCGATTCCCCTTGGCACTACAAGACCTTCCCTAAAGTCAACATTCCAACGCCAATCCTCTCAAGGCTTAGGAATATTAACAAAACAGTCCGCGAGTCGGACACAAAACAAACAACAAAGATGGCAAATCACAAAAGCTCTTTGAAGCGTATTCGCCAGACGGCAGCGCGCAAAGCACACAATCATTATTATGCAAAAACCGCACGTA
The DNA here is from genome assembly GCA_946406195.1 of uncultured Bacteroidales bacterium. Taxonomy (GTDB): domain Bacteria; phylum Bacteroidota; class Bacteroidia; order Bacteroidales; family Paludibacteraceae; genus Colicola. The sequence continues at coordinate 17,195 of CAMJJT010000012.1, forward strand.
ATGCAGTGCGTGACTTGCGCAAGACTACTGACAAAGCAGCTGCAGCTGCAGCTCTGCCTAAGGTAAGTTCGATGCTTGACAAGCTGGCTAAGCGTCACATTATTCATACCAACAAAGCTGCTAACCTCAAATCGAAGTTGGCGCGTATGATTAACAAACTCGCTTAATACGCACGTTTAGGTCAAACGGAATAATCCGTGTTAAGAAGAACTACGAAAGTGGTTCTTCTTTTTTTATTAGTTACTTTTTTGTACAAATATTTTGATAATTCAAAAAAAAGTAGTACCTTTGCACCGAAAATCGATACTTTTATTAAGATGAAAGAGAATAATATCCCTGTTGTTGATTGCCCGTATGGCGATTACATGATCGGTGACGCGAGTGGAAAACTGATGAATGAGTATGGTCGTTTCCCTTGTAAAATCAAGTGTGGAGTGTACGCCTTATTAGTACGAGGTACAGCGCGTGCGACGATTAACGTAACTGAATATGAATTCAAGCAGAATGATATTCTTCTGCTGGAACCGGGCAGTTTCTTCTTTATCCGGAATTGTTCCGAAGATGCGTTGGTTTATTGGATTGTTTTTGGAAGTAAGTTCCTTGAGAAATATACGGTCAACAATCGAATGTCGCTCTCTTCGCTTCAACTTCATTCGCCTAAGATCTGTGTCAGTGATAACCATGCTCAGGTGCTTTGCTCAATGTATGACACGATAGTGGCAGCACTCAATGCTGAGCCGACGATGTTGGATAGCGAGAAGATGGTGCATATCTTCAACCTCCTTCGTACGGCATATGCGAAGTATGCCCACGAGCAGGATGAGTATCTGATCAAACCGCTGGATCGAAAGACGGAGATCTATCAGGATTACTGCCAGTTGGTGCTCAAGCACTATCATGAATGGCATCATGTGAGTCAGTATGCTGAAGCAATGCGTCTGACCTTGCCGCACTTATGCTCGACGATCAAAGCGGTAGGCGAGCGTACTGCCGGCGACATCATCATCGAAGCCATCATCACCGACGCCAAGTCGCAACTCAAGATCACCAACCTGCAGATAAAGGAGATCGCTCTAAACCTCGGTTTTGACAATGTAGCATTCTTCAATCGCTTCTTCAAATCCCATGTGGGTCTCACGCCCAAGGCCTACCGGAACGCGTAAAGTGAAAAATGGAAAGGAAAACATATGCTGGATAGGAATACTGCTATTGGCATTCCTATCTTCATGTTCACCGCAGGAGTTGCATGAAGCGAGAGATGTTGTTACGCAGGCAGACAGTTTACGGGCGGAAGGGAAGATGTATGGTGCGGATATAGGAGATAGTGCGTCACTGGCTCAAGCATATGAGACGCTGCGATCTTGGCGAGTTTGCTATCCTACGGACTTCGTGTATGCGTGCTACCATTATGGTCGTCTGCTGCGCGAGAAAGAAAATCCTGTAGAAGCGATGCAGGTTTTTATTGATGCCACACACTCATATACACATGACTACCATATTCTCGGTCGCGTGTATAGCAATATGGGAGATATCTGTCATTTAGCCAATGAATTTGATCTTTCTTACGACATGTTTAATCGTTCAGCCGATTGTTTTTTGCGAGAAAGTGATACGGTTACATATAATTATGCTGTTTACAGAATGGCCTTTAGTAAGGCAGAAATAGCTGATTCAATAAACTGTTTGTCTCTGTTACACAAAATCGAAAGCATACCAGAGTTAAAAGAACTAATATTAATGACCAAGGCGGAGTTATATAAAAAATGTAACCAATATGACTCTGCCATTTATTATGTTAATCAATCAAAATGTAATGGAATTCATTCTTCAACATGCGCTTTAGTTAAAGCATATGCATTTTTACACATTGGGATAAATGACTCTGCGCTATTATATGCTAATATAGTGTTGTCCGACACATTGACTTCATACCAGAATAAATTTAATGCTATGTATGTAGTATCTCATTTGGATTCAACTTTATGTTCTGATGAGGTTCGTGCGTTGGATTCACAGCGGGAAGATATACGTTATTATGAATATGAACCGGAAAAAGAGAAATTATCTCAAGCCATACAACTATTGAAGCAAAACTTAAACCATAGGCATGATTGGCGTGGATATGTGGTAATATCAGTACTATTAATAAGTATTATAGTCTCCATTGCTTTGAGTATAGTATTGAAACACCGTAAGAATCAGATGCATGAACAGGTCGTATCGTTAGCAAATCAACAAGCAACTAATATGCTAAAATCCATTAAACAGCATATATTATCAGCGGATATATATAGTACGCTTCATTGGAAAGATTATGTATCGATGAAGACCAACGTTGATTTATATATGGGAAGTATTGTTACTAAATTAGAGACGTATCATCTGAATGAGGTTGAAATACGTTTCTGTGTGTTGACATTATTGGATTATCGTTTACGAGTTATATCCAAAATCCTAAATTATAGTTATCCTTCTGCTATAAAAACATTGAAGAAACGCATTTCTAATAAACTAGGGACTACACCTCCAGATTTGAAAGATTTTCTTCTTCATATATTACCCCAAACGTAGAATAGTCGGCTTTAAGTACTTCTTGTAGACCTAAAAAATCTTCTATTGCTGATTATCAGAAGATTATAACTATCAAATGTAGACCATTATTTCTTGGTCATTCCGATAAAAAGCAGTAATTTTGCACCGTCAAACCAAATTGGATTGGCGGCGCTTTTTAGTGTCTAAAGTTTTAATTTTAAATTCAACATTTATGAAACACAAATTTTTAGTTTTAGCATTAGGCATACTTCTAGCAATGCCATGCGTGCTTCGAGCAGAAGAAGTAGAAATCTTGTTAATTGATGGTTCGCAATATGTGAATCAGATTGGGAACGATTTTTCTATATGTATACCTTCGAATTTGACTCTCTACATGGGAAGTACAGAAATGATACTTCCAGAAGGCACATATCCTTTTCTGCAGATAGAAGATGGGTATGTTGTTGATATTAATTAAAGCGTGTAATCATGCCTCGGACTATTTTCATATAGTTTGGGGCATGATAGATAAAAATATATAGAGATTTATTTGCATATATCAAAATATTATTGTAATTTTGCAGCCGAAATATCAATGTAAAACCAAATATTCAACGATTATGGAAAAAATAAATAAAAAGGAGGAATCTTTATTTCTGATTCTGCTGGCGGAAATAGCATTAGCGGGAATATATATCAGACTGTTTTCAAATACGGAGTACCCGTTACTGGTTTTTATTCCCCTTCTTGTAGCTGCCGCCGTTTATACTCCAATATATATTCTGCGGACAAGAAACAGAGCGAAAGGAGCCCGTCTCATTCATTATACGATTATCCTTTCTGCCTTTATTGCGGCATGTGGAGGAGTAGCCGTTCTTGCCAACTATAACGAAGCCGGAATAATGATGATTATCGCCAGCGGCATCATCAATGCAATAGTATCATGCTGGATTTTGGTCTATTTGTACACACAAAAAAAGGAATTGACACAAAAACAGGAGCAAATAGATAGTTTTAAATCATTCCTGTATGCCATACCAATGTGGAATTTCCCATTCCTCGTCAATAGTATTTTTTAATTATACATTGCTTCGCTCTCTCATAGTCACCGTAGGTGAGCTTAAGGTCTTTTGGAACGAAAAGGGATATTCCCATTCCAACTTACTTGGCCGGCCGGTAGAAATTATGATGCATGGCTTTCGAAGAATTATTCATTATCGAATATTGTTTGTAATTTACAAAGTATTGATTCCATATATCTTATTGCAACAGGTAATATGAATAATGATATTTCTTTCAATTCTATTCCTCAAAATATTCAATGGAAACGTAATCAGATAACAAAAAATATAATAGGTCAAATTAAAGCAAAAGCTGGCATGTTAAGCGGGGGAGAATATGTAGAAGTGGAGAAGATTTGTGACATAGAGCTTCCCTATAAACCTAATAAGCCCATTATTCAAAAATCAGAAGAAACAACAAATGGAGTCATTAGTCTACATCTAAATGCATTTGCAAATGGTAGCAATACTTACACTGTTTCATATACGGGAACGAAATATGCAGACACCCGCACGTTTATTGTTACTGAAGATGCATTAGATACTATTTTAACAAATATATCTGGAAATCAACTATACAACTTATCAATCTATGGAACCAACAGTATAGGGAATAGTGACACATGTCATCTCACTTTTGGTTTTTCTGCAAATCCAGTATTAAACATGACTATTTCTGTTTGGGGACCAACAATTAAGTATGACTTATCAAATAATGGTACCATTACTCCTCCACATGCGGATAGTGTATGGGTAACTACGGAGGATAGAACGAACGTCGTATTAACAAGTAACGCGCAAGGATTGGTGGTAAAATAAGGAAATAGCCCAATTGTTGGCTTTTTTAATAAACGAGAGTGTGTCAAAATATTGGCGCACTCTCATTCTTATCCATAAATGTTGGTCTATATAATTAATTTGGGGTCAATTTTTGGTCGTTTAGGACTAATAAAATAATCAAAATCTTTAACACACTCCCATTTTGTTCTTATCGTCCTTTATACATTTCTTCGTAATATTTCTCGTAATCGCCGGAGGTGATGTTATCCAGCCATTCTTGGTTATCGAGGTACCACTGAACGGTTTTCTCGATACCTTCCTCGAACTGCAGGGAAGGTTCCCAGCCGAGTTCGCGTTGCAGTTTGGTGGAGTCGATGGCATATCGCATATCGTGTCCGGCGCGGTCGGTGACATAGGTGATGAGGTCGAGGTCAGCGCCTTCGGGACGACCGAGGAGCCGATCGACAGTCTTGATGATGGTCTTGATGATGTCGATATTTTTCCACTCGTTGAAACCGCCAATGTTATAGGTCTCGGCGATCTTACCATTATGGAAGATCAGGTCAATCGCACGGGCATGATCGACCACGTAGAGCCAATCGCGCACGTTCTCACCCTTACCATAAACCGGCAGCGGTTTGCGATGACGGATATTATTGATAAAGAGCGGAATCAGTTTCTCGGGGAACTGGTAAGGACCGTAGTTGTTCGAGCAGTTCGTCACGATGGTTGGCATGCCGTAGGTATCATGGAAAGCCCTCACGAAATGGTCCGAAGACGCTTTCGAAGCTGAATAGGGAGAGTGCGGGTTGTACTTCGTCGTCTCGTAGAAGAAATCCTCCCCGTACGCCAAGTGGTGCTCACCGGACGATGCTTTGGTGGTGAAGGGCGGTTTGATTCCTTCGGGATGGGTCAACTGCAAGGCACCATAGACTTCATCGGTGGAGATATGGTAGAAACGCTTTCCTTCAAATTTCTCCGGAAGAGACTCCCAATACAATTTGGCTGCCTGCAGCATAGAAAGCGTACCCATAACGTTGGTGCGGGCAAAAGTAAAAGGATCCTTGATGGAACGGTCCACATGGCTCTCAGCCGCTAAATGGATGACGCCGGTGACATGCTCCTCCTGCATGAGGGCATAGATCGTGTCGAAATCGCATATGTCTGCTTTCACAAACCGATAGTTGGGTTTATCCTCAATGTCCTTGAGGTTCGCTAAGTTACCGGCATAAGTTAGTTTGTCCACATTGATGATGCGGTAGTCCGGGTACTTATTCACGAAGAGCCGAACTACATGGCTTCCGATAAATCCGGCTCCGCCGGTGATGATAATAGATTTTTTCATATTTTCACATTTACTCATTTTTTCGTAATGACGTAATTACGTTATTACGTTATATTATGTATTTCACTTGTTTGAAGTGGTATATGCGTTCTTTGCCTTCTTGGTCTTGCAGGACGATCTCGCCGGTCGGGAGGACATCAGCGATGCGTGCCTCAAACGGGCCGTTTTTATCTTCGAACGGCCAGAAACCTTCCCTTCGATAGAGATGCGCCTTATAGTAAGACCAGACCTCCTGTTCCGATTCGTTGAGTACGCTTTGTACTGTTTCGAATAAATGGCTCATCAAACGTTCGATATCAAATTCTTGCCCGCGAATCTGTTTGAGTGATACGGGATTCGGTGCATCTGAAACGAAAGTCGTCTGATTTACGTTCAATCCGATGCCTGCTATCGAATACTTGATCTCATTTCCTATAATGGCATTTTCTATCAATATCCCTGCTATTTTCTTGTCCCGGTAATAAATGTCATTAGGCCATTTGATTGTAAAATCTTCCCCTATTACCCGCACTAATGCCACGCCAACCGCTATATTGAGGAAATAGAGGTTCTTGTTGGGGGGCAGCAAGATGGAACAGAGCAGGTTCTTTCCCTCTTCGCTCTCCCATCGGTTGCCTGTCTGTCCGCGGCCTGCGGTCTGGAAGGAGGTGTATAAACACCGCTCTTTTTCCGGCCATTCGCCTCTTGCCAACAACTCCTTCATCAGGGTGTTGGTACTATTGGTACTGTTTATATACATCGAGCAGGTATTGTTGAATCACATGTTGCACGTTCTTTGCCTTACCGGGTGCGGAGTTGATGAGGATGGCGAAGACCCACGTGTCTCCGTTAGGGGTATCGATGTATCCGGCGAAATTCTTCGTGCCGGCGATAGTGCCGCTCTTGGCGTGAATACGTCCCTCTAAGACGGTCTTGGGGCACAGACTCTTGAGTGTTCCGCTCTGTCCGCTGATCGGCAGCGAAGCCATCCATGCCTCTTTGTTCGGACTGTTGTACATCACGGTCAACAATTGTACCAGCGCTTTGGCACTCACGGCATCTTGCGGTGCCAGACCACAACCATCCTTGATAATCGCGTTTTGTACGGCTACACTTCTGCGGCGCCAGTAATCACGCAGCAGGTCCTGACTGTTATGAATCGTGCCGGGCAGGGTATAACGTGTGCCGAGATACCGAAAAAGAGACTCCGCATAGAGGTTATTGGAGTTGATATTCGTCTCCTTGATAATCTCCGAGAGGGGCTCCGAATAATGGATATACAGCTCATGTCTTGGTGGGGTCAATGGGTTATAATCGGGTTCGTACGTCGCGTCCCGATAGACGATGACCCCCGACTCGCGTAACCGTGACGTCAGATGACGCGCTAAGAGCAAACCCGGGTTCGGCAAATCGCCTTTGACGCCAAACGTACCGAGATTAGAGGGCACAGCACCGGTTAAGTACCGCTCGCGGCTGTACGGCAGTCCGCTCACGAAAGCACCGTCATACTGGATGCGGTCACAGCGAACACGGTTGATAAACACAATGTCTTCTACCTTCGGTTCAGTACCCACCACAACGGCTACACTACCGGGTTCTCCGCTCTTGAGCACGATATTCATCGTGTTACCATAATAATTGAGGGCGAAGATACCCGGGGCATAGTAGTTTCCCGCGTCCTCGCAGAGCCAATTAGGGTTCTGAGCCTCGCCGTCCAGCATCGTCATGTCCGCAATAACCGCCCCGTGAATACGGGTGATACCGGCTGCTTTGATGGCTTTGACCCATTGGTTGAGGAAAGCGGTTTTTCCTTTCCAACCCAACGATGGGTCGCACCCTCCGCGGATGTAGAGGTTGCCGTGCAGCACCCCATCGTCGATCGTACCGGTGTACTCGAGGACGGTCGGAAACCGGAACCCGGGACCGAGGATCTCCAGACACGCAGCAGTGGTCAGCAGTTTCATCACACTTGCCGGTGGTACCACTTTGTCGGAGCGGTGCTCATCGATGATCTCACCTGTGTTGAGGTTCTGGACCAATACGGACATATTCGCCTGCCCCGTTAACGGATTGGTTAACAGGATGTTTATCGATAATATGAGCGAAAGGATACTCACTTACTCAGGTACTCGTGCATGGCTTTGGCGGCTTTGCGACCATCAGACATCGCGAGGATAACAGTAGCACCACCGCGTACGATGTCTCCTCCGGCGAAGATAGTCGGGATAGCTGATTGCATACCATCGTTGACGACGATCGTTCCTTTCTTGCTGATCTCCAAGCCTTCGACAGACGACGGGATGAGTGGGTTCGGCGAAACACCTACTGCCACAATCACCAGATCCACCGGAATAGTGACGGTCTTACCTTCTACGGGCACCGGAGAACGACGTCCCGACTCATCGGGTTCGCCTAACTCCATCACTTGCAGCACCGCTTCGTTCACGCGTCCGTTCTCATCGGCGTGGTACTCAATGGGGTTATGAAGGGTCAGGAACTCAATGCCTTCTTGTTTGGCGTGGTGTACCTCTTCGATACGTGCCGGCATCTCATCTTCCGAGCGGCGGTAGATGATCATCGCGCGTTCTGCGCCCAGACGTTTGGCGGTGCGCACAGCGTCCATGGCGGTGTTACCACCACCGATAACTGCTACGTTCTTACCGTAGAGAAGCGGTGTGTCGGTAGCGGGGTTGGAAGCGTCCATGAGGTTGACACGGGTCAGGTACTCGTTGCAGGAGAGAACACCATTTAGGTTCTCGCCCGGGATGTTCATGAATCGCGGCAGACCAGCGCCGGAACCAACGAAGATACCTTTGAAGCCTTGCTCTTCGAGTTCTTTGACAGAGATGGTCTTGCCGATAATCGTATCTGTATGGAACTGCACACCGAGGGCACGCAGACCGTTGATCTCGGTGTCCACAATCGCGTTCGGCAAACGGAACTCCGGAATACCATATTTGAGCACACCGCCGATTTCGTGGAGCGCCTCAAAGACATGCACTTCGTATCCGTATTTGGCGGCGTCTCCGGCAAATGTCAAACCGGCAGGACCCGAACCCACTACGGCAATCTTCATTGCGGAGGTTGGTTTATTGCAAGCTTTGCTTGCGTTTGCGGCTTCGCCTGTTTGAGGGTTTGAAGTAGTTTGAGAGTTCGCATAATCGGCGCAGAAACGCTCGAGGTAACCGATAGCGACAGCAGGATGACCCATCTTGAGATGGATACATTGTGACTCGCACTGTTTCTCTTGCGGACAGACACGACCGCACACTGCCGGCAGAGACGAACTCTCTTTGATAACCGCTGCGGCTCCGAGTACGTCTCCCGTTTCAAGGGTCTTGATGAAGCCCGGGATGTTGATGTTCACCGGACAACCCTGTACGCAGGTCGGGTTCTTGCAGTTCAGGCAGCGATGGGACTCCGTGATTGCCTGCTCGAAGGTGAGACCTTGGTTGACTTCCTCGTGCAGGGACTTGACGCGCACTTCGGGACGAAGTTCCGGCATCTGAACACGTGGTATTGCCACACGGTCTTTGGGTTTACCCTCGAAGGGCTCAACCTCTATTGAACCTACATGTACCTCCGTTTTACTACCGATCCGATTCTCTCTCGTTAGTGTCTCGCCAGTCTGATTTGGACTGCCGACGTGCATCTCATATGCTTCCAGAGCTGCGGCTTCTTCGGCTTTGTAGGACTTCATTCGGGAGAGCATCTCATCCCAGTCCACACCATGCGCATCGAACTCAGGTCCATCGACACAGACGAACTTCGTCTTACCGCCTACTGTCACGCGGCAGGCACCGCACATACCGGTTCCATCGACCATGATGGTGTTGAGGGATGCCTCGGTAGGGATGTTATATTTGGCGGTCGTGAGTGCCACGAACTTCATCATGATCGCCGGACCGATGGTGATACATTTATTGACGGTCTCGCGGTTGATCACTTCTTCTACGCCGACGGTCACGACGCCTTGTTTGCCCATCGATCCATCATCGGTCATGACGATGAGTTCGTCGGACCATTGAGCTAACTCATCTTTGAGGATGATCAGGTCTTTGTTGCGTGCCGCGAGGACGGTGATGACTTTATTGCCGGCTTTCTTGAGTGCTTCGGCTATCGGTAACATCGGAGCTGCTCCGACACCACCGCAGGCACACACGACCGTTCCGTAGTTCTCGATGCGGGTAGCACGACCGAGCGGACCGACGATGTCGTGCAGACAATCGCCCGGGTTCATGGCTAACAATTTGTGCGTCGAGGCGCCCACCTGCTGAACGACCAGAGTGATCGTCCCTTTCTCTATATCTGCGCCCGCGATCGTCAGAGGTACACGCTCCGAGTTAGCGTCCACGCGGATGATGACGAAATGTCCGGCTCTGCGGCTACGCGCAATGAGCGGAGCTTCAACGATGAGCTCCGCTACATTGGGCGAGTAAAATTTCTTTGAAACGATTTTATTCATTTTTTTTTCACATTTTCGCATTTAAAAATGCTTTGTTTCTTTTCCGACGATGGAGGAAAGGAGGTTGTTGGCGAGGCGGGAAGCACCGAAACGGAAGGACTCGTTGTTGAGCCACTCCTCGCCTAAGATCTCTTTGACCAGCGTGAAGTGTTGTACCGCCTCTTCGGTCGTAGAGACACCTCCGGCAGGTTTGTAACCCATCTTCACGCCTGTTTTCTCGCGCCAAGCCTTGATAGCATTGCACATGATGAAAGTAGCTTCCGGAGTCGCGTTCACGGCAATCTTACCTGTTGAGGTCTTGATGAAATCGCAACCTGCTGCCATCGAGAGGATCGATGCTTTCCAAATGTTCTCAGCTGTTTTGAGCAGACCTGTCTCGAGAATCACTTTGAGGTGCTTGTCGCCACAAACGGCTTTGAGTTCGGCAATCTCGTCGAAGCACTCCTGATAGTTACCTTCGAGGAATTTACCTACGGAGAGCACGATGTCTATTTCGGTAGCGCCGGATTTGATAGCGAGAGCTGTCTCAGCGATCTTCACCTCCAAGAAAGTCTGCGATGCAGGAAAACCGCCGCTCACACAGGCAATATTGAACTTCGGATCCTTCAATGCCGCGCGTACATATTCCGCCATCGCTGGGTAAACGCAGATAGCAGCTACGTTAGGAATACCCGGGAATTTCTCTTCGAATGTATTCACAGCGTTAGCCATGAACTCCACCTTGGCGATAGTATCATCGGCAGAAAGGGTGGTGTAATCTATCTGATGAAGGCACTCTTTCCAAACCTCCACGTTATTGTTCTCAGCAAAATGGGCTGCTTCAATCTCCTCTACTTGAGCTTTTACCTCTTCATCTGTAAACGGGCAGGGATACTGCGCGAATAACTCTTCAAACTTATTCATGTTATCTAACAATTTAACGTTTTTATGAAAATAAAAACCATTTTAACTTTTTAACTCTTTAACGTCGTCTGCAAGACGACCAATTATCGTCTCATTCCCGCGAACGGCTTCGCCGACGTCAACGAACATCTCCGTGTTCAGAGGAAGGTACATATCCACGCGCGAACCCAACTTAATGAATCCTAAATGCGTGTTTCGATGTGCCTGATGACCCGGCTTGGCGTAAGTGACGATCCGTCGGGCCATCGCTCCGGCTATCTGACGAAGAGCAATCTGCACTTTGTTCGGCGTCTCGATAACCACCAGACTGCGCTCGTTCTCCGTACTCGATTTGGGCAACCAAGCACCCATATGACGACCTTTCTGATGCTCCGATACCAGCACGGTTCCCTCAATCGGGTACCAGTTCGCATGTACGTTAAAGGGGGACATGAAGATGGATACTTGAAGCTTCTTCTCGTGGAAATACTCGTTCTCCTCCGTCGGCTCGATTACGACCACACGACCGTCTGCCGGCGCAATGATGAAGTTCGGATCATCGATCTCCAACACGCGTACGGGGTTACGGAAAAAATAGGTCACAAACACAAGTAACATGGCTGTGATAATCAACGTAATGGCAAACACCCAATGGGGCTGCACAAATAAATAAATAGGTACGTTGATGATGAATAGAAGCAGCACGGTCCCGCAAATCAAACCGCGTCCTTCTCTGTGAATCTTTGGTGTTTTCATTATGGAAATTAAAAATTACGAATTACGAATTACGAATTATTTATTGCCACATGGCGTACGGGAACTGGGCGAGCATTTCTGCTGCCTGATCGAGACCCGTTTGGAGCTTTTTCTCCACCATGAACTTGAACATGAATGGAATGTCCGCTTTGACGGTCAGTTTGATGCGTGTGTCCGTGGGACTCACTTCTTTGAGTTGAATCCAGAAATTACCTTCCATCGGAATACCTTCCAAACCGAACTTGATCGTGTCGTTCTCGATGCGGTCCACGATAGCGATGGTTATTTTCTGGGCTAATCCATCTACCTTGAGTTTCACGCGGTCGGGCTCGATGAACATCTCCTGCACTTTGTCCTGAGGGATCAGATCTTTGACCCGTTCGAGACTTCTCATGTCGCTGAGTACACGGTATATTTGTTGCGCTGAGCAGGGCGCAGAACTTATTTTGCTCTCGTATTTACTTGCGCTCATATATTAATTCTCAATTATCAATTCTCAATTCTCAATTATACTCTCTTCTGGTATTTCTGTATTTCCAAAGATGTCTTACTGATCCGTTTCTCCAACTCGTTGATGTCGTGGATGACGATCTGCAGATGTTGTGCCCGTTCCAGCGCCGCTCTCACTCCTTCGCTCTTCAGTTCGTACATCTGGTTATCAGTCAGCCGTTTGCCGTTCCGGTACGCCGCGATCTCTTTGCCATCATCCCTCACCATGATTCGCATATCATAAGGAGGATTTTTCAGTTTGGCATAATCCACCACGTAGTAACCGCGGTCTTGATATTTCTCGTTTTTCTCGTATTTGAACAGGGCAATCAGAGAATCGGCTTGCGGCAGGAGGGAATCCAATTGATGCTGGTAAAAATCGAGCGTGCGTTGTTGCTCCGCTAACGCAGTGGAGTCCTTCCGATGCTTCTCGGCGTGGTACTCCTCTATCTTGGAGACTCTTTTGTACTCCCCATTGATCACGCCATATGTGAGCCCGAGTAGCGCAATCAATCCGGGAATCAACCATTCTTTCTTTATCTTTTCAAAGAACCCCATCGCCTATTGATTCTCATTCTTATTAAGGATGATCAACGCGGCAATAACGCCCGGAATCCAACCCAACAGAGTCAGGATAAACACAATGGTAAACGACCCGCAACCACGGTCCACTACCGCCAAGGGCGGGAAGATAAGTACTAATAAAACCTGCAAACAAGACATAGTCTTAGCCTAATTAATGATTATCGGCTGCAAAGGTACAAAAAAATTTGCATACATGCAAACGTTCTGACATTTTTTTGCTAAAAATATCCAAATCCTTGTGTATGTCAATTTTTTTTTGTACCTTTGCAGCCCGAATGAAGAATTAACACAATAATGAAAAAAATTATTTTTACTTTAGCAGCGATGACGCTTATGACTACGGCTTGTACGAACAAGCAACAAACAACCGGTATTTCTTTGGATAATTTGGACACCACCGCCGTGCCGCAGAATGATTTCTATCAGTATGCTTGCGGAGGGTGGATGGCAAACAACCCCTTAACGCCCGAATACAGCCGTTTCGGTTCGTTCGATAAACTTGCGCTCAATAACTTGGAGCAGGTCAACGGACTTATTCAGGAGCTCGCAGAGGAGCAGCACAAAGCCGGTTCGGTAGCGCAGAAAATCGGGGATATGTACAACCTTGCTATGGACACCGCCCGCCGCGATCAGGAGGGGATAGAGCCTGTACAGAAGACCTTGGATGAGATCGCCGCTATCTCTTCCCGCGAGGAACTGTCGGTAGTGCTCGGCAAGGCGATGGATTACAGTCTCTGGGCGCTCTATGTCGAAGCTGACGCAATGAACAGCTCGATGAATATCCTCAATGAGTGTCAGGCGGGTTTCGCTCTGGGCGAGAAAGAGTATTACCTCGATACCGACGAGCAGACTACCGCTATCCGTAACGCCTATGTAGCGTACGTGGAGAAATTGTTCGGGCTCTTCGGATTTGACGATGCAGCGCAGAGAGCGCAGACCGTCCTCCGCATGGAGACACGCCTTGCCAAATCGGCGTATAATAACGTCGAGTTACGCGATCCCGTGCGTAACTATAATAAGATGAGTATTGACGAGTTGCAGACCCTTGTTCCGCAGCTCGATTGGAAAGCGTATTTCCAGGCAATGGAGATAGCGCCTGATAGCCTGTCGGTCGGTCAGATTCCGCACTTACAGGAGGCAGGACGTATGTTGGCGGACGAACCCCTCGAAGACCTCAAGACCCTCTTCACATGGCAGGTCATCGATGGTGCTGCTTCGTATCTCACTACCGAGATCTACAATGCCAGCTTTGATTTCTACGGACGTGTCCTCTCCGGCAAGGAAGAACCTTCGCCGCTCTGGAAACGTGCCGTGGGTGTAGTGGACGGAACGCTCGGCGAGGCTGTCGGACAGATGTACGTAGCGAAATACTTCCCGGAGGAGAACAAAGCGCGTATGTTAGCGCTGGTCAAGAACCTCCAGAAAGCACTCGGTATCCGTATCTCTAACCTCACTTGGATGAGCGATGAGACCAAAGCGAAAGCCCTTGAGAAACTGAACGCCATCACCATCAAGATCGGTTATCCCGACACGTGGCGCGACTATACGAAACTCGAGGTGAACCCTGCCGATACCTACTACGCGAACCTCCAGCGTGCCGCTAAGTTCGAACAGGACTATAGCATGAGTTATCTCGGCAAACCGGTGGATAAGACCAAATGGTACATGACTCCGCAGACCGTCAACGCGTACTATAACCCCTCTTCCAACGAAATCTGTTTCCCTGCCGGTATTCTCCAATACCCCTTCTTCGACATGAGTGCCGACGATGCTTTCAATTACGGCGCTATCGGTGTGGTTATCGGACATGAGATGACCCACGGATTCGATGATCAGGGCTGTCAGTTTGATAAGGACGGTAACATGGTCAACTGGTGGACGGCTGAGGACAAAGCTGCCTTCGACGCTCGCACGAAAGTGATGGAAGAGGCGTTCAATAAGATCGAAGTAGCTCCGGGTGTACATGCTAACGGTGCTTTCACTCTTGGTGAGAACATCGCCGACCACGGAGGTCTGCAGGTCAGCTATCTCGCTTTCACCCTCAATGAGGAATCGAAAGCGGAGAAAGATCGTCTCCAGACTCGTGACGGCTTCACGCCGGTACAGCGTTTCTTCCTCGCTTATGCGAACGTATGGGCAGGAAACATCCGCCCCGAGGAAATCCTCAATCGCACGAAATCCGATCCTCACTCCCTCGGTCGTTGGCGTGTGAACGGTGCTCTGCCGCAGATTGGCGCGTGGTATGACGCATGGAACGTGACCGAAGAGAGCCCGCTCTATGTAGCGCCGGAGAACAGAGTGTCCATTTGGTAATTGACGAATAATGAAAAAGATCCTAATACTATCTGTCTTCTGTCTTCTGTGTGCGGTACTCTACGCAGATGATGTACGCAAACCCGACTACCTCCTCGCGGATAACTCCTTTTTCGACCCAACGAAGAAAAAGGCGGCGGAGGTATACCATTTCGGGATGGAATACCGTCTCGAGTTGGCGTATATCCAGAAAAACCAGCGTTCGAATGGTACTTACCCGGGCATGTACCTGAATGGTGCACGCCTCGGGGCTACCTTCACCTTCCTCCTCCCCATCCATTTCAGCCTACAGACAGGTCTCTTCTATTCCTTCTCGTACGGACGTCATGCGCAGCATTGGCCTTCCATGGCGGAGGTACCACAAGTGGAGTATATACAGCATCGTGTGATGGAGCACCAACTGACCATCCCGTTGCGCATGTATTATACGGTACCTTTGTGGAAGAAACTCAACCTCTTCTTCTTTACCGGACCACAACTCCATATAGGTCTCGCGGCGAAGGATCGCCTCACTACGTTCCTTACAGAACCCACCCGCGCGTGGGTAATAGAACAAGGAGTTCCTGTTGAACCTTATGACCGTATGTCTGCCGAGCAATGCCGCGCGAACATCCAATGGGGCATCGGAGCCGGCATCGAATGGGACCGTTTCCGATTCCAAGGAGGATATGATTTCGGACTCAATAACCAAATCAAGAAATCAACCGATACCTATCGCTTTATGTCCGAATGGGAATGGCATTTAGGCTTAGCGGTTCGGCTTAATTGATACTCAATTATCAATTATCAACTATCAATTATCAATTAACTGGGGTGCTTCGGCTGAGATTACACCCGTAGAACTTGGGCAGGTAATGCTGCCAAAGGAAATTATGAAAAAATCATTCTCTTTCAGCCATGCTTGGCTGATCTTCTTGGGCGCTTTCGCGCTCATCTCTGCGCAATCAAGTGCGCAGCAAAATGTGGACACGCTGTCCACCGGTGATTTCAACCTTCAGGAGATCGTGGTGAGTGCGCCTGTGATGCAAGTGACCAACAGCAAACAGGAGATCTCTCACGCCGAACTGAACCGTGATAACACGGGTCAGAACCTCCCGTATCTGCTCTCTACCAGTCCTTCCATTGTGGTCACCAGCGATGATGGTCTGGGAGTCGGTTACACCTATTTCCATATCCGCGGAACGGACCAGACACGTATCAACATGACCATGAACGAAGTACCCCTCAATGATGCTGAGAGCCAAGGGGTCTTCTGGGTCAATCTCACCGACATGGCGAGCGGAGTGAGCCATCTCCAGATCCAACGGGGTATAGGTACTAGTGCCAATGGAGGCAGTAGTTTTGGTGCGAGCGTCAACCTCCGCACCTTGGATGCTACCATCCCGCAGAGTACCCACCCGGGACCTATCCGCGGCGAAGTGAACTTCAACGGAGGTATGTATAATACCTTCCGCGAGATGGTCAAGATAGATGGTTATTGGGGAGACCGCACTTCCAAACAAGGCGCTTGGCATTTCGGTGGACGGTTCTCCAAAGTGAACTCCGACGGATACATGTACCGAGCCTCATCGGACCTCCTCAGTTATCAGGGCGAGTTAGGATGGCAGAACACCAAGACGGCGGTGACCCTTACCGCTTTCGGCGGCAAGGAGAAAACCTATATGGCATGGTATGGCGTGGACTCTATTCACGCCTATGGCGTCAACGGAGCCGACAGACGGTATAACCCTGCCGGAGAATATATCGATAAGAACGGCAACATTGCTTATTATGACAACCAGACCGATAATTACCAGCAGCATCATTTCCATCTCCATGTAGGGCATCGTTTCAATCTCCACTGGACGCTTTCTGCAACTGCCCATTATACGTACGGAACCGGTTATTATGAGATGCTCACCGCCGACTGGGATACGTACGAGGCGGTTGATATCACCCAGAAAGGTCTGCGCAATCATTTCTACGGAGGAATCCTGACTGCCAAATATGTGCATGAGAAAGTGGACGTACAGATGGGCGTCGCTCTCAACCAATACCGCGGACTCCAATATGGCAATATAGATACCACCCTCTCTGTGCAACGCACGTTTATTCCCTATTACGAAGGGCATGGTTTGAAAACGGACGGGAATATCTATGCCAAAGCTAATTGGCGCGTTCTGCATCGGGGCAGTGAGAAACTGAGCCTCTATGGAGATCTGCAGTACCGTTTGGTGGATTATTCGATTTGGGGGGATAACGAAGAAACCAGTTATCTCAATGCCTTGGACCCTATTGATAAACATCATACATGGCATTTCTTCAACCCCAAGGCAGGGCTCACGTATGACAACAAGGGACATCGCCTCTCGGCTACTTTTGCGTTGGCTCATCGGGAGCCGACCCGTAATAATTTTGTAGCTAACACAGCGCAGCAGGATCCCAAACCCGAACGCTTGTACGATTATGAATTAGGCTATAGTTACTCTTCGCGCGGAGTGCTCAAGAGCGGCTATGCTATCCCTTGGACGATCGGTCTGAACCTCTATTTCATGGATTATGACAACCAACTCATTGCTACGGGAGACGTCAGCAGTGTGGGGTATCTCAATACGACAAACGTGAAACGGTCCTATCGCTGCGGTGCGGAGTTCCAGTTCGGTGTCGATTGGACCTCTTGGTTCGCATGGAGAGGAAACCTCACTTGGAGTCGTAACCGCTGGAAAGATTCCAATACATGGCGCACGATCTCTTTCTCGCCCGATTGGACGGCAGGCAACACGTTCTCTTTCCACCATGCAGGCTTCAATGCCGACATCCAGACGCTTGTTGTCAGCAGTCAGTTCCTCGGCAATTACGAAGACATCAATGCCCAACTCAAAGCTTATACGGTCACTAACTTGCAACTCTCTTATGCCCTGCCCATCAAGAACAGCAATATACCCGACATCACGCTCAAATGTCAGCTCAATAATCTCTTTGATACGAAATATGTGAATAACGGAGGTACGGACGGTACGTATGTCTGGTATTTTCCTCAGGCAGGTATCAACGTACACGCAGGGTTTGCCGTACGATGGTAGAGCCTATATAGGCGAGTAGAACAGAGCCGGTGAAACTCCAGAGCCAAAGGTTTTCCAAGAGGATAAAATGATAGCTGATGACGGATAGTTGGTTTAGCACCGCTATCCATATTGCTATGGTAGCTATCCCGATCAGGGTGGCACAAAGAATACGGACACTGAACATGTTCCGGTAAATCAGATATCCCCATATAGGAAGAATCAGAAAAAGAACTGTGGGAAGCCAATACGCAGCGATGCTGAGCAGTAAAGCGGTCCGGAAAGCCGGTTCCACGGCGCTCGTGTGCCTCGGAATACGATGAATCATCATTACCGAAAGCCATGTGAGAAAAGCAGGAAGGTAATGGATAGGTGAAAGAGGAGAGGGGAAAAGTGAAAGGGACGTGAACCACGGAAGAGCACATACCATCCCTGCCAATAGCCAGAATACTATTGGCAGGGTGTGATATAATATGGTCTGTGTTCTTCGAGTCACTTTTTAATTCCCTTGTCCCTTATTCGATGAATCCTTTACGACGAAGGAGGTTTTTCGGATCAGCCTCTTTGCCGCGGAACTCGAGATAGAGTTCTTGTGCGTCACGGGTACCGCCTTGCTCCAAGAGGTGACGGAAACGCTTAGCAGTCTCCGGCTCGAAGAGGTTACCGGTCTCCTTGAAGGCAGCGAAAGCGTCAGCGTCGAGGACAGCTGCCCAGGTATAGCTGTAGTAGCCGGCTTCGTAACCGGTGGTGAAGATATGGTTGTAGAAAGTCGGGCGATAACGCACGATGATCTCATCAATCATGCCCATTTTTTGAAGACTCTCTTTCTCAAACTCATTCACATCCAGTCCTTCGGCGGTGGTCAACTCATGGAAATCCATATCGAGGATCGATGCCGAGAGCAGTTCGGTGGTCACAAATCCTTGGTTGAACTTACCGGCTGCATTGATCTTCGCAATCAGTTCGTCGGGGATCACCTCGCCGGTCTGGTAATGGAAAGCGTAGGTCTTGAGCACCTCCGGCTCATAGGCGTAGTTCTCCATGAACTGACTCGGCAGTTCGACGAAGTCGCGCGGTGTGTTCGTACCGCTCAGGCTCTTATAATGCGCCTTAGAGAGAAGTCCGTGCAGCGCGTGACCGAACTCATGGAAGAGGGTCTCTACGTCGTCCATCGAGAGGAGCGACGGGTTGCCTGCCGTGGGCTTGTTGAAGTTACCTACATTGATGATCACCGGACGATGATCCACGCCCTCCGCATCGATGTATTGCGGCAGGATATTGTTCATCCATGCACCCGGACGTTTGCCGGCACGCGGGAAATAATCGGTATAAAGGATTCCGATGAGCGAACCGTCTGCGTCCTTCACTTGGAAGACCTCCACCTCTTTGTTGTAAACCGGCATGTTCTTGAGCGGCTCAAACTGCAGGCCATACAACTTGGTAGCTACACCGAAAGCACCCTTGCGTACGTTGTCCAACTCGAAGTATGGCTTGATCTCCTCTTCATCCAATGCATACTTGGCTTTGCGCAGTTTCTCGGCGTAGTACCACCAGTCCCAGGGTTGGAGTTTCTCACCCGGGTAGTCTTGCTCGAGCAACTCCTGCAAAGCTGCCGCCTCACGTTTGGCTGCTTTGAGGGACGGTGCCCAAACGGATTGAAGGAAAGCGTCCACGGTCTGATGGTTCTTCGCCATACAGTCAGCGAGGATATAATCCGCAGGGTTGTCATAGCCGAATAGTTTGGCTCTCTCTATGCGGAGCTCCATCTCGCGGATGATGACCGCTTTGTTATCATTGTCGTTGTCATGGTTGCCGCGGGTAGTGTAGTCCATGAGGAGCTGTTTGCGCAGTTCGCGGTTCTCGCAGTACTGAAGTACCGGAGTGAACGAAGTGCGCTTCGGAGTGAAGAGCCATTCGCCCGGGTGTCCGGCTGCGTTTGCCTCTTCCGCTGCAGCTATCTTGGCGCTCTCCGGCAGACCCTTCAGTTCGCTCTCGTCCGTTACGAAACGCTGACACGCGTTGGTCTCTGCTACCACGTTGTTGCCGAACTTAAGGGAGAGCAGACCCAACTCTTGGTTAATCTCTTTGAGACGCTCTTTCTTGTCCTCCGGCAGGTTAGCTCCGTTGTCGGCGAAGTGCTTGTATGTCTCGGTTAAGAGTCTCATCTGCTCGGGGTTGAGACCTAATTGCTCACGCTGGTCATAGACGAACTTAACGCGTTGGAAGAGGGCGTCGTTGAGGATGATACCGTCGGAGAGTTCGGAGAGCATGGGGCTCACTGTCTCGGCGATCTCGTTCATCTCGTCGTTGCCGTCCGCTTCGAGCACATTGAAGAAGACGCCACTCACGCGGTCGAGCAACTGACCGGTACGGTCGAGTGCTACGATGGTGTTCTCGAAAGTCGGCTCATCGGCGTTGTTCACGATAGCGTCTATCTCTGCTTTGTTCTCAACGATAGCTGCTTCGAAAGCTGGCAGATAATGTTCGTTCTTGACTTGATCAAAAGCCGGTACACCATACGGCGTGTTCGGTTGATCGAGAAGGGGGTTGGTTTTGTTACATGCTAATACAGTCATAGCAATGACTCCTAATAAAATAGTTTTTTTCATATCTGTAGTAATTTTGTCTTTTGTCTTTGAGCGCAGCGGTCTTTATTCATTGAGGCCGCAGGCCGGTCTATTGGATCCGTACGTTTTTCTCCATGGACTCTTTGATGATCTTACGCATCTCGAGGGACTGGGTGTCGGCTTTCTGGTACCAGTGCGGACGGAAATCCTTGGCGTACTTGCATTTAGCGAGTTTGATCTTGAGGTCGTCCAAGGTACCTCCGACGTGTACGCCGAGATAAATAGGAGAGAGGACATTGATATCATAATCGAACGTCATGTCGGTCTTATGCCGTCCGCCGAGAGCGACGGTGTATTTATCCATCTGTACGCATAGCGGATAGACGTCAATCTCGTCCTTGTAAAGCGTGATCTCGGCATTGATGGAGTCAATCTTGTTCTCTGTTTTCTTCTTGAAGAGCAGCAGTTTGCTTATCTTCGAGAAGGTTTTTCCATCCAGCACAACGAGGTCTTTTCCGGTTAGTGAAGCAGCTCCTCGGAGCGTACTCATCTTGGGTTTATACTGACTGTTGGTGAAAGTCTCGAGCGCCAGATGGAACTGCGCTGCGCCTTTGAAAGAACTCAGCATAGGAACCATCTGTTCCAAATCCGGAATCATAGATAGCAGTTCGTCTATATCCACATCGATCATGTGATAATCGAAACCGACAAAGATATGGTTACGTCTCGGGGTTTTATAGATGGCGGTTAGCTGTAACTTAGCTGCACGGCATACAAAACCCATCTCGTCGAGGATGACTTCTCCGTTCTTGATATACAAACCTCCCTTGAGGTCTTTGGCTACCTGATTGAAGATCTCCACTTCGCGCATATGGGTCATCAGCGCTAAGTTGACGTCTGTGGGAACCAAGAAAGGCTCGGTTTGACCGGCTTCGCCTGTTTGTGCCGGTTTGACATCGTTTGAGGTAGTTTGAACTTGTTCCTCGCTACCTGAGTCGGCGGAGAACCATGCCATCAGTTGGTTGGCATCGCAGTGGTCGGAGACGACGTCTAATTCACCTTCGAGGATTGACTCATGGCGGAACCATTTGCCGATATTACGGACGTTCCCCTTGAGGTTGAGGTCAGACTTGCCCAACTCAATACGGGAGTTCTGGATGGACATCTCGCGGTTGGAATAAGCGAACTCGATGGACGGAATCTTGACCGTCTCCGGCAAGCGATCCGGCATGTTCAGTTCGCCGTTCTTGAGGTTGATCTCCAGTCTCGGGTTCCATTGCAGGAGGATGTTCTCTCCTTTGGGGTTATAGCGCGAGGCAGCTTTGAGGGCGAGTGTACCTGTTTTGGCGCTCAGCTCGTTACCAATATTAGCCTGAAGGGCTTGTGTATTCAGTTTGGCGCGCAGTACAGGAGTGGATTTATCTTTGCGCCCACCGCTGATAGACGCCTCTAACTGCGAGGGGTTGAGATCAAAGTGAATATCCTTGAAGTACCCTTTCAGCGCTTGGTAATCGAGTGTTGTTTTGAGCACCGGCATGATGGTCGTGTCCTTGGTGTTATACTCGGCGTACGCGGTCATCTTAGGAGCGGCAATCATCACCTCCATCGAGTCCATCGAAGCCTCTATCGGTTTCTCGGTTTGCAGCCCTACCGCCGCATAGAGCACAGGATCGGAGGAGAGGACATTGCCTGTTTCCAATTGACAATTGATAGTTTCCAATTGACAATTGAGGGGCATAGCCATCGCAAAATCCACCTTCTCGGTATTGAGATCGATGCGTGCCCATTTGACTTTGGGCTGCGAAGGGTTGGGGTTCGGCATCTGTATGAGCGCGTGGGTCTTCGGCAGGTCGGCTACCATCGAGTCCATCGCATAATGGATATCCGTCAACGTGAGGTCGGCGTTGATACGCCCTTTCTCCAGACGCATGTTTGTCAGGTCGCTCAGGCGCATTCTCAGATCGGCTTTACCTTTGGTACGTCCTTGCAGGTCCATCTCTTTGGGCAGGAAATACGCAAAGTCCGGCAGGTTAGCGTCGATATTCATCGCTACATTCATCTGCATGTCACCCAACACATCGGTTAATTGAGAATTGAGAATTGAGAATTGAGAATTACGCGTAGTGGCATACAATTTATGAATAATAGCATTGGATTTCTCTCCTTTATTGAGGTTAATGTCTGCCTCTGCATCCAGCATGACCTCCTTCAGTTCGTAAGGCAGCGGTTTATAGGCGCCCATACCGTCCTTGAGACGTACGTGCGCCTGTACGCGCGGTAATAAGGTGTCGGAATATTGTCCTTTGACATCAGCCTCTAATTGGATCGTTCCGGCAAGAGAGAGGTCTGTAAGCGCTTGGGTGAACTGCGCAGGAACGAGTGCCAACAGGGATTCGATATCCCATTTGCCGGTAGTGAGCGTGAGATCCATGTTATACTCCCCGGAGGAGAAACAAGGCGTGCCTACCTCGCCGTCCAAGGAGAGTGCAAACTCATTGATCTGCAGTTCCGTACCATTGACGATGACCCGTTCGGTTCCTTGCGCCAAGAGGGCAGGTAAATGCAGTTTGAGACGCAGGTCGTTAGCGTACGTTTCGCCTTTGAGAGCCGCACAGATATGCTCCGCCTGCAGGTCCAGTCGAGCGCCATCCATATCGTTTTTGCGGATAGCTTCCAAGGAGATGGAAGCGTTCTGCAATGACGCGCTGATGGTGTCTTTCTCATCCACGAACGATAAGTGGGAAGCCTTAATGGTGATAGCATCGTCCCATGCTAAGGATTTGAGTTGCCAACCTGCAGTCGTGTCTTCGGGTGTCTCTTCGCTTTGCGGTAACGCTAATACGTCGAAGTTAGTCAACCCGTCTGAGGCAATGTAGATATTCGCTTTAGCATCGTTGAGACGACATTTCTGGATGTAAATATCTCCATTGATAGCGTCCAGTATTTTGAGTGACACCACCAATTCCGGAACAGCGAGCACGGTGTCCGATTGCGCGCCGGTAACAGGATTGATGATCACTACATCTTTGACGGACGCCCCGAAATAGGGGAACGTGGAGAAGAAAGTGAGGTCCACTTCTCCGATCTCATGGTCGCATACCACGTACTTGTCCGCGAGTTGGCGGGCGATAGGTGTCAGACGTTCCGGCGTGAAGACCAAGTAGATGGCGATACATACCACCGCTACCACAGTGACGATGATACCGCCGAGCGTCCAAGCAAAAATTTTCAATGCTCGTTTCATCAGTTAGGTTGTTTAGTGTAATAACGTTTATCCTTCGGGTAGTCTTTGGGGTGATATACCAACTTGGTAGAAGTCAACTCAATGAGGGTATATATCTTTGGCGTTTTTTCCCAGTCGTACTCTGATCTATGGATTTCCAATAACTGGTCGCCTTGAATGGTGTACATGAACCAGCCGTTTCCATACGGATGACTTGTGCGGTCACTTTCCTGCACATCTTCTCCTTCATCCCATTCCCATGCCCAGTAGTAACCGTTATAACCGCTTAGGGTAACTTGTTCGGTGGAAAAACGCCAGTATTCTTGTTTGCCGTCAGTACGCCATTTGCCCTGCAAATCTTTTATAAAAAACTCTTTCTGTTTTTTATTCATGTTTTCGCAGCTACTGAAAGCTATTCCAATTAGCGCCATGAGCGCCAAAAAATAGAATTTTTTCATTGTTCTTATGCTTTTGTGATGTTAATAGATACGTTATAGCCGTCCATCTCAAGCGCTTCGCTGTTTGAAAGTTTGAGCGCTTCGCTGTTTGAAAGTTCGAGTTTGGTGGCGAGGACTTGGGATTTGATGTAATCGCCGCAATGGAGGACTGCATTGTGGATCTCGGGACGGTCTTCGAGTTCGATCTCAATGCGGTCGGTAATCTCGAGGCCGGAGGACTTACGGAGGTTCTGAATGCGGTTGATGAGTTCGCGCGCGATACCTTCTTCTATCAATTCGTCCGTCAGTTCGATGTCGAGGGCGATAGTGAGGATACCGTTGTTGGCTACCAACCAGCCCGGCATGTCTTCCGTCAGGATCTCGACGTCCTCGGGCACTAACGTGCAGTTGAAAGTTGAAAGTTGAAAGTTGAAAGTACCTTCTTTTTCCATTTTAGCGATGTCGTCTTGCGACATAGCGTTGATAGCCGCAGCTACGGCTTTCATGTTCGCACCCACTTTCTTACCGAGCACTTTGAAGTTCGGTTTGATCTTCTTGACCAAACGGATCTCCGATTGTTCAGCAGGAACGACGATCAGTTCCTTGACGTTCACCTCGGATTTGATGAGGTCTGAAACGTGGAGGAGCGCATCGGTTGTCTCTTGATCCGGAGTCGGGATGACAGCTTTCTGCAGCGGCTGACGGACGTTCTTCTCTGCGCGCTTACGGAGCGAGAGGATAGTAGAGGTTGCCTGCTGGGCGAGGTACATTTGACGCTCGAGGGTCTTGTTGATGAGCGACTCATCGGCTTTGGGCCACGTGCTGAGGTGTACCGTCTCACCGGTAAGGTCACGGTAGAGACGGTCGGCATAGAACGGTGCGTTCGGCGCCATGAGTTGAGCGACGGTCTTGAGACAGGTGTAGAGCGTTTCGTATGCCGCCTGTTTGTCTTCGTTCATCTCACCGCCCCAGAAACGTTTGCGGTTCAGACGCACGTACCAGTTGGAGAGGTCGTCCTGCACGAAATCCGAGATCGCACGTCCGGCTTTGGTCGGTTCGTAGGTTTCGTAAGCGTCCGTCACCTCTTGGATAAGGGAGTTGAGTTTGGAGAGGATCCATTTGTCTATTTCGTGATCTCGTGATCTCGTGATCTCGTGATCTCGACCGGGTTGCCAGTTATCGACGTTGGCGTAAAGGGCAAAGAATCCGTATGTGTTATAGAGCGTGCCGAAGAACTTACGGCGGACCTCATCTACTCCTTCGGGATCGAACTTGAGGTTCTCCCACGGCGAGGAGTTCGTGAGCATGTACCATCGTACCGGGTCGGCTCCGTAAGCGTCCAGCGCACCGAAGGGATCGACAGCGTTGCCGAGGCGTTTGGACATCTTATTGCCGTTCTTATCCAGCACAAGACCGTTGGAGATGACGTTTTTGTAGGCTACCGTTCCTTCGATCATGGTGTGGATGGCATGGAGGGTGAAGAACCATCCACGGGTCTGATCAACGCCTTCGGAGATGAAGTCTGCCGTACGCGGCAGGTCCGCGTTCTCGAAGGGATAGTGGTTCTGTGCGTACGGCATCGCACCCGAATCAAACCAAACATCGATGAGGTCGAGTTCACGCTTCATGGGCTTGCCGGACGGAGAAACGAGGATGATCGAGTCCACGTACGGACGATGGAGGTCGATGACGGAAGGATCATAATTAGCCTTCGAATAATCGCCCACTTTATGATTCGGCCAAGGGTTGGCTTTCATGAAGCCTGCCTTCACAGATTTCTCGATTTCATCGAACAATTCTGCGATGGAACCGATGCACAATTCCTCGGTTCCGTCTTCGGTACGCCAGATAGGCAGCGGAGTACCCCAATAACGCGAACGGCTGAGGTTCCAATCGTTGAGGTTATTGAGCCACTGACCGAAACGTCCTGTTCCGGTGGATTCAGGCTGCCAGTTGATGGTCTTGTTGAGGGCAATCATCTCATCGCGCGCCATAGTGGATTTGATAAACCAACTATCCAACGGATAATAAAGGACAGGTTTGTCGGTTCGCCAACAATGGGGGTACGAGTGCACATGTTTCTCTGTGCGGAGAAGACGACCATCCGCTTTCATCTCCAGACAGAGGTGAAGGTCAAGCGATTCGGCTTTCGAAGCTGCTACTTCATCGTACTTGCCGTCGATGGTGAACTGCGGGTCATAGGCGTTCTTGACCCAACGACCGGCATACTTACGGTAGAGCTCGTCGTTGACGTGGGTTTTGTACCAATCTTGGTCCAAATCTTCCACACGCCAATACTTACCGGTGAAATCCACCATAGGACGCGGACCGTTGTTCTTGGTCTGCATATAGAGACCCGGCACTCCGGATGCGTCAGCTACTTTCTTATCGTCCGCTCCGAAAGTCGGCGCGATATGTACGATACCGGTACCGTCTTCGGTGGTTACGTAGTCTCCCGGAATCACGCGGAATGCTCCTTCACCCGGGTTGACCCACGGGAAGAGCGGCTCGTACTCCAGTCCGACGAGGTCTGCGCCTTTATAGCGGGCTACGATCTTCGGCTCTGTGGGTTTGCCTTCTTCATCCGCGCCGCACAGTTCTTTCTTATACGCATCCAGCCTTGCTTCGGCGAGGATAATAATCTCCTTCCCTTCAGGGAGGGTCGGGGTAGGCTTCTCCACAGCTACGTAATCAATTTTGGGGCCAACGCAAAGCGCAGTATTACTTGGTAATGTCCACGGAGTCGTCGTCCAAGCGATGATATAGCGACCGTCCTTCAAATGGAACTTCGCCGTACACGTCAGATCCTTCACGTCACGGTAACAGCCGGGCTGGTTGAGCTCGTGGGAGGAGAGACCTGTTCCTGCTGCCGGCGAATAGGGCTGGATAGTGTAGCCTTTATAGAGGTAACCCTTCTTGTAGAGCTCTTTGAGGAGATACCAAAGGGTCTCGATGTATTTGTTGTCGTACGTGATATAGGGGTTGTCGAGATCGACCCAGTAACCCATCTGCTTGGTGAGGGCGGTCCACTCGGCGGTGTATTTCATCACCTCGCGGCGACAAGCGGCATTGTATTCATCGACGGAAATCTTCTTGCCGATGTCCTCTTTGGTGATCCCTAACATCTTCTCCACGCCCAATTCCACGGGTAGACCGTGGGTGTCCCAACCGGCTTTACGGCGTACCTGAAAACCCTGCATGGTCTTGAAACGGCAGAACGTATCTTTGATGGTACGCGCCATGACGTGGTGAATACCGGGTTTGCCGTTCGCCGAAGGAGGACCTTCGAAGAACAAGAACTGCGGATGTCCCTCGCGCGTCGTTACACTTTTCTCAAACAGGTTTTCTGCTTCCCATTGTGCCAGCACTTCTTTACTAAGTGCCGGTAGATTCAATCCTTTATATTCGTTAAATTTTTTCATATCTGCTTTATTCTTTCACTCCTTCATTCATAATTTCCGGTGCTACCATTCTCAGGAATTTATCCGGTAACGCTAATCGGTTCGGCCCTACAGAATGACCATATTTATTGCGTTTAAAATCTCCGTTTTCTTCTTTGCGTTCCTGACCATCGATAAACTTCGTGATCAAGTACGTATATAATTTCTGCCAATCCGCCACGAGGTTCTCCGCTTGCGCGCAGGAATAAGAAGTAAGGAAAGTGCGAGCGTCCTCCTCGCTGAGTTGGGCAGCTTGTTCGTCCACGCCTTCAATCTGGGTATTGAATTTATCATCCCATTTCTGCTGTGTCTCGCGTATATGCGGATACATGCGGCTGTATTTCGTGTACGCCCAGTTAGCGACCATGTTAAAGGTCCACCAAGCGCTGGTGGAGGAGAAAGTATAACTGTCTCCGTTTCCTTCAGCGAAACATTCCGGCACATGATTGATGCAGCTATACATCGGTACGTAGCATGAGCACGCGGCATCATCTACACCGAACCAGAAGATACCATAAGATTTTCGCATTTGTCCATTTACCATTTGGTCATTTCTCATCTGGGAGACGAAAGACCACGCAGTTTGCTGGGTAGCCGTCGGACGTTCGTACCAGTATTGCAGTGTGTCATTGGTCGTTTGTCCTTGGTCGTTAGCCGATGGCAGTTTGAAGCCGAGACCGCCGTAACGGAGTTTGCTGTTCCAAGGTCCGGCATCGGTGCCTTGGGTGATGTCAAGCGGTGTACCTTTGTACTCATCGCGCATACATTCTTTGATGTCTTGTACGGACACTTTGCGCTCCGGTACGAACCAAAGCGGCATGTGTTCTCCTTCGTACTGACCTTTGGTGTCGCGGAAAGTCTTGCCGGTAGCGTAGTCGAAATAGCGATCCATGCCCGATACGAAATGGTTGAAGAACGACCATACACGTGCTTCGCAGACATAGAGCCCGCTAAAATCGAAGGGGTTATAAGCGGCTTGGAAAGAGAAGTCTTTGTCCTCGCCCTTGAAATACTCTTTCTCGCGTGCAAAAGCGATGAGGTCTTTATCCCACATCCAATCGCCATGACAGATGCAGTTCAGTTTTTTCTGGAGTCTTTTCTGCTCTTTGGTCAGTTTGGCTTTGCCCTGCGGCAAGGTAGTGATACGAGCTTGGTTAGCATGTCCGCTGATAGCGTTATCCGGGATACGAACGGCTACCCAGTTAGCACCTTTCTGACCCGGTCCTTTGCCGATGAGATCCATGATCCATACCTCGTTAGGGTCACCGATGGAGAAGGATTCTCCTTCTGAGGCGTATCCATATTCGTTCACGAGTGCGATCATGCACTCGATCGCTTCGCGGGCAGTCTTGGAGCGCTCCAAAGCGATATAGATGAGACTTCCGTAGTCCACGCCGACGGTGTCCCAGAGGGCTTCGCGTCCGCCCCAAGTGGTCTCACCGATGGTGACTTGATGTTCGTTCGTGTTGCCCACTACCGAATAAGTGTGCGCAATCTGGGGGATTTGTCCTA
Organism: uncultured Bacteroidales bacterium; assembly: GCA_946406195.1. Taxonomy (GTDB): domain Bacteria; phylum Bacteroidota; class Bacteroidia; order Bacteroidales; family Paludibacteraceae; genus Colicola. The sequence continues at coordinate 46,602 of CAMJJT010000012.1, forward strand.
AGGGTCTTCCGGTGTCCCAATCCTGCACATCGCGCATAGCGCCTTCGGGGTGATCAGCTGCCGGCACAAAATGCAGGAAACCGAACATACCATATGAATCCGCAGCGTACGAGATGATCGTACTGCCGTCCGATGAGGCTTTCTTACCAACGAGGAAGTTGGTACAAGCGGACGTTTCCAAAGGAAACGAGACCGCCATTATCATGGCTGAAAGACCGGCTACCAGTAGCCTGAAAGACCGCTTTGCTGAAAGACCGCTCACGGTGTTCGCTGAAAGATTTGTCATAATAAACGCGGGTTTTGGAGTTCATCTATTCGGATATTCTTTTTCTTTAAAGCTATTTCATAAGCTTTGTGGTAGTATTTGAAGAAATGCTTCCAGTCGGCTTTCTTGGCGATATCAGCTGCGGCTTTGCGAGCGAGAGCTTTGTCTTCACCGCAGAGACGGTCATAACGCAGCAAGGCATCGGCGATGCGGTCTGCTACCTCATCAAAATTGGAGTCATTTCGCTCTACCACCACAACGCCATATTGGTCTTTCTGCTGCGCAGCCCATACTCCGAAGCCTGCGAGCGAAGTGGTGATGGTAGGAACATGGAATGCGCAGGACTCGAGCGGCGTGTATCCCCAAGGCTCATAGTAGGAGGGGAAGACCGTGACGTCGAGACCCAACAGCAGGTCGTAGTACTTCATGCCGAAGAGCGGATCGTTTCCGTCGAGGTAATAAGGCACGAAGACAGCGCTCACTTTTCCTTTGCGAGAAGGAGCTCGGTCAAGATAAGGAACCATGATAAAGGCAACCACTTCTTTCTCCGGTTGGTCGCTATGATAGATTTTCTGCGCGAGTTTATCCAGTGCAGCTGCAAAGACATCGATTCCTTTGTTCTTCCATTCCTGCCGTCCGGATATACCGACGAGCAGCGCGTTCTGCGGAACGACACCACCCAGCATTTCACCTGCCACTTTATGCAAAGCAGCTCGCGCTATCTGGCGCTTGGCATCAAAATCTTTCCCTTTGGGAACGTAAGTGGGTTCGAAGCCGTTCGGAGTCACTATATCCACCGGTTTATCAAGGAGTTGTTGGCACTCACGGGCGGTGATGTCGCTGACCGTCGTGAAACAGTCGGCATGGTGAGCAGCTTGTTTCTCCACGGAGTGCTTGGAAACCATGTTCAGTTCGTACGCCATCTGGTCTCCGTTATAATTCTCGAAATAATCGTAGAGCGGTTTGCCGTTTCCGGCGATAGAGCGTCCGATACTGGTGGCATGTGTGGTGAAGAGAGTAGCAATCTGCGGACAGTGGTCCTGCAGGTAGAAGATCGAGAAAGCGGTCTGCCATTCGTTAGCGTGCATGCAGAACTGGGGTACTTGAACGGCAGGGTTGATGCTGATATTCTCTTTCTCCATGAGCCAATGATAGAGGCTCTCCATGACCATTCCTGCGGCATAGCCAAAGAGACAGGACTCATCGTAATCCCCGTAAGCGGCATGGCTCTGCACTTGGAACTTATCCCAAGCCCACGAATAGATCTCATTTTTGTGCGCCCAGAGGGCATCGAATTGCAGGAGGATAGCTATCGGTTGACCCGGTACGTCCCATCGTCCGATACGGATGGGGATGGAGACCTCACCCCGACCCTCTCCCAAAGAGAGGGAGGAAGGATTCCAATCGGAAAGTAAACTTTCGTCTTCTTTGAAATAGATGTCACTATGATCGCCGAAGTCAGGTCCGAAGAAGAATACTTTATCGGGGTGCTCGGCTTGCATGGAAGCAGCGCGCGTGGAAAGGACGGCATAGATACCTCCTACGCGGTTACATACTTCCCATGAGGTTTCAAAAATATAATCCGGTTGCATTTATTGGTTGAGTAATTTATCTATTTTTTGTATGTTCGTTGGTAAATCGTCATCGGCGTTGAGCCAATTAATGTCTTTGTCTCTTCTGAACCAAGTCATTTGCCTTTTGGCATAATGGCGTGTGTTCTGCTGAATGAGTTCGATGGCGCGGTCCAAGTCGTATTCGCCGTCGAAGTACGCAAAGAGTTCTTTGTAACCGACCGTTTGCAGGCTGTTGAGATGACGTTTGGGGTACACCTTTCGGGCTTCATCCACCAATCCGTTCGCTACCATCTGCTTCACGCGCTCGTTTATGCGCGCGTACAATACTTCGCGCGGACGGTCGAGAGCTACCTTGACGATGCGGAAAGGGCGATTGTCGTTGGTCGATTTTGTCAGGAGCGAGCTATAGGGTTTGCCCGTTGTGAGGCATAACTCGACGCAATGTGCCAGACGAGCAGGGTTCGCTTGATCCACTGTCTGCCAGTAGTCGGGGTCGAGACGTTGCACTTCGTTTTGGAGCCAAGTCAGTCCGTGCTGCCGGTAGTGGGATTGCACTTCTGCGCGGATTTTATCCGGCACTGCAGGAAGATCATCCAACCCTTTGCACACCGCGTCGGCGTATAACATCGAACCTCCGGTCATGACGACGACGGGATGGGTAGTGAAGAGTTCTTCCAAGAGTTTGAGCGCATCCCGTTCGTATTGTCCGGCGTTGTAGTTCTCCTCCAACTCACGCGTGGCTACGAAATAATGTGGCACGCGTGCCTGCTCTTCGGCAGTCGGAGCAGCGGTACCGATAGGTATGCCGCGGAAGATCTGCCGGCTGTCACAGTTGAGGATGGGGCAATGAAGATGTTCCGCTACGCGGAGGGAGAGCTCTGTCTTACCGACACCCGTAGGACCCAAGAGCAAAACCAGGGTTTTGCGATTTACCATTTGGTCATTTACCATTTGGTTATTTAGAACATCGTGCCGTCATCGAAACTGAGGTCCTGGAAGCCTTCCATGTCGATGTCGTTCATGTCATACTCGTCTTTGAACTCATCATCGAACATGAAATCATCGTCTTTGCCTTTTCCTCCGATACCGGCTAAAGGATCTTCGGACTTGAGCTGTTTCGGTGCTTTACCGGTTGATTCCACGCACTCCACGCCGTTCATTGTGCCGGCTTTGATCTCCTTTAGGCTACCAAAGAAATAGCGCTCGAACATCGGGTCGAAGATATAAATGAGGCGTTGCCCTTGTTCGCTAATGAGGTCGGAGAGACGTGTATCGTTCATGACCATGTTGTCATACTCGAAGTTGGACTCCATCTCCACGAGGGTCACTTCCTGTCCTTTCTCCCACTCGTCGTTGCAGAGGAAGAAAGAGGTCATCTGGTCGTCGGGATAACCGACGCTTTTTAAAATAGCTTCGTGCAGTTGGAGGAAGGTAGCGTCTGAGTCTGCTTCAAACACACGGCGGAAAGCAGGGTCTCCTTCTTCGCACGAAAAAGTAAATCTGTAAATCATATTAATGTCTATTAGTTATTCGTTTATAATTGGCTCATAACCACTTCACCCACGGCTTGGAGGGTAGAGAGGCTGATGTTGGACATGTCGTCATTGCGTGTATGCCACCAAGCGGCGAAGCCTGTAGCGTTACGGATGTCATAATGGATGATATCCACGCAGGGGATTCCCGCTATGTAGTTGACGTAGTAATGGTCATCGGTAATGGGATAGGATTGCTGTTGGCTGAAGAGCGCTCCATAGCCCAGTTGTTCGGCATCTTTCCATATTTTCTGCTGGTAGTTCCGTGCGTACTGGGTGGAATATAGTTCGCGCGGGAAAGAAGCGTCGGGTGCGCCTACCATGTCGAGGACTATTCCAAAGGAATAGATAGGCTTCGCCTGATTGACCGCTTCGCTGTTAGACCGCTTCGCTGTTGGATCGGCTTCGCCTGTTAGACGGGCATAGTTGGTTGCCCATAGTTGGGAACCGAGACACCATGTGTCTTCCCGCTCCATACCGGTGTAGAAACGAGGTGTTCCCATGTCTTCGCAATCGAAGAAGACGATGTCAACAGGGGTGTGGAGGGTGGAGTCGGATATTCTGAGACCGAGTTGGCGAGCTACTTCGAGGAGCACTCCCACACCGCTGGCACCGTCGTTAGCCCCCGGAACGTTGTAGAAACGGTCGGCATAATCATCTTCTTCATCACACCACGGACGTGTGTCATAGTGTGCGCCCAAGAGGATACGAGGACGGGAAGCGATCTCCGGCGTGGAGAAATGCGCGATGATATTATATATCTGCTGCATGTTGCCGCGATAATCAGGCATCTCACCCCGTTGGAGTTCCACTTTTGCACCTTTCGCACGGAGCTGTTGGATAAGCCAAACTGCACAGTCGTTATGGGCTTTGCTATTAGGAACACGCGGTCCGAACGCCATCTGTCCTTCTATGTAAGCATAAGCGGAGTCAGCGTTAAAAGCAGGACGAGCGATGGTCTCCTGTTTCTTGCCGCAAGAGGCAAAAAGGCAAAGGATGCCCAATGCCAAGAGGATTTTTCGGTACATTATTTTCAGTCCTGTGTGTATCATTTTATGTTTGATTCGCTGACAGAAGTGTGGTTCTGGATCGCCATGATCGTGTTAGCGATAGAGGTAGCGAGAGAGACGATATGCAGTTTATAGCAACGGGACGGTTCGATAGGCAGGGAATCGGTACAGATGAGTTCGTCCAAAGGCGAGTTCTCTATCCGTTTGCAAGCCTCACCGCTCAGTACGCCGTGTGTCACCACAGCACGAATACTCTTTGCACCTCCTTCTTTCATTACCTCCGCGGCTTTGCAGAGTGTGCCGGCTGTGTCGGCAATGTCATCAAAGATGACGACGTCTTTGCCGTACACGTCACCAAGGACACGCATTTCCGATACTTTATTGAAGTCCGGGCGGTATTTATAGCAAATAACCATCGGCACTTCATGGTCGGTCATGGTGTGCAGTTTTTTCGCGAAATAGGAAGCTCTTTTAGAACCGCCGACATCCGGCGAAGCGACAATCAAGTCTTTGAGATTGAGGTCGGCGATGTACGGAGCGAGGACGTTCGAGCCGTAGATATGATCGACGGGGATATCGAAGAATCCCTGAATCTGCTCTGCGTGCAGATCAACGGTAATGACACGGTCTGCCCCTGCGGCTTGCAGCATGTTCGCTACGAGTTTGGCGCCGATGGAGACACGGGGTTTATCCTTGCGGTCCTGACGCGCCCAACCGAAATAGGGAATGACGGCAATCACTTTGTATGCACTAGCTCGCTTGGCAGCATCGATCATGAGGAGGAGCTCCATGAGGTTGTCGCTGGAAGGACAGGTGGGTTGGACGAGATAGACCGATTGTCCGCGGACAGATTCCTCGAAATAGGTACAAAACTCGCCGTCGGAGAAACGGTCAATGTGTACTTGCCCTAATTGGCATCCCAGTTCGTCACAAATCCCTTTTGCCAACAATCCTCCTTTGGAGCCGGCAAACACTTTGAATTGTTTTGGATTTTCCATTTCCTTATAATTACTTTCTATTCTTCTCTTTGTTTTTGCGGAGCGGCGCGTTCGGTTGTGCCATCGTCTGCTCGAAGACAGGCGAATCGCAACTGAGTTGTCCGTTGGACATACGGATAATATCTTCGCGGACACGAGCCATACCTGCTTCTTGGTCACGATTCCAGACCAAGTTACGTTGCCGCATACATTGTGCTATATACACTTCGAGCGAGTCGCGTTCTTGTCCGGGCGCTAAGGTGGCAGCATAGCTGATCATATCCTGTACGATGCGGCCGTAATTGCGCATTTTAATGGGCTCTGACGCCCTTCTTAATTGTAAAACCATGTCATTTGCTATTTGATCATTTACCATTTGGTCATTTATTTCTTGCGGATGAGGTAGATCATCGTGGGGTAGTGGTCACCATAACCGTTTTGCCAAACACCACTTTTGGTGGTACGAAGCGGCGTACCTTTGTCTTTGCCTTCCTGCACGGTGAGGAAAGGCTTGTTGAAGATCTGCGGTTTCCAGTAGGTCCATTTGCCGTTTTCGAGTTTCTCGTTCATGAGCGGTTCGGAGATAATAATCTGGTCGAAGAGGTTCCAAGAGCCGTTATAAGCGAGGGAGCCGGTTCCTTTGTCGAGGATCTGCCACATGGTGTTGAAGAATCCCTGCGGATCCACTTCTTCGCGGTATTTGCGCGCTTTGAGGACCTCTTTGCAGCTATGGTTGTAGGGATCATCGTTCAAGTCTCCCATGATGATGATTTTGGCTTTGGGCTCTTTGAGATAGATGGAGTCGCAGATACTCTTACAGAGCATAGCGGCTGTGTCACGTCCGGGTCGGGAAGAGAGTTCACCTCCGTAACGGCTGGGCCAGTGGTTGACGATAATATGCACTTTCTCCGGCCGTCCTTCGCCCATGAGGTAACCCGAGACGCAGAGCTGGAGACGAGTCTTGATCACTCCGCCGTCGGCATAGTGCGCTTTGAGTTCGTAGCCGTTGACGCGGGAGGGCTTGAACATAACGGTGTCGTACAGGAATCCCACATCCACTCCACGGCGATCCGGTCCCTCTTTGAGGATGGGTTTGAGACGACGACCGTACTTGCTGTTTGCTTCGGAGCAGAGATCATAGAGGCAGCCGATGTTCTCCACCTCGGCTACGCCGATACAAGCGGCTCCGCGCGGGTCGTAATCCGTGCCGAGTTGGGAGACTGCGTACGCCATGTTCTTCACCTTGTTCTCATACTTGTAGCTCGTCCATTTCATACCGCCGTCGGGCAGGTACTCGTAGTCGTTCTTGCCCTCATCGTGGATGGTATCGAAGAGGTTCTCCAAGTTGTAGAACGCGATGCAGCGAACGTATTGTCCTTCGCTCGCGTCCGCTGTTGTCGGGTTTTGCGCGTTCACTGCGCCCGTGATCATCAGCAGCACAGCTGCCCATAAAAATGTGTGTTTCATACTATAGTTGTTTTTGGCGATTTAACAGCTTAATAGTTTAACGATTTAACGATTTTAGTCAAACCGGGCGCAAAGTTACAAATAATTTTTCATATACGCAAGTGCGCGCGTACTTTTTTCAAAAAAAATGTACCTATACGCAAATTTTGAATTTTGAATTTTGAATTTTAAATTATTTATTGTACCTTTGCACCCGCTAACATCATTCCGTCATTAAATCATTTCGTCATTATGAGAAAAATCTTCTCCCTCTTAGCAGCCCTGATGCTTTGCCTGCCGATGATGCAGGCGGTGATTAAAGTGCACACGATCGGCGATTCGACGATGGCCGAGTATGACGAGAGTACGACGGACAAACGCGGCTGGGGTATGTACCTCGGTTCGTTCTTTGACCCGGAATTCGTGACGGTGAATAACAAAGGTAAGTCGGGTGCGGACACCCGTGCTTTCTATACCGGCGCCGCTTATTGGCCTGCGCTTAAAAACCAGATGAGTGCCGGCGACTACCTGCTCATTCAGTTTGCCCATAATGATGAAGGCACCGTTACTTATGGTATGGACAACCTCGAATATGCGCAGTACTGCGCCGACAAAGGTCTGCCTGCTCCTACCGACGCACGCGGTACGAACCCGCAGACCACCTATCGCGACATGCTCCGCGCGTTCATTGATGAGGCGCGTGCGCTGGGTGTCACTCCGGTGCTCGTCGGACCGATCTGCCGGGCGTATTTCCAAGGCGGCGATATCAAACGAAACGGTCAGCATGACCTCGGCGATAAGTTCTCTAAGATCGAAGATGGTGTCCTCTATGAGAACCAATCCCTCCCTGCCGGCGACTCGGCCATGAGTTACGTCAAGGCCATGAAAGTGGTGGCAGCCGAGAAGAACGTACCTTTCATCGACCTCACCGAGGCTACTCGCCAGATCTACCTCTCCTACGGAGAGACGCAGTGTCTGAACCTGCTTTTCTGCACCGGCGACAAGACCCATACCAATGCCATGGGCGGAAACCTCATCGCGCGGGCTGCGGCTGATTCACTCAAGACCGCAGGTATCCTGGCGGACTATATATCCATCCCGACGGACATCTCCGCGAACCCGAATACGATCGAGATAGGCGACACTTATTGCGGCGTGGCGCAGAACAAAGAGTTCCTGCTCACCGGCTACGGACTCGACCCCAAGAGTGGGACGGTTGCCCTGACCGCAACGGCCAACCTGCAGATCTCTTTGGACAAAGAGACCTATGCTTCGGTGGCTACTTTCGCTTACAGCGGCGGTTCACTCTTCCAACGCGTTTATGTGCGGGCTAACTATGCCGAAGGGGGCGAACAACTCGACACGGTCTATGCCGTTTCGGGCGAACATATCATCGCGGTGCCTGTGAACGCCAACGCACTCTCGCTGGATGGCGGAGCGGCAGTCAGCGCTACCTGGACCATCGATGGCAAGCCTGTCCCCGACGCAGTGATCGAAGGACCCGTAAGTGCCTCTTTTACAATGAGTAACATGATGGCGGCGGATACGAAGGCTGAGTTCACGGACGGCGATCAAACGGGTATCACCATGGTTCGTTTCCATAACTCCGACGCCACCGGCGGTAAGGTTGCTTGGCCGGCCGGTGAGATCGATGAGAACGCGACCCGTTACCTCGATTTTGCACTCGCTGCACCCGCCACGATGGAGGTACGTATAACCGGCATCTCCATGGACATCGCGGCGCATAGTACCTCTACCATGTGCTATCATATCAACACCGGTTTCGGCGACGGTTTCACCGAGGTGCAGACGATCGCAGAAAAAGTGAACATGACCAACCTGGCGATTACCCATCTGGCCTTCACACCTACGCTCACTATCCCTGCCGGCGAGACCCTCCATGTGCGTATCTTGCCTTGGCATAACTTGGGTGAAGCGAAGAGCGGTAAGTATATCTGCGTGAAGAACGTGGTCATCTCCGGCCAGGCTTTCGACCCCTCTGAACAAGCGATTGACCAACTCCTAAATCGTCAATCGTCCAATCGTAAATACATCAAGGACGGTCATATCCTCATCCTCCGCGCCGATCACACCTACACCCTCCAAGGCCAAGAGGTTAAATAACGCTATGTCCATTTCAGGGCGATGTCATCGCCCGCTCATCCTCACCGAGCTGCTCTCGAACGAGCGGCTCGGTTTTCATTTTTTTTTTTATTTTTCTCATCCTCATACTTCTCAAATAAATCAGCAAGTTACGCTCTTTTTCTCCAAAAACCATACATTTTCGATGCCCCAAAATTTGCATATATCAAAAATTTTTTGTACCTTTGCAGCGAATTTCAGTCAACCAGT
>CAMJJT010000013.1 GCA_946406195.1 uncultured Bacteroidales bacterium
CTATTCTCTATTCTCTATTCTCTATTCTCTATTCTCTATTCTCTATTCTCTATTCCTTCTTTTTCTCTCTCTTCCGTTCTTCCCCTTCTTCGGCATCTGTCAATATAGTCAGGACGATGTCATCGTCCGCTTTTCCCTCCCCTCCATGGGGGGAGTCGGAGCCTTTCACCTCTTCTCTGCGACGCGCAACTTGGCGCTCCGAGCCCTCGGATTACGTTCTACCTCTTCCTCACTCGCCTCGCGTCCTTTCTCGATTACCTCAAACGGACTCAGGTTATTCCCGTAAAAATCCTTCTCTATCGTCCCTTCGAGGTTCCCGCTTCGCAGAAAATTCTTCACCAACCGATCCTCCAGCGAGTGATACGTCAAGATTGCTATCCGCCCTCCGGGCTTCAACAGATCCTGTGCTGCCACTAACATCTCCCTCAGTGCCCCCATCTCATCGTTCACCTCTATCCGCAACGCCTGAAACAGCCGTGCCAAATCCTTTTTGTACTGCGTCGGAATCTCCAGCTCTCTTACATCCGCCAATCTTGGCGGATTTCCCTCTTCTTCTCCTTGCGTTGCACCTTGTTCTGTGCCCGTGAGTTTCGCGAGCGGCATATTCATTGCCGCCGCTACTAACTCCTCTGTACGCATAATCGGCTTCTGAGAACGAGCCTTGCATATATTCCTTGCGATGCCCCTCCCGTTCTTCAATTCGCCGTATAACCAAAACAACTTCGCCAACTCCTCCTCGCTATACCCGTTTACAATATCCGCCGCCGTCCGTTTGGCGGTCTGGTTCATCCGCATATCCAACGGTGCGCTAAACCGAAAACTAAACCCTCTCTCCGGACAATCAAAATGGTGAAAACTAACCCCCAAATCCGCTAACAACCCATCAATCTCCGTCACCCCGTAATATTCCATCCAGTTCCGTAAGTACCTAAAATTACTATGCACAAACGTCCATTTTGCATCGTGCTTTAGTGCGCGATCTTCCCCCTCTCCTTTGATCGCATTCTCATACGCCTCGATATCCTGATCAAAAGAGAACAGCCGCCCGCCCTCTTCCTTGTCCTGTTCGCGTCGGTATTCTGCCGTGTTCTTCTCTTCGTTCTGTTCGCGGGGCTTTAGCTCCGCGTTTTCTACGTCGTCCATTCCGCCGGATGTCATCCGGCTACCCTCTCCTTTGTCCTGTTCAGCGGCATACTTACCGCCGTTAACCTCATTTTTAATTTTTAATTTTTCATTTTTCATTCCGTGCAATTCACTGAGAATTGCACGGCTGTGTCCTCCGCCGCCGAAAGTAACATCCACATAAACCCCGTTTGGCTTAATGGCCAAACCCTCAATCGTCTCTTTCAGCATCGCCGGTATGTGGTATATCTCTTCCATTTTTGTCTCCCTTTGTCTATCTTTCAAATACTATCTCAGTACTATAGTACGCAATTAGTATGCGATTAGTAGGTAATTAGTAGGTGATTAGTAGGTTATTAGTAGGTTATTAGTAGGTTATTTTGCCGACCATCTGCTGACCATTACTTACAGTTTAGCCTCGGTCCTTTTCATCTTTGCACGCAGTCTTGCCGCCAATTCGGTCTGACTCAGACGTTTCTCGGCGAATTTCTCAGGTGCCCAGAGCGCAAAGCGGTTCAACATGCCGACAAACAGTACGTCCTGCTGCGCGCCGATGGTCTCTAAATTCTTCTTCTGCAGCAAGATTCGTCCCTGTCCGTCCATCTCCATATATTCCGCGTCAGCCATGAACTGCATGAGGATCAACTGATCCTCGGGATCCCATTCGTCCAAGTTGGCACGTAACTGCTCCACTTTCTCGTTCCATACCAACTCCGGATAGAACATCAGACACTCGTTGTCCGTATCTCTACGCATAACGATTCGTTTACTCTCAGCCTCCGCCAAGATCTTCCGATAAACAGCCGGCACAAATATACGTCCTTTCTCGTCCAACCGACCTTCTATATTTCCAATAAATGTCTGCATCTCAAAATTTGTAATTATCAATTGTGCATTCTGAATTATTTCACGCTGCAAAATTACAAAAAAGTTTTGATATTCACCACATTTCCCCACGAAAAAAATTATCAATTGTTTTATTAACATGAAATAAACAATATTATAGAAGTATAATTCTCCATAAAATCAGTATTTTACACGACTTATTAACATTTTAATAAAAAGTGGGGCAAAATGGGTGATAAACACTTCCCCTTCTTCCTTCCTATACAAAAAGAGACCGCTTGGCACGATTCGCCAAGCGGTCCTGTTAGAGATTTTCTCTTCCCCAAAAGATCCCTTTCGCAATTATAAATCTCTAACCAAACGGATGGAGCAACCTGTTCGAGCCGGTTGAGATGAATGAGCATCAACAGTTTGTGAGTCGTCATAAGAGATTAGCATAACTATCGGCTCTGTATCTCCGCTTAATAATGTACAAGACCAATAATGAGCATTAAGAAGTGAAAATTGTACATATGTAGCTAATCCATGATATACATCTCGTCTTCCGGCTGCAGGCAAAAATACAGCTCCAGCTGCTTCTAATTGTGCCCATTGAGACACTGTGTATCGGTTTTCGTTATACATGAATCCGTTATTTGCTTCTATTGCCACATCAACACTCTCGTCGTTCACATCAATAAATGGATTATTGTATTTGTAATACGAGAGCCCTACTGCTGGAACGATGAAATTAAATGACAAGTCGTTAGCCGTCTTTAGAGCCAATTCTGTCGGCAATACGAAATCATCAGGCAGCAAGATTACACCTTTCACGTTACCATGAGGTAGTCCATCAATGGATGCCGTCGTGAATAAGTCACCGGCATTTGTACGACCACAGAATAAATAATGCCACTCATCCATGGAAAGCGTACGCCATGTGTTAGCAGGGTATGTGATATCCGCTCTAGGATCATAAATCTCATTAACTCCCCAATCAACAAACGGGGTGCCAATAAATTCTTGGTTATCTACATTCCATTTAAGTGGTTCATTTGCCGTGTTCCAACCCAATAAATCAATCCAACCATGATTATTAATTATCTCTCCGTTATTCGGTTGCGTATTACTGCATTTCTCATCGCCGATATATACATTACCGACCCATCCGGACCAAATAGATCCATACACGACGCTATCTCCTACGAAATCATACTGATTTTCTGCGATGCGCCAAACACCCGTTGATCCGTTGTACTGCAAGTTACCATGTGCGAACTCGATTTGTTTGGTTGGGCTAATGGAGAATGGATGAACCTCATTCTTGACAGCCATGCCTACCGTAATAATATAATATTTGCCATCCTCAAAACTCTTGGCAGAAGGAGAAGTATAAGTGTATGTCTCCGAACCGACGGTAGCTGTCAGTTTGATGGTCTTGTCGCTAAAACCAGGGAGGGCAACAAAGATTTCGCTTGTCGCCGAAGGCGGTGTAATGGTATAACTCACGCCGTCAACTTCCACTACTAACTGGCTGGCACTCAATGCCGCGTCTTTCGCTTCGTTCATGAGCGTCAACTTAACTATCGCTTGGCGATTCTCAAACACTGCGACGCCCTCATCAAAAGTGATGCTACCCCAAGTCACACTGGCTACATGGATATTCGCAACCGCATAATCGCAGTGAGAAGCGATATAATCTATTGTGCCTCCCTGATTCGTATAGTTCGGCGACAAGAACTTCAACTCCAATACATCTCCTGCATTGATGGTACCTGCCAGATCACCTGATAGAACCGTTTGTATTCCGTCCGATTCCGCTGCAAGATAGCCCTCCAAATCGGCATTCTTCGTCAGATTGCGTACGCTCACTAGTTCGCCCGCTGCCCAGGATGCGGTCAACGTGTTGCCCTCCAGCCCCAAAGCGCGTCTCGGACCATTCATCTGTTGCCCTTCGCCCTTTCCGGCTTGAATGCTCACATGGTATCGTTGTACGTTTGCAGACTGTTCCGGCTCGTTCTTGTTACACCCCGAAAAGATAAGGAACAAAGTAATTAAGTACAATGTACTAAATAAGAATACACTCTTTTTCATCTTTCTCTCCTTTGTTTTTACCACTCTTCAGGGAATCCCTCTCCATAACCTTCGCGCAATGCATTCACGGGAGCATTGGAAGGCCACGCCTGACTCCCGGATAAAACATGAGACTCCATTTCCACCCCTACAATCTCCGTCGATGGTGTCTGATAATTCACTTTTTCTTTCTTCATTATGCTTGTTTATTGAAATTGGTACTACTACAACTTCCGAAAATTTTTTGCAAAAGTACTGCTTTTATTTAATATGTACAAACGTAAATTGAATAAATTGACTTATAGTACATAAACTATGATTTATTTTACATTAAGTTCAAATTTGTGTTTTTTTTCTACGCGATTTTGTGTAAAAATTGGCTAAAATAAAGATACGCGCACGTGTGAGCGTGCGCGTACCTTAATTTAATATATGCGTTTGGGTGTTATACCACTCCGCTGAATCCCATGAAAGCCATGGCAAGAAGACCTGCGGTCAGAAGAGCAATCGGAGTGCCCTTCATTGCCTCCGGCACTTTAGCCAGAGCAAGTTGCTCGCGGATTCCGGCAAACAGGATGAGTGCAAGACCGAAACCGAGTGCCGTTGCAAATGCAAACAGCGTGCCGGTTAACATACCGTGCTCTGCTCCCATCGGAAGTTTCTCTGTCCCGTTAGCTACCAAGATGGCTACACCTAAGATACAGCAGTTAGTCGTGATCAGCGGCAGGAACACACCTAACGCCTGATACAACGACGGACTGATTTTCTTCAGGATGATCTCAATCATCTGCACAAGGGCAGCGATGATAAGGATGAAGAGAATCGTTTGCAAGAACTCCAAACCCCATGCTACCAGTAACATCTGTAGCAGATAGGTTACGACGGTTGCTAATGTCAGCACGAATACCACTGCGGCACTCATTCCCATTGCCGTGTCAATCTTCTTGCTGACACCTAAGAACGGGCAAATTCCCAAGAACTGACTCAATACGATATTATTAACAAATATCGCAGAGATAAAAATCAAAAAGTAAACCATAATTATTTGTTCTGGATTTTGTTAATAATGACCATTAAATACGCAAGTGCGATGAAGGCACCCGGTGCAAGTACGAATACCAGTGCGCCGTAGTTGTCCGGGAAGAGGTGGAAACCGAAGCAAGCACCTGTTCCGAGTAACTCACGCACAGCGCCAAGCAGCGTCAGGGCGAGGGTAAAACCAAGACCCATACCGATTCCGTCAAGGGCACTCAGACCTACACTGTTCTTTGCTGCAAAAGCCTCTGCACGACCCAACACGATACAGTTCACTACGATCAGCGGGATAAATAATCCCAACACATCGTAGATTGCCGGCAGGTATGCTTGCATCAACAACTGAACAAGCGTTACGAAGGTCGCAATCACCACGATGAATGCCGGAATACGAACCTTATCCGGGATCAGATTCTTCAGCAGCGAGATCACAACGTTCGAGCAGATGAGCACGAACATCGTTGCCAAACCCATCGACATACCGTTGATAGCACTGGTGGTCGTCGCCAGCGTCGGACACATACCGAGTACGAGGACGAATGTCGGGTTCTCTTTGAGAATACCGTTCGTCAATACTTTCATTCCATTACTCATCTTTAGCCTCCGTTTCTGTTACTTGTTCTACAACTTCTTCTTGTACTTCGTCCTCTGTACTTTGTACTTCGTCACTTTGTACTTTGTTTAATTGGCTGGCACCGGTATGTGCTTCCACACCGTGGAACTCGGCATATGCTTGGTTGACAGCCTTCAGGAATGCGCGGGAAGAGATAGTAGCCGCGGTGATGGCATCTACGTCTCCACCGTCTTTGCTAACCGTCAGACTACCCGCCTTGCGACCGATAATATTCTGACCCGGTTTGTCTGCGTTCTTGAACCAGTGGGTCATATGGGAACCCAGACCCGGAGTCTCTTGGTGCTCCAAGATCTCATATCCAAGGATATTTCCTTCTGCATCAAATCCTACCATTACACGGAACTGACCGCCAAAACCATCTACTGCAGCTTCGATAGCGGTTCCGTCTTCATGTCCGGCAAGAACGGCTTTCTTAGCTGCCTCTTGTTTGGCAATCTTCTGCGCGTTGATGCTCTCCAGCGTAAGGATATAAACGCCGGCCAGTGCTCCTGCTGCTACCATGGAGATGATAACAAGGCTAAGAACCATGTTTTTGAATGTACTTTCTAACTTTGCCATAACGTACCTCCTTATTTCTTTTTCTCGCCGAAACGTTGCGGACGAATCTTATTCAACAATGGAACACAGGCGTTCATGATCAGGATAGCGAACGACATACCTTCCGGATAAGCACCCCATGTACGAATCACCATCATAATGAATCCGATACCGACACCGAAGATGATCTTACCCCATGCACTCATCGGGCTGGTCACATAATCGGTAGCCATGAAGAATGCACCAAGCATCAGACCTCCGGTCAGCAACTCATAAGCTACGTATTGGCAACTATCCATGCCTTCCGGTGTACCGATCCACGCGAACAATGCTACGGTAGCAATGATCGATACCGGTATATGCCATGTGATGACACGTGTGCAGATCAGGAACAGACCGCCGAGGATGAGCGCTAACGCGCAGACCTCACCAAGCGAACCGCCCATAGCTCCTAAGAAAGCGTCTTTGAGGGCAGGCAGTTGGTCCATTACGCTCAGATCACCTGTCTTAGCCATGTGCTTGAGGTAATAGAGCGGGGTAGCACCTGTCTCTGCATCCAGATAACTGGTTCCGAAACCTTGCGGTGTGGGCCATGTGGTCATCTGAGCAGGGAAAGAGATCAACAGGAATACACGACCTACCAGAGCCGGGTTGAACGGGTTCTGACCCAAACCACCGAACGTCATCTTACCCACGCCGATGGCTACTACTGCGCCAATCAGAACGATCCACCAATCCAGACTGGACGGCAGGTTGAATGCCAACAGCAGACCCGTCAGAACTGCCGATAAGTCACCGATGGTTTGTCTTTGCTCTTTGAGCAAGAAACGGCTGATACACCACTCGGTCAGCACACAGGCGCAAACCGAGATAGCCGCCGTGATAAGTGCTCCTACGCCAAACTCGATTACTGACACTACATAAGCAGGCAGCAGGGCGAGAATGACCAAAAGCATATTCCGGCGAACTGAATCACCACTGTGGGCGTGAGGAGCCGGAGCAACAATTAATTGTTTCATATCTAAATAATTATCAATTTTCAACTATCAATTATCAATTATTTTTTCGCTGCTGCAGCACGCTCGCGGAGGATAGCGCCCACTTTCGCTTTCGCAGGACGGATTCCGTCGAGCAGACGGCGGTGAGCAGGACAGGTGAAGACGCAACAACCGCAATCGATACAATCCATTACGTCATGTTTCTCACATTCCTCCCACATCTCCAGCTGGCTCATTCGTTGGAGCAGATACGGTTCCAGACCCATCGGACATGCCTGTACACACTTACCGCAGCGGATACAGTTCTCTTCCTCCGGACGGATACTCTCTGCTTCGGGCAAGAAGAGCAGACCGCTCAGACGTTTGTTAGCCGGCATGTTCTCAATATGATCCATCGCACGACCCATCATCGGACCGCCGCCGATGATCTTACCCGTGTCAACCGGTACGCCACCAGCAAGGGCAATCACCTCCTCAATCGGCGTACCGAAACGAACGCAGTAGTTACCCGGTTTGGTGACGTTCTTACCCGTTACGGTCATTACACGGCTGATAAGTGGTTTATTCTTCTGTACTGCCTCATAGACAGCATAGATGGTAGCCACATTGTCTACAACAGCGCCTACCTCGATTGGCAGCGCACCGCTCGGTACCTGACGACCGATACATGCATCGATGAGCTGTTTCTCACCTCCCTGCGGATATTTGAGTTTGAGCGGCAGAATATCTACGCCCAGCTTGGTCTGTGCCAACTTGGTCATGTGCTCAATCGCGTCTTTCTTGTTGTTCTCGATACCGATGATAGCGCGATCGACGCCTAAGGCACGTTTGAGAATTTCAATACCCACGATGATCTCCTCGCCGTGCTCCAACATTAACTGGTGGTCGCAGGTCAAGTACGGTTCGCACTCTACGCCGTTTACAATTAGCACTTCGGCTTTCTTACCCGGAGGCGGCAGCAGTTTGACGTGGGTCGGGAAACAAGCACCGCCCAGACCAACGATACCGGCAGCCGCGATCTTATCGATGATAGCTTTCGGCTCCATCGTGCAGGCACGTACCAACTCCGGCGTACGGTCGATCTCCGGCAACCACTCGTCACCTTGGACATCAATATAAATCGCTTGTCCCGGAGCACCCCATGCGTCCGTCCAGTCACCGATCTTGGTGACAGTACCACTTACCGGCGAACAGATGTTCGCACTCACGAATCCACCGGCTTTTGCCAGCAGTTCGCCTACTTTCACTTTGTCTCCTTCTTTCACTACAGCCTGCGCCGGTGCACCGATATGTTGTACCAACGGGATGATCGCCTGCTTGGGAAGCGGGCAC
The DNA here is from genome assembly GCA_946406195.1 of uncultured Bacteroidales bacterium. GTDB lineage: Bacteria > Bacteroidota > Bacteroidia > Bacteroidales > Paludibacteraceae > Colicola. The sequence continues at coordinate 8,557 of CAMJJT010000013.1, forward strand.
TCAGTAATAGGCTGGTGTGCAGAGAATTGTTTGTTGTCGTGCGGATGAACTCCGCCTATCTTAAATGTCTTCATAATTCCATTAAGCTTTTGATCATTTACCTTGCACTCGTGCAGTTACGTTCGGGAAAATAGCTCTCGGAGTCGGTAACGCTTTGATCTTCTCTGCAATAACGGGATCAAAGCCGTCTTTTTTACCTCCTTCGGATGCAGGAGTCTCTGCCTCGTCTACAGGGGTAAGAATCAGTTTCACTTGCTCCATGGTCGGCTCTCCACCTACCGGGCATGCCAGACCATCGATGCCGTTTGCCTTGACACAAGCTTCCGCGAAGTTACGGCAGCCGGCAAAGCCACATCCGCCGCAGTTGGCGCCCGGCAACACCGCTGTTACCAAGTCAATGCGCGGATCTTCTTCCACTTTGAAATACAGGCTGACCACATACAGCAGACATGCTGCCAAGAAAGCGATCACGCCAAGTACTCCCATCGAAATCAGAATTAAATTCATGTTGATTGTATTTTTAAATTGTTAGATTTTTCTTGCTGTGAAGGTAAACTGCTTTTGCAATTTGCTGCGGAAAGCATTTAATATGAGATAGTACAACGCAATGCTGCAAAGGGCAAGGGTGCCCACGATTGCTTCACTCCATGAGGTGAAATAATCCAAGCCGGCAATCACTACCAACATTACCACAAAAGGCAGGATATAAGCCAACAGCACAGCGCGCCAAGCTAGATGCTCTCTCACCTCCACCTCCACGCGGTCTCCCGCCTGCATCGTCTCGGTCATCACAGCATCCATCTCTTTGACTTGACTTTCACTCGACATACACATGTTTCGCGCCTTGCAGGCAGAGCAAGCACTGGTCTGCACAATCTGCACGTGTGCGGAGTCTCCCTTCACGCTCAGCACTATTCCTTCATGTCGAATCAATTCTTCCATACACTAATCGGGCACAAAATTACTAAAAAAAAATCACATACACAAGTATTTCGCCCAAAAAAATTATTCTGCTTGCAGATTTGCTATTTTTTGCTGCAAACAATCGCTCGCCGGCACTAAAGGAAGGCGTAAAGAGTTACTGATCAGTCCTCTCTCAGCCAAGACGGCTTTGATGCCGACAGGGTTGCCCTCTGCGAAGAGTAGATGAATCATCTCTTGGTATTTCGCCTGCAGCGCGGAGTCCTTATCATGCACAATGTGCCAAAAGTCTTCCGGGAAGGCATTGGAGGCTACGGAGATGAGTCCTGCTCCGCCTGCTTCCATGACATCGCACGCGATGCCGTCATCGCCGGAAATAACAAGGAATGGTAATTCGTAATTTTTAATTTTTAATTTTGAATTGGCACGAGCGATCAAATCTCTGATTTGAGCGATATTGCCCGACGCTTCTTTGATGCCGATGATCTTGTCGGGGTGGGCTTCCCAAATACGGATGACCGTTTCGGGCAGGAGGTTTACGCCTGTGCGTCCGGGGACGTTGTAGAGGATCACAGGTATCGGAGATGCCTGAGCAATCGCAGAGAAGTGTTGGTAGAGCCCTTCTTGGTTCGGCTTATTGTAGTACGGACATACGGAAAGGATGGCGGTAAAGTCTAGGATTAACTCGTTGCGCATCGCTTCCAGTTCCGAGATGACCTTGGCGGTATTGTTTCCTCCGACGCCGAGAACGAGAGGGATGTTTGGTGTTTGATGTTTGATGTTTGATGTTTTTATATAATCCACGATGAAGCGGCGTACTTCGCGTTTCTCGTCTTCCGTCATTGTGGCGGCTTCGCCGGTGGTACCGAGTACAACGAGGTAATCAACGAACCCCGTTAACTGGGTGTCTAACAGCCGTGCGAGGGCTTCAAAATCCACTTTCCCCTGGGCATCAAACGGCGTAATCAGCGCTGTTCCTAATCCTTTTAATTCGTTCATTCGTTCACTCCTTAATCGTTACTTTTAATGGTTGTGATAAAACTCATGATTTGGTCGTAGAGCCATGACGCTTCTATATTGGCGTTCTCTCCCTGTTCCGGCGTCAGGTCAGGCAGGGAAATGAGCATGTCGTGTACTCCTTCGCCTAAGTTCAGTCCTACCTTGAAATCCGCGTCGGTGTACATGGTCAAATAGCGAAGCTGTAACATCGGATGTGTCGTGAGATCAATGAGCAGGTCGTAGTGCTCGGCGGTCAGATCTCTGATGGTGTCTTCTTTCGGTTTACCGAAGAAATTATAATCCGCGAGTCCTAAAATGCGGCTTTGCGGCAAAATGAGTGTTTGTATCTCGTTTTCTTTTTTCTCCACGTAGCCCCACATGGTCACGTCCATTTTCCGGCGTAACAGGTCCTGCCGGATGGATTTGATACTGTCATTCCGCTCTAAATGGTCACTCTCATAGATGATCATTACTTTTAGCGGTTGATCCAGATGAGGGAAACGCGGATTGCGTTCCGGCATTCTCTTGCGCAAATAATCGAATATGAACTGATATATTTTTTTCATTTTCTTATTTTATCATTTCGAGGAATTCGTCCTCTGTCATTAGTTTGATGCCGAGGGATTCTGCTTTTTTTCGCTTCTCGGGTCCCATGTTGTCTCCGGCTAAGATAAAACTCGTCTTCTTGCTGACCGAACCAACGTTCTTACCGCCATGTGCTTCAATAAGTGCTTTGTATTCATCACGCGAATGGTGAGCAAAAGTTCCGCTAATAACAATACTCATTCCTGCTAGTTTGTCGGATTGTGGTCCTTCTGCGGCTTCGCTTTCGAATTGCAAGCCGGCTTGGTGGAGACGCTCGAGGATCTCGAGGTTACGGATGTTGTTGAAGTAGGCGACGATGTTCTCTGCGATCTGCGGACCGACATCTTCGATGGCGCAGAGTTGTTCGGTGGTCGCCCACTGGAGGGAGTCGATGGTGTTATAGACTCGGGCAATCTTCTTCGCGGTTGTTTCTCCTACCATGCGGATTCCGAGTGCGAAGAGCACACGTGCCCATGGTACGTTTTTGGAGGCTTCGATGCCGGCTAACATGTTCTGCGCAGACTTCTCTCCGAGCCGTTCTTGTGCAGCGATATCCTCCAGTTTGAGATCATATATGTCTGCTATGTTGCGTAATAAACCGTTTTGGTAGAACAGATCGATGGTCTCTTCGCCGAGACCGTCTATGTTCATCGCTTTGCGGCTTACAAAATGCTCAATCTTGCCCTTTATCTGCGGCGGACAACCTGCCTCGTTCGGACATCGCCAAGCCGCTTCACCTTCCACTCTAACTAACTTCGCCCCGCATTCCGGACAAACATCCGGGAAAGAATACATCATTCCATCATTGAGCGACGAAGTCGCGCTCATTTCATCATTTCGGTCGGCACGACCGACAATCTTCGGTATGATCTCTCCGCCTTTCTCTACCCACACTCTGTCACCCGGACGGATATCAAGCGACTTGATAAAATCTTCGTTATGCAGTGTCGCGCGTTGCACAATCGTACCGCTCAGCTGTACCGGCTCGAGGTTAGCGACAGGCGTTACTACACCGGTTCTGCCGACCTGATAAGTAATCTCCTTGAGAAGGGTTAATTGTTTCTCTGCAGGGAACTTATACGCGATTGCCCATCGGGGCGTCTTGGCGGTGTAACCAAGTTCCTCTTGTTGGGCGAGATTATTGACTTTGAGGACGATGCCGTCTGTGGCAACGGGCAGGTTCTTTCGCTCCATGTCCCAGTAGGCGATGTACGCCATGACTTCATCGACGGAGTGGCATACCTTGATCGCGTCAGAGATGTGGAATCCCCACTGTTTGGCGGTCTGAAGGCGCTCGTAGTGGGTTGTGCCCGGCAGGTCTTCGCCTAACATGTAATAGAGGTAGGCATCGAGTCCGCGGCGTGCCACTTCTTTGGGATCTTGCAGTTTGAGGGTGCCTGACGCGGCGTTACGCGGGTTGGCGAAGAGCGGTTCTTCCTGTTCTTCGCGTTCGCGGTTGAGGGCTTCGAAGCGTTCCCACGGAAGGAGCACTTCGCCACGCATCTCAAAGCTCGATGGCGTCCCGACGACGTGTCGTGGAATAGAGGGAATCGTTTTGATGTTCGCTATGACATCGTCGCCCTGTTGTCCGTCGCCTCGTGTGAGTGCCCGAACGAGTGTCCCGTTCTCGTACCAGAGGGAAATGGAAAGACCGTCGTATTTGAGTTCGCAGACGATCTCTGCGTTTGATGGCAGTTTGCGCACCCAGTCTTCGATCTCTTCCCGGGAATAGCTATTCGCCAATGAAAGCATAGGATACTTGTGTTTGACTTGTTCGAAACCTTTTTTGCCCAAATCCGACCCGACATGTTGCGTCGGAGACTTGGGATCAAACATGTCAGGAAACATCGCCTCCAAGTCTTGCAGGCGATGCATTTTGAAGTCAAAATCGCGGTCGGAGAGAGTAGGTTGGTTGAGGACGTAATACTGGTAGTTCGCCTCCTCTAACTCTCGGCGCAAGGCTTTGAGCTCCTCGCGCTCCGGTTCTTCTATTTCCGAAAACAGATCCACTATCGCACAAAGAATTTATAAGGATAGACTTTATGGTCATAATAGAGCCGCAGAACATAAATGCCGGGCTGTGACGGTAACTCCACCGGATGGAGATTGCTCTCTATCTTCAGCGGTTTTTGTTGCGTAACCATACGTCCGTAGATGTCATAGATGACATAGTAGCTGCTCTGGTCCTCTTTGAAAGCGTTAGTTATGGTCAGTACAGAGGGTTGACCATCGGTTCCGATCCTTGTGTCCAGAGTAGGCATGAGGTCATACGTGAGCGATTTGTCGAGCTTTAGACCAACGAGAACGGGGTCGTGGTCCGAACTGCGGAACATCGTTTGGTCGCCGAATTTATCGTAGGTGTAGTTGTCCGATTCGTCTGAATTGATATGAAAGCCGCACGCTCCCATGACTTGCGGACGAAGGGTGGAGTTGCACAGCGCGTGGTCCAGATAGCCCACTATGCCATGATAAGTGTAACTATAACTGCTGTCTGCATGGAACGCCCGATGGAGGTCAATCATATTATTGTCTCTGGTGAACTTCATGATTGGATCTTCCATGCCGTAGGAGTTGAGGTCGCCCATGATAAGGATGTCTTTGTCCTTGATGGCAGGGTTGAAATAGTAATCTTTGTAGAGGTCCACCACTGCTTGTGATTCTTCTTGGCGCGATTGATTAAATCCTCCTTGACCGTGGTCGTTCTCGTTGCTGTCTAATCCGACACCACCGTTTCCTTTGGCTTTGAAGTGGTTGACGGAGAAGATGAAGCGCTCGCCGGTGGCAATCTCTTCGAAACAGATCATCCGGTGTCGTTCTGCAGGAATAGAGCCGCCTTTCTTTTCTTGAATAACACCGATCGGTTTCACTTTGTTGCGGTCATAGACGAAAGCGGATTTGGTGAAAGTACCATTGGCTGATCCGCCGTCATTGATATATGTAAAATTGCGTCCGGATAGGTTGGTGTTGAGGTCGGTAGCAATCTCTGCGGCAGCTTTCTGGCCCTGCTCGATCTCCACCAAACCGTATATGTCCGCATTGATCTTCGCCAGCGCTTTGCTGACTTTCGCGCGTTGCCTCTTGTGTTCATTCAAGTCCTTTGGTCCCATCTGTCCGCCGAGGTTCTCGACCAGATAGTACTCCAAGTTCATTGTGCAGACCAGCAGACACTCGTCGCAGCCGTCGATGTTCACCATCTCGCGGATGTTGGCGTTCTCCAAGTCCTTCCGTGTGTTACCTTCCCATTCGCCATCAACCCACGTCAGACTCGATGTGCTGTTCACTTTCGCCTTGAGGTGGTAGATCTTCTCGCCGCAACGATAGGTGGCGTCGCCTTGCGGAATAGGGGCGCTATAGAGCGAGATGTCACCTGTATTGTTCAGGTTCATAATATTCTCCGCTGCAACACTTCCGGGCAGGGCTTGGTTGGTAGGCGCGAAGAAACGACGCGTGGAGATTTGCAGACCGCTATAGTTATTGGTTACGACCATCGGAACATCAAAAATAACCGTCTGGCCTATATAAGGACGCAGGGTCTCAGGATTCCATGTGTCAGGGTCGCTGACCTGTATATGTGTCTGAGCCACAAGAAGATGACACGCCAAAAGGGCCGCCCATAGGAGTGTTAAACGAGCTTTCATAAGAATAAATTTATTTTGCGCCGCAAAATTACAAAAAAAAAATCACATATGCAAATCTTTTTGCGTTTTTCTTGCATATGTCGTTTTTTTGTTGTACCTTTGCGGCAGAATTTGAATCCTATGATGACGTTTAGACAGTTTTGGGACATAATAAAGATTCGCAAATGGGGCAAATATGTGGTCACATTGCTTGCTTTTTTGATTGTTTTTCTCTTTGTAGGCGAACAAAGTCTGCTGCATTTTGTGCATCGTCATCGTGAGATTCGGCGGATGGAGGAGCAGCGTGATTTGTATCGTTCGGAGGCAGAGAAGGTGGAGCAGGATATAAATGTACTGCAGGACGCAGATAGTTTGGAGCGATACGCGCGCGAACATTATTATATGCACACGCCTAATGAGGACATTTATTTAATTGATAATTGATAGTTGACAGTTGATAATTGAAAAATGAGAAAATCATCTATAATATTGATCATCGGTTTGGTAATCCTGGCTGTTGGAGCAGGATTGAGTATGGCGAAAATTGAGCCGTGGGCAGATTATGTGCTCATTACGGGTGCAGTGGTGGTTATCATCCGCGGATTCATCCGCAATCACGAGAAGGACTGAATACTGAAAACTGAAATAATCGTTCGAGTAAAACGAGATAAGAATACTGAATGCTCGATAAAGTTCGTCAGGAACATATTATTTTAGGTGTGGACCCGGGTACGCTGTTTATGGGGTACGCGGTGTTGCGGACGGTTGGGCAGCAGGTGGAGATCTTGGAGTTCGGGGCGTACGATGTGCATAAGTTGGAGGGGCAATATCCGAGGTTGCAGAAGGAGTTCTTCTTTTTGCAGGAGATCATCGATAAGTATAAGCCGACGTGTCTGGCGATTGAGACGCAGTTTGTGGATAAGAACCCGCAGACGATGATTAAGATTGTGCATGCACAGGGTGTGGCGATCGCTGCGGCGTTGAGTAAGGATGTGCCGATTTATGAGTATTCGCCGATGAAGATCAAGATGGCGATTACGGGAAACGGACACTCGACGAAGCAGCAAGTGGCGGGTATGTTACAGCGGTTTTTGCATATCCCGGATGAGGAGATGCCTAAGAAACTCGATGCGACGGACGCGCTCGCTATCGCCTATTGTCACTACCTACAATTAGGGATGCCGGTGAGTGAAGGCGGGGCGAAAGACTGGACGACCTACGCCAAACGCAAAGGCCTGACGGACAAAGGATTAACGGGTCCGAACGCACAATTGCTCGCGGCCTTGGCAACGGTTAAGAAAAAGAAATAATTCTAAATTTTTAATTTTTAATTCTTAATTTTTTATTTTTTTTCTCCCTAAAATTTGGTAGTGTCAATTTTTTGTTGTACCTTTGCACCGTCAATTCATCATTGAATCATTAAATCATTAAAACATTATAATCATGGCTTACAAAATTTCAACCGACTGCATTGCTTGCGGTACATGTATTGACGAGTGCCCGATGGGTGCGATCTCTGAAGGCGAACACTATTCGATTGATCCGGACGTTTGCACGGAGTGCGGAACTTGTGCTGACGTTTGCCCGAGTGGCGCAATCAGTCTCTAAGGAGTGCAAAAAAAGGTGCATTTTTATCGAAAAAGGTGCATTTTTGAGGGATTACGAATGTAATCTCTCATTTTTTTTGCAAAAAATGTAAGGTAAACCTTGCAAATATCATTTTTTTTTCGTAACTTTGCGGCGTATTTTCGTTATTTTAGAAAAAAAGTGCCAAAAGGCACAGAATTTTATCAAAAATATGGAGAAAAATGTACCTTTAATCGAGCCTGTGAAAGACGGAACAGAGCAGCTTGACGCGTTCTTCCGGATTCACGATTTTTTGGTGGAGCATTCCTCGATGCCCATCCGTCGTTTGTTAATGGATGAGATCAACTGGGAGGATCGTCTGATCGCCATCAAAGGAGGTCGTGGCGTTGGGAAAACCGATTTTCTCCTCTCTCGTGCAAAGGAGATCGAGAAAGAATGGAAAAACATGCCGGAGCCCGAGTTGAAAGGCAAACGCCCGCGCAAGTCGCTGCGGGATGTTCGTCCGTGTCTGTACGTCAGTTTCAATGATTTCTATTTTACCCGCCACACGCTCTTGGAGTTGGCCGGTACGTTCGCAAAGAGCGGAGGACAGTACCTATTCCTCGATCAGTTGTTTAAGTACCCGAACTGGTCGCGGGAACTCAAGCGCTGTTATTCCAAGTACAAGGATTTGCATATCATCTTCTGTGCAACGCCGGTTATGGATATCGACGAAGATAACCATGACCTTGAGGGAATCGTGAAGACCTATAACCTGCGCGGTTTCTCGTTCCGCGAGTACCTGAACTTACAGACCGGTTTGCGTTTTCGCTCTTATTCGCTGGAGGAGATTATTCAGCGGCATGCGTCTATCTCGCGTGAGGTATGCGAACGGGTGCAGCCTTTGGAGTATTTCAAGGCGTACCTCGATCATGGCTATTATCCTTCGTATCTGGAGAGTAAGTCTTTTGAGGCTTCGCTGCTGAAAGTGATGAACAGCCAGTTGGAGGTGGATGTGTTGATGATCAAGCAGATTGACGTGGCTTGTCTCCATAAGCTGCGCAAGCTGTTTTATATCCTCATGCAGGACGCGCCGTGTGCGCTGAACGTCAGCAATATATCCGAGGAGATCGGGCTTAGTCGTGCGACGACGATGAACTATATTAAGTACCTCAAGGACTCGCGACTGATCAATCTGCTCTATCCGGAAGGAAAGAACTTCCCGATGAAGCCGACGAAGGTGTATATGCATAACACGAACGTGGCACGGATGAATTTCACCCGCGAGGTCAAGCCGATAGATATGTACGAGACGTGTTTCTATACGTTCGTGCACGGCGCGCACAAGGTGAACGCCACCGAGCGGAGTGCGATGTTCGTCATCGATAACAAGTACTATTTCGATGTGCGCGAGAAAGCGTCCAGCCGCGATACGATCCGTCCGACGGCGGTCGGCGAACTGGAGACAGGACGAGGGAATATGATTCCTCTGTGGCTGTTAGGGTTCCTTTACTAGGAGCCCCTCCCAGGCCCTCCCCTTAGGGGAGGGAGAGGGGATGACGGGATGACGTAATTACGGGTTTACGAAAAAAGACAAACAAATTCAAACAATTATAAACAAATTATTCTTATGGCAAAAGAGAAAAAATTTATGACCATGGATGGTAACGCAGCTGCGGCGCATGTGGCTTACATGTTCACCGAGGTAGCTGCTATCTATCCTATCACGCCGTCGTCTCCGATGGCGGAGAACGTGGACGAGTGGGCTGCCGCAGGTCGCAAGAACCTGTTCGGCGAGACCGTACTCGTGCAGGAGATGCAGTCTGAGGCCGGTGCAGCAGGTGCTGTTCACGGTTCGCTGAACGCAGGTGCGCTGACCACCACTTTCACGGCTTCGCAGGGTCTGCTCCTCATGATCCCGAACATGTACAAGATCGCCGGTGAGTTGATCCCGACCGTCTTCCATGTATCGGCTCGTACGCTCGCTTCGCACGTGCTCTGTATCTTCGGTGACCACCAGGATGTCATGGCTTGCCGCCAAACCGGTTTCGCTATGCTCGCTGAGGCTTCCGTACAAGAGGTAATGGACCTCGCAGGTGTAGCTCACCTCGCTACTATCAAGAGCCGCGTGCCGTTCCTCAACTTCTTCGACGGTTTCCGTACTTCGCACGAGTACCAGAAAGTAGAGGCGATGGATATGGAAGATCTCCGTCCGTTAGTGGACTACAAGGCACTCCAGGAGTTCCGTGAGCGTGCTCTCAGCCCGATGCGTCCTGAGATGCGCGGTATGGCGGAAAACCCCGATGTCTTCTTCGCTCACCGCGAGAGCTGCAACCGTTACTACGACGGCGTAGCTGACATCGTTTCCGACTACATGAAGGAGATCTCGAAGATCACCGGTCGCGAGTATCGTCCGTTCAACTACTACGGCGCTGCTGACGCAGAGAACATCATCATCTGTATGGGTTCGGCTTGCGAGGCTATCCGCGAAGTGATTGATTATGAGGCTGCTAAGGGTAACAAGAAACTCGGTCTCATCAACGTTCACCTCTATCGTCCGTTCAGCCTCAAGTACTTGCAGGAGGCACTGCCGAAGACCGCAAAACGTATCTGCGTGCTCGATCGTACCAAAGAGCCGGGCGCTAACGGCGAGCCGCTCTATCTGGATGTAAAAGACGCACTCGACGAACTCGGTCTCAATAACCTGCTCGTAGTGGGCGGTCGTTACGGACTGGGTTCGAACGATACCACTCCGGCACAGATGCTCGCAGTATTCGAGAACCTCGCGCTGCCGCAACCGAAGAACCACTTCACCGTGGGTATCAACGATGACCTCACCTTCACTTCTCTGCCGGTTGGCGAGGAGATCGCGATGGGTGACGCTTCGCTCTTCCAGGCTAAGTTCTACGGCCTCGGTGCAGACGGTACCGTCGGTGCTAACAAGAACTCGGTTAAGATCATCGGTGACACCACCGACAAATACTGCCAGGCTTACTTCTCTTACGATAGTAAGAAATCCGGTGGATTCACCTGCTCGCACCTCCGTTTCGGCGACGAGCCTATCCACTCGACCTATCTCGTTACCACGCCTAACTTCGTGGCTTGCCACGTTCAGGCTTACCTCCACATGTACGATGTGACCCGCGGTCTGCAGGACGGCGGTACGTTCCTGCTGAACACCATCTGGGAGGGTGACGAGCTGGTTAAGAACCTGCCGAACAAAGTGAAGAAATACTTCGCTGACCATAAGATTAAAGTTTATTACATCAACGCTACGAAGATCGCACAGGAGATCGGTCTGGGCAACCGTACCAACACCATCCTCCAGTCTGCTTTCTTCCGTATCACCGCAGTCATCCCTGTTGAGAAGGCCGTTGAGGAGATGAAGCACTTCATCGTGAAGTCTTACGGCAAGAAGGGTGAGGATGTCGTTAATAAGAACTACGCTGCGGTAGATCGCGGTGGTGAGTACCAAGAGCTCGCTATCGATCCCGAATGGTCGAAACTGCCTGCTGATCCCGCTAAGGACTACGGAGATGAGCCGGAGTTCATCACCAAAGTTGTTCGTCCGATCAACGGTCAGGACGGTGACCTCCTCCCGGTATCTGCTTTCAAGGGCATCGAGGACGGTACATGGCCTGCCGGAACGGCTAAGTTCGAGAAACGTGGTGTGTCTGCGTTCGTTCCGGTTTGGACCGCTGACAACTGTATCGAGTGTAACAAGTGTGCGTATGTTTGTCCTCACGCTTGTATCCGTCCGTTCGTGCTCGACGAGAAAGAACTCGCAGGCCTCAACGGCGCTACCACTCGCGAGATGAAAGCTCCGGCTGCACTCAAGGGCATGCACTTCCGTATGCAGGTCGGTGTGATGGACTGCCTCGGTTGCGGTAACTGTGTGGATGTTTGTCCGGGCAATCCGAAGACCGGCAAGGCACTCGCTATGGTCGATCTCGAGAGCCAACTCGGCGAGGCGGCTAACTGGGACTACTGCGTAGAGCACGTAGCTACCAAGCAACACCTCGTTGAACTCAACAACGTCAAGAACAGCCAGTTCGCTACGCCGCTCTTCGAGTTCTCCGGCGCTTGCTCCGGTTGCGGTGAGACTCCGTATCTGAAGCTTATCAGCCAACTCGTCGGCGACCGCGAGATCATCGCTAACGCTACCGGTTGTACCTCTATCTACTCCGGTTCTGTACCTTCTACTCCTTATACCAAGAACGAGAAGGGTCACGGTCCGGCTTGGTCCAACTCCCTCTTCGAGGACTTCTGCGAGTACGGTCTCGGTATGCAGATCGCACACCGCAAACTGCGTGAGCGTATCGCTGCTCTGATGCAGAAAGGTCTCGAGTGCGCTGACTGCTCCGACGAACTCAAAGCAATGTTCAAAGAGTGGCTGGAGAACCAGAACTCCGCAGAGGTTACGAATCGTCTCTATGAGCCGATGGTGGCTGCTATGGAGAAATGCGGTTGCGACACCTGCAAGGCTATCCTCGCTGAGAAAGACCATATCGTTAAACGCAGCCAGTGGATCGTCGGCGGTGACGGTGCTTCCTATGATATCGGTTACGGCGGACTCGACCACGTCATCGCTTCCGGCGAAGATGTCAACATCCTCGTGCTCGATACCGAGGTGTACTCCAACACCGGTGGTCAGGCATCCAAGGCAACGCCGCTTGGCGCTATCGCTAAGTTCGCTGCTATGGGTAAGCGTGTTCGCAAGAAAGACCTCGGTATGATTGCTACCACCTACGGTTATGTCTATGTAGCACAGATCGCTATGGGCGCTGACCAGGCTCAGACCCTCAAGGCTATCCGCGAGGCTGAGGCTTATCCCGGACCGTCGCTCATCATCGCTTACGCTCCGTGTATCAACCACGGTCTGAAAGCAGGTATGGGCAAGTCCCAGGCTGAGGAAGCTAAGGCTGTTGAGTGCGGTTACTGGCACCTCTGGCGTTACAACCCGCAGCTCGAGGCAGAAGGCAAGAACCCGTTCTCGCTCGACTCCAAAGAGCCGCAGTGGGATAAGTTCCAAGACTACCTCAAGGGTGAGGTTCGTTTCGCTTCTGTAGCAAAGCAATTCCCGAAGGAAGCGGATGAATTGTTTGCTGCAGCACAAGAAAATGCACAATGGAGATATAAGAGTTACTTACGTATGTTAGGAACTGCGTGGTAATATTAAGGAACACGCACACATGCGCGTATATAGCAAAGCGGATACTTAGGTATCCGTTTTGCTTTGTTTATACATTCTGTCCTCTTGCGTTTCATGCGTGTCCGCTTCCTTTTATTCAAGACATGGCTCTTTATAATGGGGTCCCCAACAATTTTCAATTCTTGGGGAGAGCGGAGCATGCCCGAGTACCTTCTGCCAAGCTGCGCTTGAGCTCGGTATCGAGGGCAATGCCCGCGAAAAGGGGGAAAAGCTCTTTTTTTCTAATTACTATCGGTCGAATGTAACGTGTCGCGGTGTTCCGTGCGCGCTATCTCCGTTAGCGCGTTTCTTCTTTCGTCAGAAGTCCCGCGTGGTATGCGGGGTGTCCTTTTCGGTGGCATATTTGCCACCGTTCTCCTTTTTTTGGTAGTTATGCGGTATACCATACCGCCTCTTTTCTTCGTCAATTACGTCGGGATTGTATCCCGACAGCGGCTTTGCCGATCCACCAATAGTTACGTGCCATGGTGTCTTGTGCGCGCGATTTCTGTGAGCGCGGATTACTCTATTTATATTCGTTGTTCACTCTTCTGTGAAACTCTCCGAAATTCACCACCTTCCCGACCGACCGATGAGCGGGACATGACCGAGAGAAGAGCGAGACAAAAAATGCCGATTTTTTGACCAAAAACGAACAAAAATTACATATTTATGCAAAAATACTTGCATATGTCAAAAAAATGTTGTATCTTTGCACCCGTTTGGGTGCATTGCGCAACGCGTGCGTATAATAAGGTATCCATTCAAAAGGATTCTATCTACGCCGGCCTGCCATGAGCAGGAGGGTTAGAGGGGAATTCAGTACATATTGAAAAGGCGTTTATTGACGCTTTGCCTTGGCGCGCGAAAAGCCTCGAACACTTTTCTAACGAAATCAAGTCAAAAGCAAAGTACCGATAGATGCCTACGGGTATGACATTTCATACTCGCCTTGTCATTTATTTGACGGGCGTGTTGTCATATCGGCGTAGGTTTCGTGGTTGTTTGTTTGACTTGAAGGGTAGTTCGAGGATCCTAGCGCGCAGATGAGCAATAGCGAAGTCTGCGCTTTTTGTATGTGCATACAGCAAATGAAATATAGAAAGCCAAAGGAATAGAAGTACATATGATTATTACTGAACTAAAAGATTTAACGCAGATACTGAATTTCGAAGGGGAATACGCGCTTTTTCGTGCCAAAGACGATAAGGGAAATTACCACGGTGTGATTGACCGCAAAGGCGAGATTGTGTGGATCTGGCGTCATATCACGATGCGCATAAAAGGCTATCCTCATATTTTCAAAACGATTAACGATACGTATGGATTTGTGTTTTACGATGTAGAAAAACAAGCTTTTGTTGAGGCTCCTATTATTAATGAAAGTCAGAAATCAAAAGCGGAGATAATGGTAGATAATGCGCCGCGTATTCCGTTCTTTCCGGGAGTTCCGGGGCTCTTTGATTATCCATCCTTGCGCTACCTATCGGATGAGTATATAGGTTTTTCGACACAGAAAATGGACTGGGGAATACAGGATATAGACGGAAATATCATCTTCCCCGAGAAGTTTTCTACGCTTGGAAAAGGCGGAGAGCCGAACCATTTTGTAGTCAATAATGAGGATAAGAAAGTAGGCGTCATCAACGAAAAAGGGGAATGGATCATTCCGCCGATTTATAGTGATCTCTATTGGAAAGATCTCTATTATGTAGCCTATATCAAAGAGGGACGAAAGAAGAAAAAATGTGGTCTGCTTGACAAAGAAGGCAATGTTTTTGTGCCTTTTGAGTATGACTACTTAATGCCCTCATACACCGAAGATCTTATCTCCGCTAAGAGACGAGGAAAGTATATATTCATAAACTCTAAAAACGAAAAAATACATATATTTTAAACAGAATTGCTATATAATAAACGTGAAGAAGCCGAAAATCCTTAACAGAGTAGGCAAAACATTAATTAATAATAATATTATGGAAGGCCAAGAAGTGTTACAAGAGAGAATTGAGTCTCAATTTGAACCGGACAATGAAATCCAAGAACCATCGGAGGGAGTACAATCAGAGACTAAAGTCGAGGAAAGTCCCATGGAGGGTGCTCCTGATATAGCTTCTGTTCTGTCAGAAATAAAGGAAAGTATAGCTTCCCTTAATCAGAATATGGTTGACATTAAAGCGAGGTATGAAGAGAAAATTGCAAATGACGAGTACAAAAACCAACTTTTCGATAAAATGTATCAAGAGCTGGCTTCGTACAAAAAAGATTTGTATGCTAAGTTAATGTCGCCATTTATTAATGAATCTATATCTTTGATTGCAGATTACGAGCGCATTATCAGTAAATTAGATACGTATGAACCGGAGCGTATTGCAAAATATCTGCGTGGAATACCTGATGATTTGATGACTTTGTTAGAGAATAACGGAGTAGAGCAATACGAAGATCAAGGAGAGATATTTAATCCCAAGACACAACGCGCAGTACGTACTATTCCGACTAACAAAGATGAGGATAACAACAAAGTAGCTGAGCGTGTTCATAGTGGTTATAGATGGAATGGCGTTGTCTTGAAGCCGGAAATAGTGACTGTGTATAAATACATGGAGGGCTATTCTTCTCCTGAAGAAAAATCCAATGAAGACACATCTGTAATAGATGTAACAGAATAAGAGTACTAACATTTTTTTTAATAATTTAAATTTCTATCAACATGAAAATTTTCGGAATTGACTTGGGTACAACATATAGTTGTATCGCATTCGTAAATGAGTACGGGGCAGCAGAGGTTGTTCCTAATGCAGAAAGCCAGACAACAACACCGTCTGTTGTGGCATTTGAGGAAGGTGGAACAGTATCCGTTGGCGATGCCGCAAAGGAAACGTTGAATACGGATCCTGATAACGTTTGCTCGACAATTAAACGTCAAATGGGTAAGCGCGATTTTACATTCTATGCTTTCGATCAAGAATATACTCCGGAGGCTATTTCGGCAATCATTTTGAAGAAAATTGCTAAAGATGCTGGCGAAGCTCTCGGAGAAGAAGTTAAAGATGTAGTTATTACGTGTCCTGCTTATTTTGGTCTGGAAGAGCGCGAGGCTACGAAGAAAGCGGGTATAGCAGCTGGATTAAATGTGCTGGCAATTCTAAATGAGCCGACGGCGGCTGCTATTTCATACGGAATAAAGACAGAAGAACCACAGACGGTCATGGTATATGACCTTGGCGGTGGTACATTTGATGTCACTATTATTAAAGTAGAGAATAATTCTATCCGCGTAGTTGCCACCGGTGGTGATCACATGATGGGAGGAAAAGACTGGGATGAGAAGATCAGTAGTTATGTCATTGAGCAATCATGCCAAGCAAACGGAGAGTCTGTTGATTCAGTATATGCGGATAATGAATTGATGGGTGACTTGGAATTGAAATCTGAAAAAGCGAAAAAGCAATTGTCTCAGAAAGATAGCGTAAAAGTTAAATTTAATGGTGAGACGGTGGAAATATCCCGTAGCCAGTTTGATCAATTTACTTCCGACCTGTTAGAATCTACAATTACCAAGACACATGAAACTATGCTGGAGGCAGAAAAGAAGGGTGTTGATCATTACGATAAAATATTGCTCGTAGGAGGTAGTACACGTATGCCTCAAGTTGATGCACGGCTAAAACAAGAATTTCCAAACATCCCTGTAGAGTTCTGTGATCCTGATCAAAGCGTGGCCAAAGGTGCTGCTATGTATGGTCTGAATATGGCTGCTTTTGCAGAATTTTCGGAAAAGGACAATAATGGTGATGGACCTACTATTACAAAGGAAGAACAAGAAGAACTTCGTAGAAATGTATTCTTTGGGACGGGAAGTCAGGCAAAACCAATTACAATTAAAAATGTAATTAGTCAATGTATTGCTGTTAAATTAATATGCGAAGATAATAAAGAGCATATAGTGAACCAGATTTTTAAAAATACGGAGATCCCTTGCGAACATGTCTTGCATGCAGGTACTCATCAAGCAAACCAAACAACAGTAGCGATTGAAATTTTCGAGAATGCAAGTACTGATGAATATGTAAATGAGGACTTGTGTAAGGCTTTGGTTGATGGAGAACTGGGACCGCTTCCTGCCGGATTGCCTGCAGGTGCACCTATTGATGTAGTGTTCAAAATTGACGAGAACGGATTGCTCTCTATCGATGCAGAACACAAACCAAGCGGAGCTGTAAAACATCTTGAAGTTAATCTCCAAAATGCTCTTTCAAAAGAGGAATTGCAAGAAGAAATTGCAAAGGTGAATGCGTTGCACATTTAATATGGTAATTCGCGAGGGTGTGCTTTAATGCACATCTTCGCGAATGTTTTTGAACATCCTAACTATGGCAGAACAAGTATCTAATATTTATGATTTATTAGAGGGAGAACTCCCCTCTACAGAAACGTCCGTAGAAGCAGTAACCAAGGCGATAATAAAGAAAAAAGCATTCTATACGAAAAGTCGCGATCCCAAGGTGGTCGCTATGCGCAGTTTGAAGTTGAAAGAATTGGATGATCTTGCAAAACAGATTAAGGAGAATCCAAATCTGATACAACAACATGCCGTTGCATATAAAGAGATAGAAAGGCAAAAACGTATTGAACGTGAAAAAGTATTACGCGAAAAAGGGGCCTTCTTCGTGCAGAATGGTATTATCTCTGAGGCAAATCTGAAAATGCTGATGCTAGAGACAAAGATGACAGAGGATGAGATACTTCGGATGTTAGGAGCAAGAAAAAAAGCAAAAAAAACCTTTTCTTATGAAGATGATAATACCATTGAATTAGAGGAAAAAAAATACAAAGAGATTTTAATACATCTGAATGTCCTAGAAAAGAAATCCATATATGAATACTTAGGACTAAGACAGAATACGCCATTAAGAGATATACAATCTAAAATTGAAGAAATCCGAGTAAAAGTAAGTTCCAGTTCTCGTAAGAACATAGATCCTAAAATTAACTCTGAAGATGCCTTGGTAAAAATATGCGCTCCTATTTTCGCAACGGAAGCGGGAAGAAAAAGTTATGATAAATCACTGGAGAATGCAGGCTTCTTGGATGCAAAAGGAATGATTCAGATGCTTCGGGGAAGCGGATATATCAAGGCTGATCAATATAAGCACTTATTGTCCTTATGTACTAAAAACGGCCTCTCACGAGAAAAAGCTGAATACTTAATCTATAAAGCAGCAAAGGAGGCTGATTTGGATGTTGATGAGGGTGGTACTGATTCAATGATTGCGTGTCGTTATTGTGGTACCTTAAATGATTCGAATTCCTCCATATGCCGTGAGTGCGGAATGCCTGTAGTCGTTAAATGTCCGGCATGCGGAAAAGAAAGTGCTTCAGACGACTTAACATGTACACATTGCGGATTCTCTCTTATAGGCATGAAAGATGCGCCTATATACCTGAAAATGGCGCAGACAGCGCTGGAAAGTAACAACATTGAAGATGCCGAAAAACATTATACGAGTGCTCATAATGCTTGGCCGACATATCAGCAATTGGTATCATTAAGAGATCAAATTAACAAACAGAGAGTTAATGTAATCGGCATCCAAAAAGAGATAGAAGCGCAATGTAAGAAGAAAAACTACTACGCCGCTAATAGAAATATTTCAGCCCTTCCTATTTCCAACCCTATTCGTAGAGAAATTGAATCTGCTGTAAATCTGGCGGAGAGTTCTATAAAGAAAGCAGAAGAAGAGACAGATCCGAATAAACGCTTGGATTATTACATTCAGGCCCTCAATGCTTGTGCTGACTGTAGCGTGGCGAAAGAAAAAATACGCACTACGCCCTTAGCTGCACCCACAACATTGAATGCTGAGGCAGAGGGAAATTACATACGCCTAAAATGGCAAAAGACAGGATCTAATTATATATCTTATCTGATTGTCAGGAAAGAAAACTCACAACCCCAGAATAGCAATGATGGAGAAAGGATAGGCGAAACTATAAATGCATCATTTGATGATTTGAAAGCATCCGCCGGAATAAGTTATTTCTACGCCGTATTCAGTAAATATGAGGAGTTCATTTCGTCAAAATCTGCAGTAACAGATAAACCTGTAATGCGCGTGGAGGAATTGAATCCACAGCAGATTAAAGTGGTTCCTACTGAAAAATCATTAGAGTTTACGTTTAATGCATCCAAAGGCGTGCACTCCATTGAGATATATAGGGATAACGAAATTCAAGGGACAATTAATGGTAATTCGTTCATAGACAACGGCCTGATATGCGAAAAGAATTATAAATACCGTTTCGTGGCCATCTACAGAGATATTCTCGGCAACACCCACAAATCAAAAGGACTTGAATTGGCTTTTTCTCCAATACCCAAATTAGAAGTGATTAATTTGAACGTGGAGGAAAACGCAGGAAACGCGGAAATTAAATGGATAGCTCCAAAGGTAGGGACATTATATATTTTCTACTCGGATAAACCTTTTACGTATAATGTCAATGATATTATATCCATTGATTCATTCCGTGCCCAACGGCTAAATGTCTCCGGTACATCGGCTGTGATTACGAAAGATTTTAGTGGAGAACGATATTATCTACCTGTAGTTTTCAAGGGTAATGTCGGGGTCGTAGGTAAAGGAATCAGCATCGTTTCTATAGCCCAATTAAGAGATACAAATATTAGCCATACAGAAAAAGGAATCAATGTAAAATGGCAATGGGATAAAGCCCGTGTAGTAAGATTGCATTATCGGATAGATGGTACGGTCGATAAGAAACTTGATTTCTCTTACGACAAAGGAGATAAGGCGGAATATACCATACCGACACCCAAGACAGCATTGTCAGTAGAAGTCTCTATTTGCTCTGTCGTGCTGTCTAATGGAAAAGAATTACTAGGTGAACCCGTACGCGAGGTTATTACACTTCAAGCCTCGCGAGTTGAGTTCTGCAGTGCAGAAAATAAAAAACGCCTGTTCTTTGCATCTAACGATTATATTCTGTCATTCAAAGCCCAATCTGCACTCCCGTGTGATTTGCATGTAATAGCAAAAGAGCAACTCCCTCCTATTGATTTGGTGAATTACGTCCCACTTACAACAATTAAGTCTGCAGATGTTCAGCCAAACCAAATTACGAAAGTGCAGGTGCATTATGAACGCAAAAAGAAAGGCGAGAAATTATATTTCCGCCTTGTGGCTGCCGACAGACAAGCAGCAAAGAAAATAATCTTTTCCCCGGAAATACAACTTGTTAAATAAATTTGGAATATGAGTAAAGTCGTTTGTCCATATTGCTTTCACCGATTTAATCGAAACGAAGTGATGTTTCGTTGTGTAAACGTGGCTAACTGCGAAAATGAAGCGGATCCTGTATTGGAGAAATTTTGGGAAAGACAGCAACGCAAGATAGGACGCGTGATTCCTTCTCCCAAAGGATTTTTAGGCTTACACATGGGAACACCGAAAAGTGCCGTGTGCCCTAAATGCAAGTATGAATCACATTTAATGATTTGTCCCCATTGTCATAACAACATCCCCACGGAGATGGTCTTGAAAAAAGGATTTGTGATATCTATTATCGGTGCTCGTAGTAGCGGAAAGACTATATATATCACAACGCTAATCAACGAGTTAGAAACACATGGCTGGGAGATTATTCCAGACTTAAGCCTTACAGCACGGAATGTATCTGAAAATCCGGAATATAATACAGAGTCACGTTACAAACGCGATTTCTACAACGTGATTTATAAGGATAACAATTGCCCCCCGCAAACCGATATAGGAGCCTTTCAAAGTAAAATACCTTTGATTTATGAGTTAAGCCGTTACAACGGAGACAGTATCTTTTTGGTGTTTTACGATACCGCAGGGGAGAATTTTACCGACATTCGCAATATAGCCGGCAATGTGCGATTCTTAAATGAATCAGATGCGATAATCTTTCTCCTTGACTCAATGTCTGTACCTTATGTGCGTGAAAAATTGAATATAAAAGGAATGTCTGAAACAAGATATGACGCTATCTTGGCAAATATAATCCAATACTTCAGACAACACGGAGGGGAGAATAACAGCATTTTTAATAAGCCTATAGCATTGACTTTTAGCAAAATTGATGAAGTCCTGGTTCATGAAGATGATTTCGCCGAAACAGCTATCTCGGGAATGTCTGTAAGAAACAACAGCTCATTCTTGCGTGGTGAGGGTGTTTCTATTGATGAAATGGAAACCAACAGTGACAGTCTCATAGCAGCCATTGCAGCATGGGGAGAAATGAACTTTGTAAACCAGGTGAAAAATAATTTCAAGAATGCCAGATATTTCGGAATAAGCGCCTTGGGCGGTGCTCCTTCGGGAAATAAAATTACACAAAAGGTAAAACCTTATCGGGTGTTGGACCCGCTTGTATGGATACTCCATGAACTAAAATATAAGTTACCCATCCAAAAATAGACTATAATGAAAACTTTCCATTACGAGCAATTGGTATATTGTTCTTCACAAAAATCTGTTGTAACAGGACAACCCGGTTTTGGAGTACGGTCAAAAAGCGCCGGACTAGAAAATTCAGAGGCCGAGGATATTGTATCGCTTGCCAAAGTCAGTTATGCGATACCGATGGAGCAACGAGCTACCAAGGAATTGATTCTTGAACATCCACAATTGGATGAGTTATACCCACCTCTATATACGTATAAGAAAATTAAATTCGCGAGTGGAGAGGAAAGGTTCATTATCGCGCGTACTATCTATGTGGGGATTGACTACGGATATTTTGCACAAATAGATGGAGCGCAGCGAGATGGAGCTAATTATATAACGCATATATTTATCTTCAATGAGGAAGTGCCTGTTAGCGTATTGGAAAAACTGATAGAGAATAATTCATTTGTACCGCAAAATACACTTTGTTCTCCCAATAACGAAGATATTTGTACTTATCTGATAGGCGAACCTGTATCACTAACAGATGGGGAGATAACAATTGATGAAGATTGTGAAATTGCGATAGGAGAAGAAGGTGCAGAACTGATAGTGGCTTTTATGCAGGCGTATAAGAATCAAAGGACAAATGAGTATGCAAAAAAGATAATATACAAAGCCCCTCAGGAACGTCTCCTAAAATTGTTACCGATCTTTGGAATTGTGCCAGCCAGATTGATACAAGATGTATATTTCCAAATAAACAATATGGAGGCATATGATGTACCTTTGGATCTGAGTATTCTCTTTGTTAATGAAAAAAACAATGTACAAATTGAGACAGACTATAACATTGTGGTAGATTGTCTTCAATCCGCCAAGCAGACGTATAATATAGAAAAAAATGTCTTTTATAACCATGTGCGTCTGGCTTGCGCAGAGGGGAATATGCAGATGTTAAATATGATCGTTTCCGCATTCTGTGAATTGGATTTTTCAAAAGAGATTGACTATGAGGCGGTGTACGATGCTGTCATGCTCGCTCATTCGGATGAAGAAATCTCGTTGGAATCATATAGCACAACCAAAATACAAAAACTGGTAAGTCTTTCGTTGCCACATGAGGACAGAGATGTCATTGAGACTAAATTGAACAACTCACTTAATGCTGCATTTGAGAATATTAATGATTTGCAAAATCTCAAACGTGCATTGGATACAATAGAAGGATTGGATGCTTTATGTCCATCTGCATTACATATTAATTCTACTAGTGGGAATTTCTTGATGAAAGAGATTTGGGGAGAGGGAAAAGATACACTCATACCTATAATTGAGCACTATCATAAAGGTGTATTTTATGTACTTAAAAAAGCGGATGAACCACTTCCTGATGAAGAGAAGTTCCTTCAACTGCTACCGTACTTGCAGGACAAAAATCAGTGGCTGGCTTTTATCCAATTTTATTATACAGAGTTACCCTCGAAAACTCTTGTTCGTATTGTAGATTTGATAATGCAATCAAATTTTCCTTCAAGAAAGGAACTGATAGAAGAATTATTAAATACCAGATATTCCGTAAGAAGGAATTCGGAATCAACGGCTCATATATTGGAGACAATATGGAGAAAAGCGGATAGCGAGGAAGAGCAAGATTATGCAATAAAACTATTTAGCAAATTAACTGATAAGAATAACCAAAATATCGTGATGAGTATGATTGATGATGAAGCATTACTAGATGCATTGAATCAAAAAGGGACATGGCAAAAAAGATTATTGCAGAAAGCAAAAAATCTCATGTCGCTATTCTCTAAGTCTATATTTATGTTGCTAGTCATAGCTTTCTGTTCATGCCATGTTGAATTACGTGACGACGCAAATTTTACCCCCTTTCAGGCACAGACGTATGGTCTCCCTGTTAACGGTGTAGCAAAAGTTGTTGAGAAAGAGACATACCCTAAAGGGGATATTAGAACATTTGAATATGAACTGACGAAAGATGGAAAACTTAGCAGCTTTGCATATTTTGAAAATAGCAACAAAGTTACGACCAGCTATGACTATGCACGAGATGGACGTATCAAGTCAATAGCAAATCCAAATTATGAGTTTGTAAAAAAAGAAGATCATAATGAGTTGCGGATGGTAAAGCAATTGGAAAAATCAACGAATAAGGAAGTTAATAGAACTGTATATGGGTATGATACACGCGGAAATATAACGGCTAAGACGACATACTATGATAATGAAAACCGAGTCGATTATGAATATTCCTATTATTCAGATAGCAGAGCATTGAAATCTGTTATAATTAAGTCGAATGATATAACGATAGTGCAAAATATTGATTCAGCTCATCAATGGATAACAAAAGAACATGAATATAAAGGTAAGAAGAAAAAGCCGACAGTCTATTCATATGCCTATTTACAACTGGATAAAGAAGGTAACTGGCTTAAATGCGAAAAGAGGAACTCAAAGGGGAAAGTCTTATTGACGTTCACGCGGGAATATATCTATTTCGCGCAGAAAGATGCATTCATGGCATCAAACAGGAGAAGTGCGGAATTTACCTCTTATCAAGCTGTACATTTCTCAGATAATGCTATCGTAAATTATTTCAAGAATCTTAGAAACCGTATCGTATTGAATCAACGGATGCATGATACCCCGGGAGTCGTATTGTATATTATTTTATCTCTCCTTATGTTCGGGTTTATCTGGTGGTTCATAAGTTATGCGAAGAAGAAGAATATATTGGCCAACTTCAGCGGTTCCTATCAAGATAACAACATGAAAAGGATGTGGATGTTCAATAAAGAAGCATACTTGGACGTCCTGGTTGTTGCAGCGGTAGTATTACTGGCGTTTGTAGCCGCTTTAACAACTCTATGTGTCGTCGGTGGATTGACATTTGCTATATTATGGATATTTAAGATAATTCTTATTATTATTGTCTGGGTAGGATGGATCGCCCTTATTGGAGGCGCACTATATTTGTACGCTTCAAAAGAAGGTATAGGCTGCTTACCCACACTCATAGGTGGACTCATCGTCATCTTCCGTGATTCTATTAAAAACTTAGGTCAGAGAGCGGTAGATTGGGGATTTGATTTTATGTCTGATTTGAATATTTTCGGGTGGGGGCTTTCTATATTTACTAATTTTTGGGATTTGATTGTGTTAAGTATAGGCACTCCGCTATTCCTGTTCTTCAGCGTGGCAACGATTATCATCATGTGTGTATTCCTCTTGATGGGGGTAGAAAAGATTGTGATGAGCGTATATGATATACGCCGTCCGTGTCCTGTATGCGGAAGCACAAATACTGCTGAATATTGGGTAGATGAGCACCATAAGCATCCGGTTGCCCTTCATCCTGGTTTATATGGTGTGTTTTATCAAACCAATCCGGATACGGGAGAAAAATTACCCACTATGATTTTTAACGGAAAGGGCAAACTGTTACGCAAATGTACTAACTGTCATAGTTGGATGAAAGGAAATACGCAAGGACAAAGTACCGTGGGTACGGAGAAACACATCGGTGTAGTCGGACATCGTTCCTCGGGTAAGAGTTATCTTTTGTACGCGGGTATGCATGAACTAATGGATAATTATAAAGCAGTTTCTGCCCATCAAGACTCTGATAGAGATACAAATATCATGGCTAATTACGATCGTATCCGTAAAAACGCTGGTCTCCAAACAGATGTTAAAGATGCTTATCGGGCAGTACAGTTAATGATTGAACATAAACCGGTCGCTTATCACATCTATTTTTATGATGTAGCTGGTGAGATGTTTAATCAGCGCTCTACCTCCTATCAGCGAGCCATGACTTTCTATAAGAATGTACAGAGTATAATTTTTATTATAGATCCAACGATGATTGATATTACGGGTGATGAATTCAGTGAGGCTATGGAACAGTGGTTGAAAACACATCCGGCTACTGAGCATTTCTCGCCAAATGATACTTATTCGTCAATGCAAACGATCTTGATGCGCGCTGGAAATAGTACAAAACATCTTTCTATTACTTTTGTCTGTACAAAGGCAGA
The DNA here is from genome assembly GCA_946406195.1 of uncultured Bacteroidales bacterium. GTDB lineage: Bacteria > Bacteroidota > Bacteroidia > Bacteroidales > Paludibacteraceae > Colicola. The sequence continues at coordinate 33,941 of CAMJJT010000013.1, forward strand.
TATGGGATATCTGGAGGCCTGCGGGTACAACCGGAATATTGCAGAAAAGGATATTGAGAAATTCATGAAAAATGATTTGCGCTTAGGAAATGTCATTAATGCCGCTAGGAGTGCTTTTAAGGATGTGCATTTTGACATAGCAAGTGTTCAACCGGAATATTCTGACCGATTGAGAGGACTCTTTGTAAATGTGCTCAAACAAATGGGAGTTAACTTTTAGTTGTTATCGTATGGGACAAGCAATATTACAAATATTAGGTCAACTGTTAGTTGGGGTCATTTCTATTATTGGGAAGATATTTTCTTGGATAATGGGATTTATTGGAAAATTATTCAAAAATATATCTTCGAAACGAAATGACGCTCAACTACGGGATATCCTAACTGCACTACAATCTGCGCTGAAGACGAATAAGCAACTGTTGTCCGTAGCAGAGCAAGTGAGGGCTGTTGTTCCGCACTCGGCTAGTGAATATCCACGAGTTGAAAAAATGCTGGGCATTTGTAAAGATGCTGATACCAAAATATCGGCTTATCTAAGTTCGCTTCAGAAAGATATGGAGGCGGCAGACGCAGATGTAGCACATTTAATAAGGAAATATGATGAAGCACGGAGGTATGCCCAAGAAATTATCTATCCTCTCTCACAAGAAGAGTTGTCACAAATCCGCCAAAAATATAGTGGGAATGCCTATTTTATAGACACATTATTGGATTATGTAGGCGTGACGAATGTAACCCGCTTATCTGATACACAATGGACCTATAGGATTCCGAACTTCTCTTGTTCTCTCTTGTATAATGATAGCCGGAAACAATTGACAATAAGTGCGCTACCCGATAAATCTATAACATTCAAAGAAAACCCGCGTAGACCTTGGGTCTTTAGTGAAGATCCTAAAGAATCAATTGCTTTTTTTAATAAAGACAAGAAACTGGAGTTTCGCGTAAAACGCTATATTGATGAGGTGGATCACTACGATATAGGAGAGATATTCCATTATATGTATCATTTAATCGGAAAGACAGAGATAAATCCCTATGCGGCAAAATATACGCTCACACAAATGGAAGCCGAAGATGTGGAGGAGAATGTTTTACCGGAGATGCTTGGATTACAACAAACGGCTCCTCCTCCCGCTGACTACCTGCCGGATGCAGAGAAAATGCATGGCGGAAAACAACGTTGGGCGCAACTGGCTGATCTGCAGCGGGCTGGAATGTTGGAGGAAAAAGGATTCCTTATCGGTAAAATGGGGTATGGATCCTATATCTATACTGGTAAATACGATAGCCATATACTTACAATAGCATCTGTCGGCAGCGGAAAGGGCGTAGGTGTCGTTATCCCCAACCTGCTAAGGCATAAAGGCTCTGCGGTAATATTGGATCCTAAAGGTGAAAATTTTATTATAACCGCAAAGAAACGTATGCAGATGGGAAATAAGGTATATTACTATGATCCATGGGAAGTGATTGATTATTATAACCAAAAGAATCATGGTACATTGGTGCCGGGTGCCATAAAGGCGACTATCAACCCATTGGACTTTCTGGAGGCAGATAGTCCGGACCTTGTAGATAACGCACGCATGTTAGCTTCCAGCCTTATATTGCGCACCGATCAATCCGGAGATTTCTTCTATAATGGAGCAGAGAACTTAATAACGAGAGTAATAGTTTATATTTGCACCAGATATCCCAAAGGAGACGATAGACGTCATCTGCAAACGATGCGCTATTTGATAATGAAGCAACCTAAAAAATTATTGGAAGAATTAGTTGCTTATTATATCCAAGCCAAAGAAAACGGCGAAAGACCGCACTCTGTGGTATTCGATTTGATGCAATGGCTGAAAGAAAACTTAGAATCAAAGGCGCGTTCATTTGCTGATATTTTCTCTTTTGCCCAGCAAGCAACAGAGTTTCTGTCTACTAAACGGATTGTAGATAGTTTTGAAACATCAAATATAGATATATTACAACTCAAAACCCATCCGACATCTCTATATTTAATATTAGATATGGACAAATTGTTGTTCGTCAGCGATAACTATAAACCTCTCGTGAGACTTATTATAACAACATGTATGATGGGGGCTGCAGTCCGTACAGTAGCTTCAGAAAAACTCCTATTCATGTTAGACGAAATCGCACAGTTGGGGAATCTTCAATATTTGCCGAATTTACTTAGTATCTATCGTTCTAAAGGAGTGGTGGTATGGACGATATGGCAAAATATTGCACAAATTCAATCTAATTACGAAAAAGAGTGGCAAACAATCATCGGAAACTGTGACGTACAGCAATATTTTGGTGTAAATGATAAAGATACTGCCGAATTAGTAAGTAATGCGGCCGGGCAAACGACCATCTATAAAGAGGCTTATACATCTTCTACCAGTGAATCTCGTTCGGAATCCTCTTCGACTTCCCGATCAGAGTCTTATTCATCAGGTACATCAGATCAGACGGCAACGAATAACGGTTCGTCATATCAAGGATTTAATTATACCCGATCTTCCGGTTCATCTGAATCACACGGAACATCCAATAGTTACACGGACAGCTTCTCTTTTTCACAATCCATTCAGTTCGGAACGTCTTTGACATCAGGGAAAACCTTGACCAAAGAGTGCGTACCGCTGATTACACCATATGATGTCACGACTGGAAATGCGTATGATGTGCAATTTGTGTTCTATAAGAATAAATGTCCTTATCCTATTCTCAGTGGGAAAATAAAATACTATAAAGACCTTGAGTTTTACGGAGAGTACACGAAGAATGTGACGATCCTAAAATAATAAATAATATTAATCCTTTAAATTTTACAATTATGAGTAGAGTATCAGAAATTGAGGCGCAGCGTGACGCCACATTGAGTGAGATGGAGCACAACTATCGTTCTCAACAAAATGATTATGAGCAACAAAAAGAAGAAATCAAATCTCGTGGTGAAGAAAAACAAGCAAGAGGAGAAGATATTAGTGCAGAAGTTAACGAATACAAAGAGAAAGAGGCTATGCAAGATCACCGTTTCGACCAATATGAGGCAGAGCGGGAGAAAGTATGGGGGGATTATCAAAATGATATTGATGCCGCAAAGCAAGAAGAACAAGATCAAGATCAAGACTATGGTTACTAATGAGGATTGCATATGATTTGCTCTATATGCGGACAAGAAATATGCGGAAGCTATTATTTTGATTATTGGAAAAATAATTTCTGTGCTTCTCACTACGAAAACGGGGAGGTTGCTACCTGTTCCTCTTGTAGTGCTATGATACATAAAAGCACCGTACTTTCTCTCTCGGATGGTAGATGCTTGTGTCAGTCATGTCAGGCTCAAGTCATTAGCACCGATGAACAAGTAGCTAAAATTAAGAAAATTGTTGTTCGGAAATTAGTCGATGAAGGGGTGCGATATAAAGACAAATATCTGGATTCCGTCCCCGTAAAAATCGTAACAGTAAATGAATTAGCTCGCTTGCGTAATACGCCTCCAAATCTTAATAATAAGGGGATAACAATAACAAAGGGCATCTCATCCCCGATAGGGTCATTAATCGGTTTTTCTCCGATTATGTCACATAAGGTGTATATCTTGAATAATTTGATTAAGATAGAATTTGCCGGAACATTAGCACACGAATTGATGCATGTGTGGCAAAATGAGAACCAGATCAAACTGCCACCTCCATCATGCGAAGGATTATGTAATTTGGGATCATGGCTAATATATACTACGATATCAGCTTCCAAAGCTTCTTTCTTCGTGAAATGTTTGATGGAGAGCCCTGACCCTATATATGGAGATGGTTTCAGACACGTCTTCCAGATCTATGAGAAGACAGGATGGGACGGAGTGTTAGACAAGGCTCGGAAAGGAGTCCTGTGAAAAACTAAGGCGGGTACCGAAAAGCCATAACAGAGTAGGTGAAATTAAAATAATTTTTTATTATGAACAAATTTTTAGTTTTATGCGCTATGCTGCTTAATGGTGTTCAATTTGCGCTGGCGCAAACGGAAAATGCAGCCCCCCTCGACTCGGGTTCCGCTACAGAAGTAGCAACTAATTGGGGGGAAGTCGCGTTAGGAATTCTCATCCTTTTAGGTGCGTTGGCTATCATTGCGCACATGATCTATGAGTGTTTTATCAAGAAACCACATGATGCGCTTACTGTTGAAGCATGTCAAAATGCAAGAAAAGAGCAGGGCTTGAAACCAATGACGGAAGCGGAAGCTGGTGAATTGCTAGTAAAAATGGATGACATTTTAGACTCATGGACTTCTTACAAAGGTGAAAATGAAGAAGATCTTTGGATCATGACTAAATATAGCCAAACAAAAAAGACATTGGCTCTGTTAGATGAAGTGGCTGCTGCATTGCCGGATAATGAGAATGTCGTTTCACGCTATAACGAACTCAACCAAAGCTATAATGAGGCAATGAAACGCCAGTATAATGGTAGTACGGCATATATCATTCTCTGTGTAGTAGTTGCTGCATTGTTCTGCTGGATTGGCGGATCGGGAGGATGGTATAACATCGCAATCACGTTCGGTCTCCAAATCGCAGTTTATTGGTTGGCTTCGATGACACCAACTTATCTGCTGAATAAAAAAGCATTAAGTACATCACGTGCACCGAAGTTTATGAATGGCATGATTGCCGGAATCTTGGGACTCGCAGCAACAGCACCTACCTATACTACGGTTACTAAATGGAGTGATGGCTCGGAAACGAAAGAGGAGGATAATTCTGCATTCTGGATTTCTGCAATATTTTCTTTAGTAATACTGTTCCTCCTTGCAATATTTATGTTCGTGGTCGCGCTCCTGAACTACCTGCGTAACTACGTATTGCATATTTAAGTACTAATACTTTCTTTTCTCTTTAATCCGCTTGTGTGTAACAGGCGGATTTTTTGCTCTCTAATACTATAGTCATTATGCTTATTCTCTATTCGCACACTAAAAGTATAAAAGTATCTGCATATCATGTGTTAGTGCCCTTTGAATATGATTTTCTTGACCCGGTTCCTCCACTATAGTCTCGGAAGATTTTGGAGAAATAACGCGGGTCGTAGCCTAAGATCTCGGCATAGTAGTTGACATTACGTTCCTCCCGATGATGCTCCACCACGAGGTCGCAGAACTCGGCAAAAACGGTAGCAGTATTGCCCGACTTCAGCTTTTGATCCTGCTCACGGCGATAGTAATTGACGAACTCGTAGAAGATAGCGAGCTGGGAGAGTAACATCTGCCGCCGGAAGAGCAGATCAAGGCTGTCATGCGAGGCAATAGCCTCGAGCAGTTCAAAGTGCGCCATGATACGCTTGGTCTGGATATCGGTTAGTTGACACATGGGCGAAGCATGGAATTTCTCGTAGTCATGACTATAAATATAGTTCCTCAGATCCTTGAATAGATCCCGCGCGACAAACAAACGCGCATAGGTGTAATCATCCGAACAGCTGAACGATTGCAAGATATGTCCGGGTAAGACGACCGCCATCGTGTTTTTGGAGAGAGTGACTTCCTGCTTGTCGTACGATACGGCAGTCTCATTGCCGCTTCGGATAGTGTTCAGCCGTCAGTATTCAGCGGTCAGCAAAAAGGAAAAAGCGTCCTAGTATATGGGCGCTTTTTTTTGAGTACCGTTGTAACAATTCGTAAATTTTTTTCGACAATACGTAAAAAATGCGCGCGCGTGTTGCTTATATGAAAAAAAATTATTACCTTTGCACCCGAATGTGAAATATATTAACCATTAAAATAAAAGCATTATGATTAAAAAGATTTTTGTTGCGCTGATGGCGCTGAGTTTAGTAGGTATGTTTTTCTCCTCTTGTAACAACGGACTCGAATCCACAGCTGATCCTGCCACTCAACCGATTGCCGGCAAGACCTACCGTGCCAACGATGCAGGAGACGGTTATGTCAAATTTACCTTCCACATGAATCTCAAATGTACAATGGAAGCCAAAGAAGACGGCAAAGCGCCGGTTTCCGGTTCGTACTATGAGTGGTGGATGTCTCCGAACGATCCGGATGTGGTGATACGTTATGCACAAGGCGCTTACGACAAGAGAACGGGTGCATCGCTTTCCGGCAAAGAATTCCTATCCGGTTCGTATGACGCAAGTGCCAAGACGGTGACCCTGAGCGGAGATGTTGAGGGTACGCATGTTAACTTTATTCTGAACGAGGTACAATAAAAGTTGAAAAATCAATTTACTAAATAATAATATGATGAAGAACAGATTTTTTGTAGCTCTCGTACTAGGTATGATGGCTTTGTGTACGATGAGTGTACACGCCAACAACGACTTCCTGGAGCAAATCAACAACTACAGCGTGATGTCTATGGGCAACGGCGTAGTGCGCTTCAAGATCCCTATCTGGTCGTACGGTTGGCAGAACAACTACCGATTGGGTATCGGTAGTCATGTATGGTACTCCATAAACCAGTCCGGGAGCGGCTCTTCACAGATAATGTACTTCCGCAGTACGGATCGGCAGAACAGCAGTGACCCGAAGGTGAACAGTTCCGCCGATGTCGATCTGGGTGCGGGAATGGGTACCGTTAAGATCACCCGCACCACCAGCGGCACCGTGCAGATTGATGCCGGATCGGGTAACCACTCCGTATCCCTGCCTGCCCAGAGATCGCTGGACGGCAGTTTTGACCGCGTGGTATATCTGGAGTTCGACTGGTATCTGCCGGAGAACTTGACCAACCAGCAGTTCTATGTAGGTATAGATGTATATATCTTTAAGTACAAAGCCGACGATACCCAAAAAAAGAATGCATATAGGCGCATCTGGTATAAGTTCCCCGACCGTCTGGACGGTTCGGATCAACTGATGGCGCCTGAGCTGCAGCCACCGTACTTGTATCTGCTGGACGAGAGCGGTTCGCCCATGAAAGATGGCAAAGTGGCTATTCCGTATGTCGTATATCAGACGCCCAAGTCCTATACCACTACGCTCAATTCGACACCGGTGAACATATCCAACCGCGCCGGCGCGATCATCGTGCCAGCTACTGACAGTGTTCAGAGCGGCTTCAAGGCTACCTTTACCGTGCAGCCCAATGCCGATGTGACCACCACCACCACGCGTAGCACCAACCGCATCGATATCCCGGCATTCCACCGCATCTATAGTTTCAGCGCGACGGAGCAGAAAGACGAGATGGAGAGTTATAACGGTCTGAACCAACTGTCGTGGACAATCCGTAACCCGCAGGCCACCGACCTGATGACTACGGATTACTTTGAGATCCAGCGCGCCATGAAGGCGGACTACAGCGATGCGACGAGCATCGGTCTGGAGCCTATGGCAGCCGGCAAAGGCACTTATCTGTTTACGGATAATACGCGCAACACCGATTCGGGTATTCCTCTCGACACCACAACGGTATGCCGCGAAATGGTGTGGAACGACTATATGCTCTCCGCGGAGGACAGCGACCCGCTCTGCGATATGGACCTGAAACTGGTTGCCAAATCGCAGGTGTTGCCGGCCGCACCGGTCTATTACCGTATACGCCGTGCCTCGACCGCTGCCTGGGAATGGAGCCACCCGTTCGCGCAGGCTACCTCCTTGCATCGCCACAATTTCCTGGCTCCGTTGGCAGCTACGCAGGCGAACTACACCAAGGATCCGGAGTTTGCCACCAACCATAAGGTACATTTCAATGTCAAGATCGACAATGCGCTGATCCCGGATCAAGGTACGGTGTTGCCGCAGGACTGCGAACTGGTCCCTACCTTCAAGACCCTCAGAGGTTCCTCGGACTCCATCACGTTCACGATCGACATCGAGCAAGAATCCTATGACCAGACCGTCGGTATGAGTATCCGTCCTTCCGGATCTTCTTTAATGCGTGATTTGCATGCGGGAAAGAACGTGTATACTTTTCCTGTGACATTAGGTCGTTTAGAGGTCTGGATACACATCGGACAGAATGTGATATACAACGACCACTGGGAGTCTTTCGCCTTGTGCTCCATTGACTGCGATCAGGATCACGTCGACGAACTGGACGGCAGCGTGATACAGATATACAGCACACTTCATGAAGTACGTGGAGGTACGCAACATATCTATAAATCGGCTTATCGTACGCTCAAGAACCAAGGTCCGGCCAGCCGGATGAAAAAGGTACAGGAGCGTTGGGCGGCAGTGCGCGACTCGGTATTCCGGCAGATGGTGGACAGCATGCAGCGCGGCGTCCTTCCCTCCGCTGCAGGCGGGCGTTGTATGTGGGACAGAGGCGCACAGCTCATCCTGATGCGCACCCTGCAGGAGACCGGCACAACCATCGAACTCGTTGTGCCGCAGGATAGTATCCGCCGCAATGACGATGGCTCGTGGACTGCCCATATCACCGATGTAGCCGATATGGCATGCACCAACTACAGCTATAAGGTTCGTATTGACCCGAGTGCCGCATCCATTCGCTTCCAGAACCCCGCTTCGCTGCAACCGGTAACGATCAACGGCCCGTCGCTCTACTTCAACGAGGCGGCGCGCATCGCCTCGTTCACCGCGAGCAAAGGCGATGCCGCACGCGACAGGAAGAGCGGCGTGCTGCTGCAATGGATACCCACCTCCGCTGCGGTGGATCAGTATATCCTGATGCGCTTGCCGGTAGGCAGCACCAACTCGCCGGACACGATCTATCGCGGCATGGACAACAGTTACTTCGACACCTCCGCCGTGCCGGGACAGCACTACGAATATACGGTAGTCACGCACTATGATTGCAAGAGCGTACATACCGACCACTCGGCTACCGCCGAAGGTTGGCGTACGCCTTACGGCGAGATCAGCGGCTCTATCCACCAGACCGATAACAGCGGTATGGCCGGCGTGACCGTCAGCCTCTCCGCCAACGGACAGACCCTGAAGACGCTCGTCACAGGTGCCGACGGTGCGTTCCTATTCGACAGTTTGACTTATGGCAACGGCACGCAATATACCGTCACGCCTACCTCGCAGTACGGCACCTTCAGTTATAACAGCACCTCCTCCGGCATGGCTACCGTCACGCTGGCTGCCAACGGCTGTGTACAGCAAGGCATTGACTTTGTCAACACGAGCTGTGCGCGTCTGAGCGGCCGCGTGCTATACGACATGAGTACCATACCCGTGAGCGGCGTATGCTTTATCCTCAACGGCGATACGATCCGTCGTGGCGGGGGTATCTATACCAGCGGTATTGACGGCAATTTTGAGCTTACGCTGCCCAAGTCCATGCCCTGCCGCCTGCAGGTGGCCAAAGCGGGACACACCTTCACCAACGACGGATGGCTGTTCGTCACAGAGGGCGATACGACTTTCTCGCTCGTCAAAGCGCTCGATGGCGTACGCTTCTATGACCGCACCAAGGTGCGCCTCGTAGGTCGCGTAGCCGGTGGCCTGGACCAGCAAGCCCTGCCACCTGCTCTGGGATTTGGTACGAACAACCTCGGTGATAACCTGCAACTCGTGCTCCAACTCGAAGGCGACAACACCGCCCATATCGTGCATAACCCTGATGACCTGACGCAAGACACGCTGCATTTCACCGTAGATAGCACGCAGATCATCTACGAGCAGAAACGCATCATTATCCGTCCGAACATACGCAGTGGTGAATACGCGGTGGATCTCTACCCCGTGAAGTACAAAGTGTCGCAAGCCACCGCTACGGGATATGCCACGCTGCTGGATGTGCAGGCGGGCGTGCCGACATTCGACCTGACGAATGCGCCGCTGACCGTGCTCACCTCCGACTCGATGGGGCGCCATGCTACCTATAATGCACGCTTCGACCGCATCTACCGCAATCCGATGCAGGTAGGTATGATACAGCTGATGTACGGAATGGCGCAAGACGGAATGGGCGAAGAGAAACTGGGTGTATCCAGTATCGTTGACCAGAGCCATACCGTCCGCTTGTACAGCAAGGACTCGACCGGCACCGTCCAATACCTGTTCGGTCATCCTATCTTCCAGCAGGGACGCACCTACCAGTTCCGCGTGAGCGCGTACGAGGACTATTTCTATAACAATAACAAGTTGAACGCGCGCGACCGCGTACGCCTTAGTGGCGGAACGCTGAAGGTATTCAACGGCTTCAAGTCCGGCAAAAATACGGCAACCGAAACCTATCCCCTGGATGAAAAAGGCGAAGCGCTGATTAATGTGGAGGTGGATAACCTCAACCTCATGGCTACCGGCGATAACGCCCTGCGTGCACTCGACCTGTCGGTGGAACGAGAAGGGAGCAACACCGATTATTGCGCCCTGCGCGGTTTTGTGACCGGTAACAATGTCGAGAACGGCGACATACGCGCCATACAATCTGACATCCAAGTCCTGGATATCCTGCGCGACCCGCCGGGAAGCGGCAGTAGCTGCTATCTGGAGAAAGGCGCTACCTATAAGTCCTCCGCTACATTCTCCATTGCCTACAAGATAGGTACGAACTGCGATGCTACCATCGGTACCTCTTACGACCAGTCAATAGGTGTCATAGCGGTTACCACCTATTCCGGTCTCATCAGCTCTGTGGGCAAATCCTATAAGTTCACCCTGCCGCTTGTGCTGTCTGGAAAATACAGCCGCACCAACACCTGTACGTATACCACTACCGAGAAGATTTCCACCAGTTCCTCCCCATCCTTCGTCGGTGCATCGGGCGATGTGTTCATCGGCCATACCAACGAGGCGCTGTACGGTACCGTGCGTGCTGTGCGCATCATTGACGACAGCACCTACCTGCTGCGCCAACCCGCCTTCACAGCCGGGTATTGCAAGGAGGTAGCCTCTGCCATCGGTACCGACGGACGAATATACCACTTTGTCATCGCCAAGGAGACCGTACTCGGCGGAAAGATGGGTACACAGTTCGCCTATACGCAGGACTATATTGCCAACACCTTGATTCCCAAGCTCATCCGCGAACGGAATTCCTTGCTCATTGATGCGCCTGACTCCATTACCGCTCAGAGCATCGCTAACCAACAAGGCAAAGCCGTCTATTGGAACCGTGCTACCAAGGACGACGAGATAGGCACCAAGTACCGCTTTATCACCCCGATGAACAAAGCCGACTACAACGAACCCGACCGCATTAGTGCCATCAATGCCGTACTCGTCAAATGGGTGGCTATCCTCGCTACCAATGAGAAGGATAAAGTCACCGCCATCCAGTCCGGCAAGAAAGTGGGCACCTATTCCGTCAGCGGAGGTACCAGCCGCGAATATAGCGAGACCTTCTCCGGCGAGTTCTCCGCGTCCGGTAATGTCTCCTTCGGTATGGATCTAGCCAATCTCAAAGGCTTCTTTAGCAATGCCGGCAATGCGCTTGTCAATAAAGCACCTGGCGCTACAAATGAATATTTCAAGGCTTTGTCAAAACTTATTGAGAATTATTCCGCAGGCAACACATACACCGAAGAAAAGAATAATAATACCTCCGTTGAAGGCAAAGCGGCCGGCACACAATGGAAGACCGAATGGAGTCTGGTGTTAGATTTGTCGTTGGACGGTTCCGGCACATGGAACAACCAAGCCGCATCCCGCAAGATAGGCTTTACCATCGCGCCCGATGGTTTTGCCAATACGACCGTCAGCGTCTATCGCTCCGAGCAGGATACCCTCTTCCAGAAGAAAATGGCAGAACTCACCAACTTCATTACCCGTCCTACACAGAAAGAGAAATACGGTAGCTTCATCTTCTTCCAGGAGGGTGGAACCAGCCATTGTCCCTACGAAGGCGAAGCACGCACCCAGTGGTATTTCCCCGGTCAGTTTGTGCTGGGTAATGCCACCCTGCCGATGGAGAACCCGAAGATTACGCTCGACCAGTACTCGATCAGCAATGTGCCGGCCGACCAATCGGCAGTCTTCCGCCTCACGCTCGTCAACGACAACCTCAATACCGACGGACGACCCGCACGCGGACAGGTGTTTTCGCTCTCGGTGGAACCCCAATCCAACCCCAACGGTGCAATCCTGCTCATCGACGGCGAACCCCTCACTTCCGCTTCGACGCTTACCCTGTACTGCGAACCGGGAGTGCCCATCGTCAAGACTCTGCAGATACAACGGGGTATAGTGGATGACTACGAGGACCTGACGCTGAAGTTGGCCTCCACTACCTGTACCTCTATCAGTGCCTATGCGAAACTATCCGTCCACTATATGCCGGAGTCCTCGCCCGTCAGCATCGCCTATCCGCGCGATAAATGGGTGATGAATACCCTGTCGGCACGCGACTCGGTAGGCTACTACCTGCCCGTTACCATCGATGGCTTCAATATCCATCATAAGAACTTCGATCATATCGAGTTCCAGTACAAGCTCTCGACGGAGAACAACGATTCCTGGGTAACCCAGTGCTCGTTCTATGCCGACGACAGCCTGTATAACAAGGCGACAGGCAACAAAGCCAAGATAGAGAACGGCCGCATCCAAGCTTTCCGCTTCTACGGCGAGCGCGATCCGAAAGAACTGAACTACGACCTGCGTGCCGTCTCCTACTGCCGCTACGGTTCGGGCTTCGTCAGCAAGGCTTCGCCTGTCATCAGCGGTACGAAAGACACCCGTCCGCCCGTACTGTTCGGCAAGGCAAGTCCCGCCAACGGTATCCTGACGCTCAAGGACAATATATCGATGCGCTTTAGCGAACCCATCGCCGGTAATTGGCTGGACGAGGACAATAACTTCCAGATCCTCGGCGTAACCAACAACACGGGTATCACCCAGACCACCTCGCTCTATTTCGATGGACAGAGCGGTCATTATGCCCGCACGAAAGCAGCGCGCGAACTGTCTCTCACCGACCTGAGTATAGACATGCTCATCAAGCCTTCCGTCAAGGGACGCGAGATGGCACTCTTCTCGCACGGAGACGAGGAGTATAACTTCTCCCTCAGCCTGACCGCCGACAACCGTCTCAAACTGACCGTGGTCGAAGATAACAAAGTGGCAGAGACCAAGCAGTCCAAACCCATGGGTCAGTTGTCTGCTACCGACTTCACACGCGTCATCATGGTGTACGATTCCGAGAAAAAGACGGTGCGCTTTTATGCTGGAACAATGGATATCACGGATAACCCGTCCACGCAATGGTCGCTCATGAACTTTGCCGCTCCCATCATGGTGGGTGCTACTATTGACAGCACCAGCCTCTACCAAGGCAATTTAATGGAATTGCGCGTATGGACCAAAGCCCTGACCCCGGCAGAGATCAGCACTACCCATCTGCGCCGCCTCACCGGATACGAGTACGGACTGCTCGATTATTATCCCATGAACGAGAACAAAGGCTCCGAGCTGTCTGACTTGGCTACCGGCGCAACCCTCTTTGCCCGGGGACTGAGTTGGACGCGTCCGCAAGGCCTGTCGTTGGCAACCAACGGTTCACCCGTGCTGCTACAACCGACACTCTTCAGCCGTAGTGCAGCCGAAGACTATACGCTGATGTTCTGGTTCCGCAGTAACAATAGCAAGCAAGACTCCGTCTCGCTCTTCGGTACGTCGATGAACGATTCGACCACGATGGAGATAGCGCTGCACGATGGCGAGATTTCGTTCCGGTCCGGCACCGAGCATAAGGTGGCTACAGCTAACCTCACCGATGGCAACTGGCATCACTGCGCACTCGTCATCTCCCGTACCTTTAACAACGGTTCGATCGCTATCGACGGCAAGAAAGTGCTCCTCTTCCCCGCACTGGAGACCGGCGCACTCAGCGGTACCAAGATATGGCTCGCCAAAGGAATGAAAGGAAACCTCGACGACGTATGTCTGTTTGAGCAGGCATTGCCGTCCGAACTGGTGAATGAATTCTATCTGCAGTCGCCCAATGGCGAGGAGATGGGATTGATCAACCTGCTTTGTTTCTCCCAGGTAAAGCGTAACTCATCCGGCGTGATGGAACTCGTGTTCACATCCAATAACCAGCGTGTCTTCAAGGACGCCAACGGCAATACGGTGAACAAAGTGCAACCGCTGCTGATGGACGATCTCAGCGCACAGGCGGACAAGAGCAACAGTGCGCCGGTACGTGACCGTGGTCAGCTCACCAAACTGCCCTTCACGTGGAACTACCAGTTGTCCGACCTCATGATCAATATCAAGTCGCAACCGCGCGAGATCAACAAACGTACGATGTACCTCACCGTGCGCGACGTGGAGGACCTCAACGGCAACCGTTTGCAATCGCCCGTGACATGGACGGTATATGTGGACCTCAACAGCGTCATCTGGAATGACCGGAACCACCGCGAGAAACTGACGGACGACGAGCAGACACATCAATTCACGATGGTCATCACCAATACCACCGGCATGACCCGCCAGTTCACCATCGAGAACCTGCCCAAATGGCTCACCGCATCGCCCGCACAAGGTACCCTCGAAGCGGAGGAGAAGAAGACCGTCACTTTCACCATCAAGGCTGCCGAACTCAAGATCGGTACGCACCAGCAGATGATCTACCTCACCGACGATCAGGGCTTGGCTGAACCGCTACTGCTCGAGATAGCCAAGGAGACCGAACCGCCTTACATCGACGTGGATCTGAATCGCTATCCGCTCAATATGTCGCTGTGCGGCAATGTGATCCTGAACAAGGCCGACAAGACGATAGTCAACACCACACCCGAGGATTATGTCTTCGCTATATACAACAATGATTGTGTAGGCGCAGCCCATTGCACCGACAATGGCGAACTCTATCTCACGGTTCACGGCAGCGAAAAACTGACTAACAAGCCGATCCGCTTCCAACTGTGGAAAGCCGCTACGGGTAAGGTCTATAACCTCACGCCGGATACGCTCGTCCTCTTTGCGCACGGCGCTGTCTATGGTTGCGGCAAGGATGATCCCGTACAACTGCAGGCCGGCGGTAGCGAGATGCAGACTATCTACCTCAATCCGGGATGGAACTGGATATCCACCTATCTGGATATATCTGCCTCCCTGAACACGGCTATCACGGCAGAGCAGCCATGGACGGAAGGCGACCTGATCAAGAATCCCGCTACACGCAAGTTCTGCACTTATAGCGAGACTGCAGATAAGTTCGTCGGATCGCTCAAGACCCTCGATTATAGGCAGATGTATATGGTCAATTCGTTCGAGGAGAACAGTATGCACCTGTTTGGCTTTACCCTGCCGGAAGACTCGATGCACATCACGCTGAAAGGTAACGGTCAGTGGAACGCACTGCCTTGTATGTTCAGCCAGGTGATGACGCTGCGCGACGCGATGTCTGACTACTACGACCATGCTTCGACGGGTGACCTGATCAAAGCGCACAACCGCTTTGCCGTCTTCTCGGATGACGATCGTTGGGTAGGTGACCTCACGGCCCTCACACCGGGCGAAGGATATCTCATGCGCCGCATGGAAGAGGGCACCGTAACGGTGAACTTCTATCCGCATAAAGCATCGGCATCGAAGAAGATAACAGACCGCTTCCAGGATGACCTCGGAGCACAGAACACAGACCTGTTCACCAACCCGAAGGCTTCGACCAACATGACGATGATCGCGAAGGTGGATAATGAACAATGGACAATGGACAATAGACCAAATGGAGCTATTCGGGTTTATGTCGGTGACGAACTCGCTGGAGTGGCAACCCCGATCGACTCGCTCTACTTCATCACGATTCAGAGTGATCGGGTAGGTGAGCTCCGCTTCGAAACAGAAAATGGTGTGGTGCTTTCTACTTTGAGCGAAAGCGGTCTTTCTACTTTCTACTATCAACCTGACTCCCACCACGGTTCGCTCAAAGCCCCGATCATCCTCAAACCGGCAGACGATGAGACCGGCGTTTACAAGCTTATCGAAAACGATCACGTAATAATAATTCGAAACAATGAAAAGTATAGCATCACTGGTACTAAATTATAGTACCTGTAAAACCCTTGCTCTTTGCGCCCTGCTGCTTTTTGCAGTGAGCTGCAAAAAGGACAGCAAAGACGAGCCGTCGCCGGCTCCGGGTACGCAGCCTATTACCGGCAATGTGTCAACCCCTTCATGGGCAGTATCGGACGACTATGACATGACCTCGTCCATGACGGTCATTGCGAGCGTGGACTTGTCGCTCACCTACGCCGATCAGGTGCAATCAACCGGTTGGACCGTAGAGGAAGACGATCTGTTAGCAGCTTTTGACGGCAATCAATGTATAGGTATGGCAAAGCCCTCCGAAGGCTTGTTCTACCTCTACGTGACGGCTCCGTCCAACGGTTCGGAAGTGACGCTCAAGTATTACTCGGCGAAGCTCAAGAACCTCTTCACGGCGAGTACGACGCTCACCTACGGCAACGATGCCATCATCGGCTCCGTCTCTGCGCCTTATGCCCCCCAATGGAAGGTGGCTAACTAACCTATTTTTAACGAATGACATATTATTGAACACATGAAAAGAACATTTTTGTTTATCATGCCGGTGATGGTATTGCTGTTCGGCATGAATGCTTGTAAGAAGAGCAACAACGAGCCAGCCGGTCCGACCCAAAAGGCGAAGTACACCGTCATCATCTATGCGAATAACGGCGAGAATCTCGAAGTTGATGAAGAGCGGGATATAGCCGATGCCGCCGGGTTTCTCGCGACGAAGAAAAAAGACTACTCCGTTCGCTGCGCCGTGTATATGAAATACTCGTCGCAGGAGGGACTGAATAAAGCAAGTCAGGAAATGGTCAAAAAAGAAGGCAAACCGTTCGTAGCGGGAGGCAAAGCCGGCGAGGTGTATTTCTTTGAGGTGGGATCGGAGTGCATCGATTTCGAGAATAAGGACGCTGTGCAATACCTCTCGCTCCCCGATAAATGGATTGCGGACCATTCGAGTGCGGCGATGTATGAACCGGAGTATATAGCTTCGGTACTGAAGGACGTAGACAAATACATGCCGGCGGAAAACTATATCCTTGTTCTCGCGGGTCATGCTTCCGGATGGGAACCGGACGAGGACGGCGATTATCCTGCTCCTCCGAAGGCTCCGAGATCGACCATCACCGATGCCTTCAATGAAGGACGGGCTATCAAGGCCAAAGAGTTGCATGACGGAATCAAGAAGTCCGGTATCCCTGTATGCGCGGTTGTTTTCGACTGCTGTCTGCAGAACAGCATCGAGTACTTATCCGAGTTAACGGACGTGACTACCTATACGCTCGCTTCCGGTCATACGACCCACGGCGGCGATTACGGTTCGCTGCTCAAAGAGCTCTTTGACGCTCCGGAGGGACAAACCGGATTGAAGAAAGCCCTCAGTAACTACGCGGATGTATATGCCATCAACCATAAGAACGACTGGGAAGACAATGAGAATGACAAAGTGCTGATGAACGTCGATTTTGCGGTAACGGAGATGGCTAAGATGCCGGCGGTATGGACGGCGCTGAAGAG
>CAMJJT010000014.1 GCA_946406195.1 uncultured Bacteroidales bacterium
AACCCAACGGCTCCAAATCCATGACGCGCCTACACGCATCGGCTTTGCTTGAAGCAGATTCGATGGCTTGCCGCAAATTCTTCTCGATGATATCTTCAGTAAATTGTTGTGTGCAGAAGAAAGATGTATCTATTTCCAAGATTTCTTCTTCGGATGCACGTGGTGTAAAAACTGCGGATGGCTGTCCCACATGGAATGTAGCATTGGGATTATCGTGAATGTCAATGTAGTCTCCATGCACATGGAGATGATTGATAAAAAATCTTTTCATGAATAATGATTAAGAATTATGGAGGGCATAAAAAGCACGGGAATGCGGGACATCATAAAACAAAGCGTCGACAAGCTCCTACAAAAATGCCCCGCAACCCGTGCCATGACACGAGTAACAGGGACATATTCTTCTTTGTAGATGAAAAGTTGTCGACTTTTGTTTTATAAAGCAATATGCCTGTTTGCACTAAGTGCTAATCAATATGCCCTCCCATTTAACGTCTAAAGAGCTGACGTCGCTTTCTTACATGAAAGCGGCTGCAAAGTTACTACATTTTTTTGAATTATACAAGTTTTTGTGACATAAATTTCAAATTGTATGCAAAAATAGCGTGGACAAGTCCGTTAAACCGATGAAATGGTCAAGCGGTAGTTGTGCAGAAGGATAATCGCGGTTGAAGCGGATAAGAGAGACGTTGCGATATTTGTTTGCCAGCCTTTCGAACGGGAAACGAATAATCGTAGGCGTATTGAAACCGACACCGAGTTCGAGCAGAACCACATTGGAAGTCGAGAGGCTTCCAATGTTCGTTTCCAACCAATCGTAGTAATTACTCTGTGCGCATTGCCAAGCGTCATCTTCCACAAAATAGAGGTCCTTGCGCACATGGATATCCATCTTCTCGCCGCTCTCCGGATCACACGGAATGAGAGCCGTTGGAATACGTCCGTTTTGCTCCTCACGCACCATCTGCCGGAACAAATCTTCGGAGTAATAGACCTTGCCACTCTTACCCGTTTTGCCTTGCAGATACGCATAATCGCCTTGCACCTCAAACAGCCGTTCGGCATCAAATCCTGCCTTGCGAAACTGCCCGTCCACGTTGGTCGTAATGACAAAATAATCCTTGTCGCGCACCAGTTTTAACAACTGCTGATAGAGTGGTAGGGCTTCTGTATATTTTCCCGGTTCATCCTTGGCGGATTGTCCGTTGTTGAACCGCGCAAAGAGCACATGCCGCGCCCAACTTGCCCAGAACTCCTCTTCGGTCGGATACGGATAGAACGAAGCCGAATAGAGATCTCCGAATCCGTATTTGGCAATCATGTCCGCAAACTCGCGCTGGAAAGTCTCACCGGCATAATCAATACCGGCGGCGGAACTCAGCCCTGCGCCTGCGCCAATGAGGATGTGGTCTGCGTTTTGCAACCACTCACGCGCTTGTTGTAAGTCGTTGGTAGGTAGCATAATCTTCGTCTTTGTAAGTGCAAAATATAACGTTTATCTCTACATCTTTGTGTGCCAAAAGCCATTCCCGAACGGTATGCACGGCTATCTCTGCCGCTTCGTCTTGCGGGTAACCGAACACGCCGGTAGAGATGCAGCAGAACGCAATACTCGTCAGGCTGTGTGCTGCAGCAAGGTTCAGACAGTTTCGGTAACAAGCGGCTAAAGCCATTTGCGAAACCCGCTTGGGTTGCATGCCGTAGATGGGTCCGACGGTGTGGATTACATGCTTAGCCGGTAGGTTGTAACCACGTGTGATGACCGCTTCGCCGGTCGGTAGTTCATGGCCCTGCATGATTTCGTTGCACTCTTGTCGCAGTTGGAGCCCCGCCGCCGAATGAATCGTATTGTCGATGCAGGCGTGCAGCGGTTGGAAGCATCCCAACATCTGCGAGTTCGCTGCATTGACGATCGCATCGACCTGCAACCGCGTGATATCCGCCTGTACGACCGAAATACCGCTTTCGCCATTCGCCATTATCCATTCGCCCTTATCCTCCCGCTGCGCTTGTAACTCTCTGTCTTGCGCGCGTAGGAACTCGTCCGACAGCATCTGCGGTTGCCAGATGTTCATCAACGCACGCATGAGCCGCTGCCTGTCCGCAAGGGATTCAGGCATCGGCACTGCTGTTCCGTTCATCGCTTGCAGTTCGCGAAGGACGGTTTCTATATTTTCCAATCTGTTCATTTCTTGCTGTATCGTTCGCCTACATACCCGTTTCCTGTTTCGCCTGTTAGCAGGTCAAAATGCCGGAACACAGGCGGTGTGGGATTGAGGTCAAAATAATCCATCGCGGCTATCGGCAGCACGAAATACACCAACTTGTCATAACTCGTGTACAGCCGCGGTAACACGGGATTATGCTCGTAAATCCATCGCTGCGTCGCCTCGTCCACTTCAAAACTGACCATCCCTTCACAGCGTACGGAGATACGGTTGTCGGTTGCCAGAATCTCCACGTTCGGGTTCTCCTGTAACTGCCGATAGACCGCTTTCTCCGGCGAGGTGGCGAAATACAGGTGCGTGCCGTCCTGCTTCATGATCTGAAACAACCGCAGTTTAGGCAGATTGCCCTCACACGTGGCAAGGGCAATCTCTTTGTGGTCGCATAAAAACTTCAGTGCTTGTTGCATAATCAAAAGCCAAACTTACCGTTTCCGTTCTTGCGTTCAGTCTCCGGCGCGATGGTCTCGATGACATCCCAGTGCTCCGCAATCTTGCCATTCTCCACGCGGAACAGGTCGTAGAACGAGGTGTGCTGACCGCCGAACGAACCCTCGCTCACGCTGAGCACGAAGTTACCCTTTCCAAGGATGATATGGTTCGTGTCATACACCATTGCCACGCCTGCCTCTGCCATCGCTGCGAGTGCTGCACCCAGCCCGTCCAGACCATCTGCGATCTGTGCGTTGTGCTGAATGTAGTTGTTGCCGTCGTAGTAGTTCGTCAGGTTCTCC
This sequence comes from uncultured Bacteroidales bacterium, assembly GCA_946406195.1. Classification (GTDB taxonomy): domain Bacteria; phylum Bacteroidota; class Bacteroidia; order Bacteroidales; family Paludibacteraceae; genus Colicola. The sequence goes on from CAMJJT010000014.1 coordinate 2,960, forward strand.
GGGTGTTCGCCCATGAGCACGTCGTGTACAAAACCCCGTACGATGGCCTTGTTCGCCTCGGTCTTGTCAAGGTCGGTAATCTCCGTCGCACCGTCGAAGCAGGTATGACCGCTCGGGTTAGCCGTTGCAGGTGTCGGCATCAGATTGTCCCAATGCTCCACGATCAGACCGTCCTCAAAACGGAAGATGTCGAAACCCACTTTCGGACCGAAAAAGTTGTAATCCGTGTGTGCTACCACATAATCGCCGTCTTGGAACACGCGCACGGTGTTGACTGTAGCTTTCTCGGGGTACTCTGCCAGCCCTGCCAGCAACTTGCCGAATCCTGCCAAACCGTCCTCTGCACCGAGGTTGTGTTGGATGTACTTGTCTGCGTTGATGTACGCGATAGGCTCGTTTGCGCCTGTCTCAATGGCTTTCAAAAGTGCCACAACTTTTTGTTCGTTTGTCATAACTTGGTTCTCCTTTTTTGTGCAACCGACCATTGCCAGAACAGCCGCTGCGATAATAAATACTTTTTTCATTTTGTTGATATTTTTGAGGTTGTTATTTTCTGAATTCCGGTGCAAAGGTACTGCTTTTATTTGGTTCTCACAAGAAGGCACGGAAAAGTAAGGTACTTACCAAAAAGTAGGAATTTTGCAAATACAGGCCAAACGGACCTACAAAAAAATGCATTTTTTTTCATTTTTTTTTGCAAAATAACTTTTTTAGAGCGAATTTCTCAAAAATATTTGGTTACTCAAAGAAACTTTTGTAACTTTGCAGTCGATTTCATTTATATAAAGAACGTACGTGTATGCGTAAGATTGTAAAAGAGGTAGATCCTCGCTATTTGAATTGCCCGATTCGGCACGTGATTGACAAGTTCGGCGACAAATGGTCGCTGCTGGTGTTGTACCATCTGCACAAGAACGGCACGTTGCGGTTCAATGAGTTGCACCGTGACATGGCGGATTGTTCGCAGAAGATGTTGTCGCAGACGCTCAAGCGGCTGGAGCAGATTGGTTTGATTGCGCGTACAATCTATCCGGAAGTGCCGCCGCGTGTGGAGTACAACATGACCGACCGTGGCGAATCACTCATGCCGCACGTCTCAGGGCTCATTGGCTGGGCTGTGGAGCATTTTGAGGAGATAGCAGACTACGAGTAATGACAGATTGAGACTAAAGATACAATAATTTTTCGAGATATGCAAATAATGTTTTGATTTTGCAAGTGAAATGAATTGATTTTGCGTTGCTTTCTGCGTTTGCCTCCGCATTTTCGACTAAATCGGAATATTTATTTGCCTATGTCAAAAAAATATCGTATTTTTTATTTTCTTCTTTCAGAGCAGTTTTTCTTCTACTTGATTCATTTCGGGCGCACGCGAACGTTATTTATATTATTTTTTCTCTTTCCCCCTTTATAAGGAGTTCGCTTTGCTCACGGCTGTGTTGATTATATTTGTCGGTTGAGCTGTTCATTTTCGTTACGCGGTATGGCAAAAACGATGTCTGCCATTCTTGGCATACCTCTATTATCCGAGAGAGACTTTTCGAATTACTCTTGCATCAAAAGCTGCATTGCCCACTTTTCCGTATGCCTCCGGGGTGCCCTGTGCCCGAAGATGTCTGCGGCGACGCCGCCTTTGCCGAAGTCTGTAGTCCTGCGCGCGGGGCTGCCTCCACCGTGACCCTGCTATCCGTACAGACGCCCGAGTTTCTTTTTGTGCTCCTTCTATGACCTTGCGCGGTCTGAGTCTCTTTTTGCCCTGCCCCCACGCATACACCCGTCTATGTCCATCGTCCCGCCTGTTTTGTGCTGCCTCTGCACGAAGTCTGTACCTTTCCCATATACCTCTAAGCCTTTTTATTAAAGCCGCCAAACAAGTTGTCGGCATGACGGCTTAGAGACCCTGCTACGCTCGGCATAGGATATATACAAGTGCATATCCTCTGCCCTCGCTTAAACGCAGCGTTTGACGATCGATATGGGACCCTTGTTCCAGACTCCGGCAGAGGCAGCTAAACAGGCGGTGGAGAACGATGTCCATGTACTGGGTGTCTCCAGCCTCGCGGCAGGTCACAAGACCCTCATCCCGCAGGTCATCGAGGAGCTCAAAAAACTCGGCCGTCCGGATATCATGGTTACTGCCGGTGGTGTCATCCCCGCGCAGGACTATGACTTCCTCTACAAAGCCGGTGTCGCCGCCATCTTCGGTCCCGGCACCCCGGTAGCTTATTCAGCAAAGGTTGTCATGCAATTGTTGATGCAAGAGTAATCGCATCTTCGCGTAATGGTTTGGGGCAGGAACTTTCAGTTTTCCTGCCCCTGCTTTTTATTCTCCGGCTGCTCGCATATGAGCATCTATGAAAAAGGGCATATTTTTTTATTGTCGTTTTGCGAAATGGGGAGAAAAAAGAAAAAATGCACTTCTATTTACATAATTTTACGCTTTCCTCTTGCATATATCGCAAAAAAGCAGTACCTTTGCAGCCGTAATTTAGAAAAAGCCTTTTGAGATAACATGTTACGTGAAGGATGGTATAAGAGGGTGGTGATAGACCTGATGGTTTGGGTGCTGGCGGCGTTATTATGCGTGTTATGGCGTTGGGTGGCGGATAAAGGGTCTATCGCAAGTTATTGGGCGCTTTTCGGTGTGCTTTTTGTGTTGTGGGTCGTTGTGGGCTGCCTCGTGCAGTTGTACCGCTCTTTCAAAGAAGCGTGGTTCTGGCAATCGTACCTGTCGCTTGCGCTGGATGCTGGCATACTGATCGGTTTATGCTGGTGGATCTTGCCGCAGATGTCGTGGGGACTCTCGCCTCGGGTAGCGATGTGGACGATTCTCTTGGTAGGCGCCATCGAGACCTTTGTCATCCTCATGGAGCATTACTGGAAGTATGCGACGAACATGACCGTACCCGTGATGACCATCGAGCAGCGGAAGAACGCTGTTCCTGCACGACCGGACGAGAAAAGGCAGAAGAGCAGTATTGAATCGATCCATCAGTCGGTGCTGTCCGTGACTACCGAAGCGGACTATTACATGTTACGCAAGAAAGCACGTCTGGATAACCGACAGACCAAGGTCATCTGTGACCGTAATCGTTTTGCTTTCCTCCAAATACCTGATTATCAGTACAAGACTTTAGTGGATTTGACCCTCCTCAATGATGCGAAGGGAATCAACCGGCGCTTCTGTATCGTGAATCAAAAACTGCCGGATGAGGGACGTTATGTCTGCTGCTATCGTCCTCAAGAGTATATCAAATCGAAGATACTCAACCGCTATCCATGGGGTCTGAACTGGCTCATCTACTCGCTTTATTTCTTTACGAAAAGGGTCCTGCCGCGTCTGATGCTGACCAGCCGGCTTTATTATGACATCAATAAAGGACGCAAGCGTATGCTCTCCAAGACCGAGGTGTTGGGGCGGCTCTATTATTGCGGATTTGAGGTGGACGAGATCGTGCCGATGGGACATATAGAGTATGTCTTTGCTCATCGTCGTTCGCAGCCCTATCCGCAAGAACAGATCAAGGTCTATGGTCCGCTCATTAAGTTGCCGCGGGTTTGTAAGAATAAGGAAATCAAGTATTTCTATAAGTTCCGCACGATGCACCCGTACGCCGAGTACATCCAGAAATATGTCTTCGATGCCCGTGGCGGCATGGATATATCCGATAAATCCAATGACGATTGGCGTATCACCACGTGGGGCAAGTTCATGCGTCGGTATTGGCTGGATGAGCTGCCTATGCTCATTAACTGGCTCAAACGGGATTGCAAATTGGTAGGAGTACGGCCCTTGAGCAAGACCATGTTCGAGACCTATCCGAAATGGTTGCAAGACAAACGTACGCTGTCCAAACCCGGTTTGATACCGCCTTTTTATATCGACCATCCCGATACGTTTGACGAGCTTTTCGCCAGCGAGGATAAATACCTGACGGAATACTTGGCGCACCCTATACGCACCGATATCAAGTATTTCTTCCTAACAATGAGATCCATCTTAACGCATAAGACACATAGTGCATAATTATCTTTCATTAGTGAGGGCAGCGTTGTGGGGCACTCCTGCATCGTGGCCGGTGGAGCAGACCGAGAGCTTGCTCCGTTTGAATGTGCAACAAGGCACCGGAGCTTTGGTTTTTCCTGCCGTTCTGGCGCAAGAGGATATCCCTTCCGCCGTGCGCGCGCAGATGAAGAGTGTGTGCATGAGTACGATCCAGCAACATGTCCATCTGGGGCATATGCTGTCTATGGCTTGGTCTGCGATGAAGCAAGCCGATATACAGGTGGTGCTCATGAAAGGAGCCGGTTTGGCGGCTTTCTATCCCGAACCTCAGATGCGGCAGTGGGGAGATATAGACCTCTTCGTAGGGGCGCAGCAATATCATCCTGCTTGCGCTGCGATGCGCGCTACTTTTCCCGATGCCCTTAAGTTCGACGAGGAGTTGGATCATTACAAACATTATAACCTCATCGCCGACGGTGTGTCTATTGAGATCCATCGCGTGACAGTGTCCTTGCCGCACCCTCTCGATGAGCGGCGCTACGCCCGTTTTGAGCAGTATGGAATGAGCCATGCTGAGCGGAAGACGGTAAGCGGCGTGGAGGTGATGATTCCGGAGGCTACTTTCAATGCGCTGCTGATCATGCTCCATTCATGGGAACATATGACCACGATGGGAGCCAGCGTGCGGCAGTTATGCGATCTCACCTTACTCATGCATCATTATGCCGGGCAGTTGGACGCGCCGCGTCTGAAGCATTACCTGCGTGCGTTGCGACTGATGGATGTATGGCAGCTGTATATGTGGATGGCGGTGAATTATCTGGGGCTGCCGAAGGACGAAGCCCTCTTTTACACCGATTTGGTAGCTGATAGAGCGCAACGCTTAATGAACGATCTGTTAGCCGGAAAGATGGTGGCTCCCAAAGCCACCAAACCTGCCCCTAAGGGACGTATAGCGCGCAAATGGCATACGATGCAGGAACGAATGGCGAACGCACGTCGCATCGCTGCTTATAGTCCGTCTTATGCCCGACATATGGCGGAGTCTATCTGGCTCAGCGGACTCGGACGACTCTTTGCCAAAGACCGACACTGGGAATAATTTCCAACGACCATCGACCAACGGACCAACGACTAATGACCACCAAATTTGACGATATCATGCGTGCTTTGCGCGCGGGGACATACGCTCCCATCTATGTGCTCTGCGGAGATGAACCCTATTATGCGGACCAAGTGTATGACTTCATCGCGGCGAACGCGTTGGACGAGATGGCGCGTGAGTTTGACCAGCAGATCCTCTATGCGCGCGATCTGCAGGGTGCTGACATAGCGCCCGTCATCGGTGCCGCACGCGGTTTTGCGATGATGGGTGGCAGAAAAGTGATTATTGTGCGCGAAGCGCAAGCTATCAAGAAATGGGAAGCACTCAATGCCTATCTCGATAATCTGATGCCCCAAACGGTGCTCGTCATCTGCTATAATGGCAAACCCGATAAGCGTCAGGGCGTTTGGAAAAGAGCTGCCGATCATCCGCAGGTCGTTTGGATGCAATCGGATAAATTGCGGGACTACGAAGTGGAGCGATGGATCAACTCCTATATCGTCGATTTCAATAAAGCCCAAGTCAATAACGGCAAAGAGAAAGTTACTATCGATCCGAAAGTGGCACCGCTACTCGCAGATTATATCGGTACCGATCTCTCCGCTATCGTCGGGGCGCTGCAAAAACTGATGGATGGTCGTCCCGAAGGCGTTAATACGATTGATGCGGCGCTCGTGGAACGCAATATCGGTATCTCCAAGGATTATAATATCATGGAGCTCCAAGCGGCGCTCATTCGTGGAGATATAGCTAAAGTGAACAGGATAGCGCAGTATTTCGCGGGCAGTAAGGACCATCCCATGATTCGCGAGATGGCGCCGCTCTTCACCTTCTTCTCCAACCTCCTCATGTACCATTACATGCCTGTCAAATCGCCGGCAGTAGTGGCGAAAGAGTTAGGAATCAATCCTTATTTCGTCAAAGATTATGAGATGGCAGCGAAGCGCTATCCGGCGGCAAAGACCTTCCTCATCGTCGGCTATCTGAGAGAGATGGACGCACGCTTAAAAGGAATCAATAATCCTTCAGCGAAGGACGCCGATCTGTGGAAAGAGTTGATTTTCAAGATGATGCACTAATGGATTCCAAGTAGAAGGATAACCGTGAAGGGTCACCCATACGGTACTGTCTAATTGGGCAAGGGTATATGTTCTCTCATTTGCTAATCCGCTCATCCCTTCACCCTCTAATCCTTTCATCCTCTCCGCCTCAAATCCGCTGAGTTCTGCCGCGTGTTCTCTCTCGAAGAGTTGCTCATCTTCCATCAAACGGGCAATCACTTTCGGATAAATCTTATCGAAGAGTTGCGGATGAGCCGTGTACCATACCAACGACGAATCGAACTGAGCTTGGGTCACACCGTGTTTCTCAAGGACTTCGGCATAGTAGATGTTGCGCACCTCATCGCTCTCGTACTGCCTGCCGGAGACCTGCAGCAAAGCGTCCATGCGATGCAGATCATACAGCAACGCCCGTAACTCCCACGAGTGCAAAATCCCCTTCGGTCTGCATCCACTCAGAATAAGGAGTAACGAACAAAGAGTAAAGACTAATATGGTTTTGCTAATCTTCATTATTGCCCTTATTCTTGACTCCTGATTCTTGATTCAGTTCTTTCATATAAAAGAGCAAAATCACGCCTACGGCGCAGGTGATACAACTATCTGCAAAATTAAATACCGGACGGAAGAAGAGCACCTCTCCGGTACTGTTATGTATGAGCGGAAAATAGAACATGTCCACCACTTTGCCAAAGAACCATCCTGCATACCCGAATAACTTGCCGTAGAAGACGCAATCGATGATATTTCCTAATGCACCTGCTATGATAAAAGCGATTGTTGCTAAGTAACCGGTCGGCGTTTCGGGACGGCGAATAAGAACATGTGCGTACCATCCTAATAGTCCTACCGCCACTAACCGGAACAAGGTCAACGCTAACTTGGAGAACCATTCAATGCCAAAAGCCATACCATTGTTCTCCACGTAGCAGAGCCAAAACCATGAAGTGATCTCGTGGCTCTCACCGAGGGCATAATGGGTGGCGATATACAATTTGATAATCTGATCGATAACCACCGCTCCGATCACAATCATAAGCACTAATATCGTCCGCGTTTTTATCTTATTCATTTGTGTATTGTGTATTGTGGAATGTCAAATCTCAAACTCCTTTTTGACAGTTTCAATGCGGTCCAGTTTCTCCCATGTGAATAATTCCACCTCACGGGTATATTCCTGTCCGTCGGCATCCAAGAAAGTCTTTTTTACTACTTCGTTCGTACGACCCACATGACCGTACTTAGCGGTCTCTTCGTACATAGGTTGCGTCAGTTTCAGGTCGCGAATGATAGCCGCCGGGCGGAGGTCGAAGAGCTTCGCAACATGTTGCGCGATCTCGGCATCGCTCATCGCCACACGGGCGGTACCGTTCGTGTTGACGTAAAGCGAAACCGGCTCTGCCACTCCGATCGCGTAGCTTACTTGTACCAACGCCTCGTGTGCCACACCTGCTGCTACCAGATGTTTGGCAATCCATCGCGCCGCATAAGCTGCCGAACGATCCACTTTCGATGGGTCCTTACCGCTGAAAGCACCTCCGCCGTGCGCGCCGCGACCTCCGTAAGTATCTACGATGATCTTACGACCTGTCAGACCGGTGTCGCCGTGAGGACCGCCTATCACGAAATTGCCCGTCGGGTTCACTAACAGTTTGGCGTTGGGGTCCGCTAAGAACTCATGCAACAAATGGCTGTAACGGCTATCCCGTGTGGCTACGCGCGGCAGAAGGATCTCGATGATATCTTTCTTGATTATCTCCGGCGTCACTTCTTCGCCGCATGGCTGGCTTGCTCCCGTTCTAAACGGGTCGTGTTGTGTGGAAAGGACGATGGTGTCGATACGAACGGGGCGGTTCTGCTCGTCATATTCGATGGTTACTTGGCTCTTACTGTCCGGACGGAGGTAGGTCATCTGTTTGCCCTCCTTGCGGATTCGTGCGAGCGTATAAACCAAGGTGTGCGCCAAGTCGAGCGTCAAAGGCATGAAGTTATCCGTCTCGTCGGTCGCATAACCGAACATCATTCCTTGGTCGCCGGCTCCTTGCTCCTCCTCCTTGGCACGAGAGACACCCATGTTAATGTCCTGACTCTGTGCATGAAGCGCAGTCAAGATACCGCAACTCTCCGCCTCAAACTTATACTCCGCTTTGGTGTAACCGATCTCCGCTATCGTCTTGCGTACCACGCGCTGGATGTCCACCCATCCCTTACAACTCACCTCTCCGGCGATCACTACCTGACCCGTGGTGCAGAGCGTCTCGCAAGCCACGTGTGCATGAGGGTCCTGTGCTAACATATTATCCAAGATAGCGTCCGAGATCTGGTCGCTCACTTTGTCCGGGTGTCCTTCCGACACCGATTCAGATGTAAATAAATAATGCATTTATTAATGTTTTAACGATTTAACGATTTAACATGTCTCCGATTGGGGCTAAGCCTCTAACATCAAAAAAACAGCCCCATGGCTGCTTTGTCATTTGTCATTGGTCTTTGGGCTGTCGGCTAACAACCATTGACCATCGACCTTTTAGCATTGTTTTAACGAGGTTGCAAGCAGTCAAATCCATCCTCTTTTCAATTTCGGGTGCAAAGGTACAACAAAAATCTCAATAATCCAAATAATCCGAAAGAAAAATGCAAAAAAAACTTGCATATTTCAAAAAAAAAGCAGTAATTTTGTCGCAAAAATGTAGTAATAGCAAGCTTTTAATGCTTGTTTATACGACTAAAATGAGAAATATGAGCATAATTGTTTTTTAGGTTTATTGCCGCAGGCGTTTGTACTCCGCAAGGAGTGTGGATTAGGGTGGTAGGCAGAACGAACGGTAAGCTCGTTTACCGAGCGGCTATCCGTGAGCAAGCTCCCGATAGACGCTCAGGGACCTTTAAGACGCGATAAATCGCTCCTTTTCTCAAAAAAAATCCCCGAACGCTTGCATATATGCAAAATTTGTAGTACCTTTGTAGCCGATTTATGGAGCAAAAGCAACAGATAGGTCAATTATTCGATCGGATTGCCGGTACGTATGACGGTCTCAACCATGGTCTTTCCTTGAATATAGACCGTTTATGGCGGCGGAAAACAGTACGGCTTATGCAACCGGCTCAGCATGTTTTGGACGTGGCAATCGGTACGGCTGATTTGACCATCGAGATGCTTCGCCGCGGGAAAGCAGAGCAGGTGACCGGTATTGATCTATCTGACCAAATGATGCGGATAGGCAAAGAGAAGACCGACAAACACCACCTGCCCAATGTCCGATTTATGCATGCAAACGCGCAGTCGATGCCCTTTGAAAAAGATACTTTCGATGCGGTGACTTGCGCCTTCGGGTGTAGGAATTTTCAGGACTTGGACGAGGGTCTGTGTGAGATGTACCGCGTGCTCAAACCCGGCGGACAAGTAGTGATCTTGGAGTTCTCCTATCCCTCCAACCGCCTCGTGCGCGCGCTATACGATATATATTTCACGCGCGTGTTGCCATGGATCGGTAGGGTAGTGAGCCGCGATAAAACGGCTTATACCTATCTCAATAAGAGCGTCAAGTCTTTTTGTTGGGGAGAGACTTTTGCCCGACATCTGACGGACGCAGGATTTAAGGAGGCGGCATGGGAGACGCTGACTTTCGGAATCGCTACGATCTATATCGCAAGGAAATGTATAATTGATAATTGACAATTGATAATTGACAATTGATAGTTGATAGGAGATATTTTTATGGTTAAGCACATTATTCTTTGGAAATTGCGTTCGGACTTGACAGCCGAGCAAAAAGCAGCAGCAGCTCTTGCAATCAAGCAGGGACTAGAGGGGTTGAAAGGGCAAGTCCCGGGGCTGGTGGATATCCATGTTCAGGCAACCGGACAGCTCGAAAGCAGCAATGCAGATATCATGTTGGACTCCACCTTGGAGTCGCCCGAGGCGCTTAAGACCTACGCCACCCATCCAGCTCATGTGGCGGTAGCAAACGGCGTTGTGCGACCGAATATAGAAGTTCGAACTTGTTTAGACTACATACAATAATCTATCATGAAATACAAATTCTTAGTGCTCTTTTTGGCAATCTCAGCCAATATGTTTGCTTGGCGTCCGCAAGCCCGCGGCGTCGTTATTGATACGATCTGCAACGCTTCGTGGCAATCCATGCTTCTGACAGCAGATAAGTTCTGCTATCAGTTTCAGGCATGCCCCGATTCCCTCTTCGAGTGGGCTTACCTGGGACTTAATGAAGCGCCCTCCGAACCGAAGAAAGAGGTGAAAGAACCAAAGAAAAAGACCAAGGAGAGCCGCGATGCTATCCAACTTCGTTATAAGGATCGGATGTACGACCCTGTGAACAAGACCGGAGACGTAGCGATTGATATCTATATCCTTGGTACACGTTGGTGGAAGGATCAGCATCTGGGAACGAAGTATGTCCTCTCGCGTCCCGCCAAAACGAAATTCCCGCTTACCGCTAAGATGACCGCTACTTATTCCGGTTCTATCTTGGAGGGAGGTACGTTCATCATCCGCTTGGAGCCTATCAATGACCATCAGACGCGCGTTCATTATGAGTTCGGTCTGGTCTTCGGCAAAGTGCTGTCTACGTTTATCTCGGATAAGACATGGCAGAACGCTATCGAATGGCGTTTCGCTACGATCCTCGAAAATCTGATAGAGCATGCCGAAACAGGTACCGTACTCCCTAAACAACGCGGTCCGCAAATTTGATTTAGGACTACGCATCCCGGTTACGAGCCGTTGTAGCACAAAAAAAGAGCCCATTAAGGCTCTTTTTCTTGTAGTGCTACCCGGACTCGAACCGGGGTTTACGGCGTGAGAGGCCGTTGTCCTAGGCCACTAGACGATAGCACCCTATATTCTGCTTCTCATTCGAAAGCGGGTGCAAAGGTACTGCTTTTTTTTGATATGACCAAATTTTTTAGCAAAAAAAATGCATTTTACCCCTCATTTTTTTGCATATATGGGAAAAAAGCAGTATCTTTGCACTCCAAATGCAAACTATTTGTGCTATATCAACTGCGTATGGAGTTGGCGGTATCGCCATCATACGTGTTTCCGGAGAGCGCGCGATCGAGATAGTGGACACGCTCTTTACGGGGCGAGTTTCGTTGACTGAAAGTCCGGCGAATACGATTCGGCATGGGCGGATAGAGCGAAACGGTGAATTATTGGATGACGTTTTGTGTTCTATTTTCCGTGCGCCGCATTCGTTTACCGGTGAAGACACTATTGAAATAGCGTGTCACGGCAGTCTCTATATCCAGCAGACTCTTCTTCAGTGGCTCGTAGACGCGGGTGCACGCATGGCACGACCGGGCGAATTTACGCAGCGCGCGTTCCTTAATGGAAAGATGGATCTGACGCAAGCGGAAGCTGTAGCGGATCTCATTGCCTCGCAGAGCAAGGCGGAGAAAGACTTGGCGTTGAGTCAGTTACGTGGTTCGGTTTCGAACGAGTTGGCGTCTCTTCGTGAACGGCTGCTGCATTTCACCTCGTTGGTGGAGTTGGAGTTGGATTTTGCGGACCATGAGGAATTAGAGTTTGCCGATCGTTCGGAGTTATCCCAATTAGCCGATGAAATCGAGCAAAAGTTACAGTCGCTCATCTCTTCGTTCCGTACAGGCAATGCTATTCGGAATGGTATTCCGGTAGCGATCGTGGGCGCGCCGAACGTAGGCAAATCGACCCTTCTGAACGCGCTCTTAGGCGAGCAACGCGCGATCGTGAGCGATATACAAGGAACCACGCGCGATACCATCGAAGATACGCTTATTATTGATGGCGTCCTTTTCCGTCTTATTGACACCGCGGGAATGAGAGAAACCTCCGATGTCATCGAGCAAATGGGAGTGGAACGTAGTAGAAAAGCAATGGAGAATGCGCAGATTGTCATCTATGTAATTGACGATTTGACGATTGACGAGGTACAATTGATGAACGATTGGACAAAAGGGACGATTATTAGAGTGCTAAATAAGGCGGATTTGCAATCTTTAAATTCTCAACTCCTCAAATCTTCAAATCTCATTAGCATTTCTGCCAAGAACGGCGAGATAGAACCGCTCAAGCGTGAGTTGGTGAGAATAGCCAAGGAGATGATGAGTACTTCTGCGGTCATGCTTTCCAATGCGCGTCATTATGAGGCAATCAGCCGAGCGCACGAAGCGATCCTCCGTGTGCAACAGGGTTTGCACGATGGTCTCTCCGGCGAACTGCTTTCGCTTGATCTGCAAGACTGTCTCTCTGCGCTCGGTGAAGTAACAGGACAGATCACTAACCAAGAAGTCCTCTCCAACATCTTCAGCAAATTCTGTATCGGCAAATAGATGAACAAATGGTAAATGATTAAATGGTAAATAATATGATATTATCCATGACCGGCTACGGAAAGGCCGAAACAACTTTCCGAGGGAAGAAACTGATCTGCGAAATCCGTTCGCTGAACTCCAAATCGATGGATCTGTCGGTTCGTTTGGCGTCGCAGCTCCGTGCGCATGAGTTAGACATCCGAATGATTATTACCCAGCGTCTCGAACGCGGTAAGGTCGATCTCGCTATTTCAGAGGAAAACACCCTCTCGCAAGGAGAGGGGCAGAGTAGCGTTACTCCCGTTAACTGGCAGGCAGCCAAAGAGTACGCTTCGCAATACAAGGCTCAAATGGGCGTTTCGGAAATGCCGGCAGAAGTGATGGCGGCTATTCTTCGGTTCCCGGATGTGCTCAAAGTGCAGGAAGACACTTCGGACCTGACGGACGAGGAGTGGAGCAGCGTGCAAGCGATGCTCAACAAGGCAATCGATGCTTTTGTCGCTTTCCGTTCACAAGAAGGACTGTCGCTGCAAAACATGTTCACCGAAAAACTCGATGGAATCGCTGATTTGTTAGTGCAAGTAGAGCCGTTTGAGAAGGGCAGAGTAGCCAAGATCAAAGAGCGCTTGGAAGCAAACCTCGCGCAGCTGAGTGCTCAGACACAGGCGGAGATTGACCGCAACCGTCTGGAGCAGGAGATGATCTATTATCTGGAGAAACTGGATATCACCGAAGAGAAAGTGCGTCTGACGAACCATATTAAGTATTTCCGCGAGACGATGGCAGGAGAGGGTAGCGGTGTTGGCAAAAAGCTCGGTTTCATCGCACAAGAAATGGGTCGCGAGATCAATACGCTCGGTTCCAAATCTAACCAAAGCGAGATGCAGATCATCGTCGTTAAGATGAAAGACATCTTGGAGCAAATCAAAGAGCAAGTTTTGAACGTACTTTAATTGACGATTGGACGATTGACGAGGTATGATTGATTGACAATTGAGAATAATTGACGATTGACCATACTACGAACAATCGGAAAAGTGTTCATCCCGCGAAGCGGCAAATCGTAAATAAATTGTAAATCGTAAATGAACAAATTGTAAATGGCATGATTTATATCTTTTGTGCGCCTTCGGGCAGCGGTAAATCGACCATGGTGAAGCATCTGTTGACGATGCACCCGGATAAGTTTGAACTCTCGGTTTCCTGTACTACGCGTCCTCCACGTGGTCAGGAGGTTCATGGCAAGGAGTACTATTTCATCTCCGTTGAGGAGTTCCAGAAACGTATAGAAAACAACGATTTCATCGAGTATCAGCAGGTCTATGACGGCTTGTATTACGGTACGTTGAAAGAGGAGATTGACCGTATTGAGGCTTTGGGACGTGAGGTGCTTTTTGATGTCGATGTCAAAGGCGGTTTGAACCTCAAGAAGATCCTTGGGGACAAAGCTACATCTATCTTCATCTGTCCGCCGTCGATTGAGGAGTTGCGTCGACGTCTGGAAGGACGCGGAGACACGAGTCCGGAGATGATAGAGAAGCGTTTGGCAAAAGCGGAAGAGGAACTCTCCTATAAGCCCTATTTTGACCGTGTTGTCGTCAACGATGACCTCACGCACGCCTTTGAACAACTCGATGCCATCATTGACGAGAATTAACCGTAGACCAACGACTAACGACCAACGACTAATGACTCATAAAGTCGGTATATATGGCGGAAGTTTCAATCCGGTGCATTTCGGGCATGTGGGATTGGCAAAATGGGTCATTGAGAACACTGATCTCGATGAACTATGGCTTATGGTGAGCCCGAATAACCCGTTGAAACCGGCAAATCTTCTGGCTCCGGAAGGCGAGCGTCTGGCGGCTGTGAGCAAAGCTGTCAAAGACATCCCGCATGTCAAAGCCTCGGATTTTGAGTTCTCTCTGCCTCGTCCGTCTTATACGGCGAATACCTTGCGCGAGTTGCAGAAAGCGTATCCCGATGCCGATTTTACCCTCATCATAGGAGAAGATAATATCGCTATTTTCGATTGTTGGCGCGAGTATGAGTTCATCCTCGCTAACTTCCGTATTTTCGTTTATCCGCGTAGAGAAAATCCGTCCGACGATGGTCTAACAGCGAAGCGTTCTAACAGTCCGCAGGACGGTCTAACAACGCAGTGGTCTGACAGCGTAGCGATCAAGGAGATCCGCTATCTTAGTGGAGCTCCATTATTCGACATCTCCTCCACACAAATCCGAAACCAACAAGCAAAAGCCTATGTATAATCAAGTAGATTGGAGTATTTACCTTTGTGCTGACCGTGAGCGTCAGTCGCGTGCTATCCCTAAGGGATTAGATCATCGCTCTGCCTTTGACAGCGATTTTGGTCGTGTGATCTTCTCTTCGGCGGCACGCCGTATGCACGACAAGACGCAGGTCTTTCCGCTCTCCGGCGGAGATAGTGTGCATACGCGTCTGACGCATTCGATGGAAGTGTTGTCGGTGGCTCAATCGCTTGGAACGGATTTCTGTCGGGACGAAGAAGTAGTGCGCACGTATGGCGAACAGGTCGCTCATCTCTTGGAGCAGCAACTGCCGGCGATTCTTCGTACGGCGGCTTTTGTGCATGACATAGGCAATCCGCCGTTTGGACATTTCGGCGAACAGATCATAGGCACTTATTTCTCCGATGGAAACGGCAAAAACTACCTCTCTGACTTGACGGAGGAACAGCAGTTCGACTTCACACAGTTTGACGGCAATGCGCAGGGATTTCGTATCCTGACGAGAATGCCTTACCTCAATGATCTCAACGGACTCAATCTGACGTACGCCGTCTTGGCGGCTTCGCTCAAATATCCGAACTGCGACAGTAAGAACAAAAAAGGTGGAGCGTCGGTTCATAAACATGGGGTCTTCTCGTCCGAAGCGGATGTCCTTGGACGTGTGGCGGACGCTTGTCGGCTGCGTCGTGCGGACGGAACGATCAAAAGGCATCCCTTAGCTTTTTTGGTGGAAGCGGCAGACACGATCTGTTATCGCTCCATGGATCTCGAGGATGGTATTCAGAGCGGCATGTTGAGTTTGGACGAAGCCTTGCGTTTCTTAGGTCTAACGCCCTCTCAAGACACACCCGAACGGGCTTTGGTCAATCTCCGTGTGGCTATCATCGGCGAACTGACAAAATACGCTTTGCAGCGCTTTATGGCGAATCTGGAAGGTATCGATATGGGTACGTTTGATGAGGAACTGCTGGACGGCAACGAGCTTTGCGAGCAACTCGGCAAACTGGAGTTCGAACGTATCTTCCGTCATGACACCATCGCTCAAGCGGAACTCAAAGGCGCGCAAGTAATGAACTCGATCTTGGATCGAGTACTGCCTTTGCTTATGGCTCCGAAACCCGATTGGCGTCTGAATGCCATCATCTCGCCCAGCATGACGCGTCTTGTGCTGGCAGAAGAATACCAAAAGCGCGTATCTGCAAACCCTGACCACAACGCATCCGCAAATCCCTCCTCAAATCCTGTTCCTTTGACTGAGCTCTCAGATCTCAGCACATACAACCGTCTGCGTCTCATCATCGATTGGCTTTCCGGTATGACCGACCGTTACGCCCTTGAAACGTACCACCGCCTCTTAGCACTGTAATAGTTTCTTGTACGCAGCCTTTTTAGAATAAAGCGGTAAATCCACCAAAACGGATTTACCGCTTTTCTTGTGTACAACAATAATTATGGAGCAAATACATTATGACTTTTCCTAAAATTAGTAGACAGTTTTTTGATTATTTTCCTAAGTTAGTTGACATTTTCCTAATTTTGTTGACACTTAAAGGAACTTTGCCAAGATTGTCATGTTTGCCAGTGCAAATTTTTATAGGTCAAAATCTCACCTCGCAACGATCAAAGTATGAGTTTTGGGTAATTTTCCTTTCAATTTTCATTTTATCTGCACTTTCTTTCTTTAAAATTTGTTCACGTCAAAAATTTTTTGTACCTTTGCACTCGCAAAGGTGCTTTGGGTGTACCCGACATGAACCAAGTGAGTGTTCATGAGCGCATTTTGCAAGGCAGTCCCACGCTTGGGTGTCTGCGTTGATACGTGAGGATGGGATTGCAGACATATTTAAAGGCGTTTACTAACGCTTGTTTTTGACCGTTTGAAACCTAGGAAATTTCAAAAAAAGTCAATATATCTAAAAAACAAGTAGTGGTAGATGCTCATGGGGTGTATTATGCACCCGCGTGTACCTTATTATAGGTAGGCGCGTGTGTACGCATATACACAGCGTGGGTTTCTGCATTGCTTATTCGGATATATTGGTTTTCCTAGGACCACAAACGGCGGATAAGCAAGAGAAGAGATCCGCGTTTTTTGATGTCCGAAAAGGAATATCGATTTCCTTTATATTTCCCATCTTAACAACGATCCGGCAAACGCCAGAGAATTGTTAAGATGTTTTTTTGTGTGTAAATCTGTTTAATTTGTGGACAAATAGCATGAAACCAAAGAGTTTGATCCGGAGACGGAAGACATACCGCGATGAGGAAGGCGTAGTCGTTGGTTACGGAGCGGAAGAGGCATATTTCGTAGCCAATCCTCGTGACTACGAGACACATCCTTTGCGTGAAGGTGAGATCCGCAACACTTCTATTTTTCATCGTTCGATGACCGAGGCATTGTTGGAACTCTCCGATCCTGTCCGCAAAGCAGAATGGAGCAAACGCTGGCACGCACAATTGAACGAGCCGGAACCGGACGCACCGGTGGATCGCAAAACCGGCAAGCGGCATATCTACCTCCGCTTGGATCGTTATGTGCAATCCGTCCTCCAACGCCAGATGCGCAAAGAAGCCGGATTACCGGGAACGGAGAAGTAATTGGTGTATAGTGTACGGTGTATGGTGTAACACACATCACACATCAAACATCACACATCAAACATAATACATAATACATAGCATCGTTCTCCCGAGGTGATCGCGTGATGGTCGCGTTATTGAAAGGAAGTTGAAGGGATGATGGAAAGGAAAATAGAAAAGGAAATAATAACAAACAAAAAATGCGCCCGCAATATAATTTGGGCGCGAGAGATCTTTGAAATATTGTACACAAATAGCGATTTATAAACACAGAAAATCGTCGATATTGGAAGGTGTGATGGCACTAAACGAAGCGTCAGGATAAGCGTTTGAGAAAGCTAATGGGCAACGCAGAGATTTACGCTCATTCCATTTGAACTCAAATGCCCGAAGCGAGCCATCCAGTTCTTCTATGTAGTCTATTTCTGTCTGCTGTTTAGTTCTCCAAAAATAGGATTGAGCAAATGGATGACGGTAGTTAATCTGCTTCATGCGCTCTGCAATTGCAAAATTTTCCCACATAGCTTCGATGTCAGAGCGGGTCTCAGCCAAAGAGAAATTTCCAATGACGGCATTACGGATACCCATATCCCAGAAGTATATCTTCTTGCTGAACTTGAGTTCGTTCCGTAGATTACGTGTGAAGCTGCCTAATCGGAAAATGATATAAGATTGCTCAAGGACAGTGATGTACCGCTCTATGGTTTTAGCATCGATTCCTACTAATCCACTAAGTTCGTTATAACTGACTTGTGAGCCGATTTGCATAGCCAGTGCTTTGAGTAAAAGGACTAATTTGTCCGATTTGGCAACTTTATCAAGCGTTAGAATGTCACGGTAGAGATAGGAGTCCGTCAGTTCTTTGAGGATATTTGCTTCCTGTCCAGGGTTTGCAACCACTTCAGGATAATATCCATACACCAAGCGATGAGGGATTAAGCGAAGTTCTTCAATGAGCGAGGAGTGTTCCACCATTTCGTTAAACGTGAGAGGAAAAAGCTTAAACTCTCGCTTGCGTCCGGTGAGAGGTTCGTTGACTTTGGATGCCAATTCAAAACTGCTGCTTCCAGTAGCAATAACTTGCACATTCGATAGCTGGTCAATGATAATTTTGAGTTGCACCCCAATGTTCGGAATACGCTGAGCTTCGTCAATAACCAGTACGCGTTTAGTGCCCATTAGAGAGTGTATTCGCTCTGCGGAAATGGCGGTAAACAATGTTTGAACATCATTGTTATCACCATTCAGCCAAAGTACATCTTGTCTTTGTCCTAATAATAATTGTAACAGGGTTGATTTCCCGACTTGCCGTGCACCCATCACAATGATGGCTTTGTGGCTACCTAACATGGACTCTAATTGAGGTTGTAAGAAACGATTAATCATAGCATCTATCATTTGAGGGTGCAAAGATACAAAAAATAAATGAAACGACCAAATAAAATTGAACTTTTAAGGAAAATAATCCATAAAAACTATAACTTTTAAGGAATTTAATCCGCAAAATCGCATTTCTTGTGTAGAATATTCAAAAAAATAACACATCAAACATAATACATTGCGCATAGCGCACAGCATTGCTCGCAAAGCATGTAATCTTACGGGAATGATTCGATAATCCCTCGGGATTGACTCGGGAATGATTCGGAAATGGAAGGGAAATAGAAAAGGAAAAACATAGATATGAAAGTAGTACTATTAGCCGGTGGTTTTGGCTCGCGGATAAGTGAAGAGAGTATTTTCCGTCCGAAGCCGATGATTGAGATAAAAAGACTATGATACAAATCAAGAATAAAATAGACTGTTGCGGAGGCAATGCGTGTGGAAGATGAAATACGTATCCTCGGGTTTAATGTGTTCTGTGTTCGCAGGGCGAACTCACGAGGAGCACTTACTCCTTCGAATATCCACCGGATATTGCTCGGTGCTCCTCAATCGCTTCCCTCATCTCTCCCGTATGTCACTCGTAAGTGAGAGGTAAAATTAAAGATAAAAGAAAAAAAACATTGAAAAATGAATAGCCAAAGGCTTAAATATATTGATTTAGGTGCTGGGATCATGATATTGTACATGGTGATCGGGCATGTGTTATTGTTTGCTTGGGGAATCGAAACATCATGGAGTTCGGATTCTATAAGTGAAAGTCCACGTACAGTCTTTCCTTATTTGTCCTTTTTTATGCCATATTTTTTCTATAAAAGCGGAATGTTCTTTAAGAAAAAGCCAATGCAGCAGTTACTTGTACGGGATTCAAAAAAGCTTTTGTTGAATTACGCTATTTGGGGACTGATTGGATATGTTCTGTATGTTATAATGCGATTGATAGACGGAACGGCAACACTCCGCAACTGTACCTATTCCATTTTGAGAATTATATTTTTACGAGGAACACCTCTTGAAAATGAGGCTCTTTGGTTTTTGCTAACGCTTTTTGGAGTTCGTTTTTTGGCTAATGTACTTTTGCCAACAGATAATCAAAGAGACAAAAGGCAATTTTATTTAAGATGTAGTTGTGTAATTGTTTTGGGGTATATCATTTCGTTTCTTTCGCATACTTATTCTCATAATACATGGCCATGGTGGATAGCAAATGGAGCAGCTGGATTGGCATTTTTTTGCGCAGGATATATGCTGTGTGAGTACGGAATGAAAAAATGGATGATTTATCCATGTCTATTTGTATATATAATTTGCTGTATAGTTGGTTTCCCATATGTTGGTATGCTGGATAACAAATTATTGACAGGAAATTATCTATTATGGGTACCGGTTTCTGTATGCTGTATTATTGCTTTCAACTATATCTGTGTAGTGCTCGTTAAGATGCAGGAATATATTCTTGTAAAATATAATCTCAAGTCTTATTTGCTACGTTTCTTTGAGAATATTGGCATTTGTGCTATGCCAATATATGTTTCTCATTATCTCATATTGCAATGTTATAGTTATGTCATATCTCACAATCAGTTTAATTATCCTCATACTTTCGTTTTGACAATTTTAGAATGTGGGCTAATAATGGCAATCATTCTTACTCACCAATATAAAGAATCTAAAACCCTGAAAAACAACTTAAAAACAATTATATAATGAAAACAGCATGTTTTATACCTATCAAGGCAAATTCAGAACGAGTGCCGGGTAAGAATTTCCGTTTGCTGAATGGCAAACCATTGTACCAGTTTATCATTGAACACGCATTGGCGGCAGAGTGTTTTGATGATATCTATGTGGATACTAATAGCGAAGAACTTATCAAGAATAATCCTTTTGCCAATCAAGGTGTAAAGATAATCGAAAGAAAACCGGAATTGGCGCAGAATACAGCAAATGGAAATGATTTGTTGTGTTTCCATGCAGACATGTTCCCTGATTATGATTATTATTTCCAACTCTTTGCTACTGCTCCATTCTTGCAAACCTCTTCTATTAAAGCGTGTGTAGATAAGTTGGTAAACAGCGAGGTGTATGATTCTTGCTTTACAGCATTGGAGAATCATGGCTTCTATTGGTTAAATAATAATCCTATCAATTATCGCCCGTGTATTTTGCCGAGAAGCCAGGATATGTTACCGGTAATCGAAGAAACCACTGGTTTGTATGGTATGACACATGACGCATTGTTTAAGTATCGTTGTCGCATCGGTCGTAATCCGTATATCCATATTGTTGATAAGTTTGAGGCTGTAGATATTAATACGGAAGAAGATCTTAAATTTGCAGAGTATATTGGCAAATCATATTGGGGGTATTAAATGTTATTCCCGCTGGCATAGAAAAATGCTTACTACGGACTAAAACATTTACAAGAAAGGAATAATAATGCATAAGATAAAAGTGGTTATAACTCATCCATCTCAATTGTTTGACCGATGGATTAAGTATTATTGTATGGATGAATTGGCTCAAGTATTCGATTTAGAATACTGGGACTGCTCTTCAATTGTAACTCCTTCGTATATTGTACCCAATCCATTAAGTCGTCCGTATCTACGTGTTATTCATTCTATTAAAGAATTCGAAACCAAGATTTCAGAACTTCCGAAAGATACGGTATTGATTACTGAAGTCTATCAGTGTGCGGAAAATTATAAATTTCATAAGACCCAGAGTAAATATTTTCCTAACGTTCTTCATTTCAATTTTTATGGAAATATAATAACTCAGATTGATCTAGACGAAACATGTACTATAAATTCTGTCCCTAAGCCTTGTAAAAAGCGTTTCTCGCTAAAATCTATATTGTATAAACGCGATATAATTCGTGCATTAATTAAGTGGTTGTTTCATCCTAAAGGAAGAAATTTTATTCAGTTATACTTAGATGATAAGTGTAGAAAAATATATGCCCAGTGCACTGAAGTATCATGCGTAAAGAATGATTCGCAGCGTATTAATCATCCTGATTTTGAAACATACTTGTCTATCAAAGATGAACCTCGGTTAATTCCGCACAAATATGCAGTATTTATTGATACCTTTTTTCCATATCATTCAGAGAGCTATTTGGGGGAGGCTATTCCTTCAAATATAGATGAAATAGCGCAAAAATACTATGAGTCGTTGAACACTTACTTCCAACAGGTGGAATCGAAATTGGGCGTCCCTATCGTAATTGCAGCACATCCTTACGCTAATTATAAAGAAAATAATCCTTTCGAAAATCGTGAAGTATTTTATTATCAAACAGCACGGTTAATTAAAGATTGTGAGGCGGTTTGTATCCATGGGAGTAATGCATTTTCTTATGTGGCATTATACGACAAACCTGTTGAAATGATTATAAATTCTGCGATCAAAGGAACTTATTTTGGCAATTTTGCAGAGCAGGCTGCAACTAAATGGAATTTGCCAATATATGACACAGATAAAAGTCTTATAGTTGTTCCATCTTTTGAAAAGATAAACAACGGCTTAAGAATAAAATATATTGATAAGTATCTGGGAGATATTAACACTCAGAAATCTAATCAAGAATTGCTCATTGAATATATAAAGGATTACCATAATAAAACTTTACAATAGGAAAAATAATGTTTATAAAAAAAATTATAAAATCAATAGCATTACAGTATTATCGGGTTCAAGATAAAAGCAGAGTTAAACGTTTCTTTGCAAAGATACATGATATCGCTCAACAGGAAAGAGTAAGGTCTCAATTCAAATCAGCGGATGGTGTATATTTTGAGTCAGATGTACAATTGAATGATGCGCAATGCATTTCCATTGGAGATAATGGATATATATGCCATCATGTTATATTAACCGCATGGACAAGATATCAAAATCAAGTATTTGAACCAGAAATAATCATAGGTCAGAATGCGCATATTGGAGAATATACTCATATAACGGCTATAAATAAGATTCAAATAGGGGATAATTTCCTGACAGGACGGTGGGTAACGATTACTGATAATAGTCATGGTAATGTCTCTTTAGAATCTTTGCATGAAGCGCCTATTAATAGAGATTTATGTAGTAAAGGATCTGTTGTTATTGGTAATAATGTCTGGATTGGTGACAAGGCAACAATCTTGCCTAATGTTACAATTGGTGATGGAGCTGTCATTGCTGCTAATAGTGTAGTCACCAAGGATGTTCCTGCATATAGTGTAGTAGCTGGCAATCCTGCAAAGATAGTTAAATAATTGACGATATGTTAAAAAAAATTAAACGGAGAATAAAAGATTTCCAGCGGTGGAAAGCACGGCATCGGGTGTTTTCGTGGCCTTCGTATGGAAAATGGGTTGAAGAAATAAAACAAGACAAATCACAATTTGTCCCGTTTACTGACAAACCCTATCAACGTGAAGAAGGTGATGTGAAAATTTTTGCATACTATCTTACGCAATTTCATGCCATTCCCGAAAATGACGATGCACATGGCAAAGGCTTTACGGAATGGACGAATGTAGCATCTGCACAACCGCATTTTGTAGGACATTACCAACCTAAGATACCATATGATTTAGGCTTCTATAATCTCTTAATGCCGGGTGTGATGGAGAGGCAAGTGGAGATAGCTAAGGCTTATGGAATATATGGTTTCTGTTTCTATTACTATTGGTTCTCGGGCAAGAAAGTGTTAGAGAAACCATTAGAGTATTGGCTTGCGCATAAAGAGATAGATTTTCATTATCATTTTTGTTGGGCAAATGAGAATTGGTCTAAGTTATGGGACGGCGGGAATCAAGAGTTAATCTTTGAACAGAAATTACAAGATGGTGATGCGGATAAGTTCCTTAATGACATTTTGCCATATATCAAAGATGAACGATATGAGAAGATAGACAATAAGCCGATCTTGATGATATATCGACCGAGTTTATTTGCCAAACAAAAATTCTTAGATTTCTTGGCTCGTCTAGACAATCTGGCTAAACAGAATGGTTTTGATGGATTTTATTTGACATGTTCTACATTTGGTATGGAAGAAGAAAACCCTATAGAATGGGGTATGCAAGCAAAAACAGAGTTTCCACCTCACGGAATGTGGAATAAATGTGCAGAAATGCGGACTGTAGATCGGCTAATCCCTACTACCAATTTTATTGTGCGCGACATGTCAAACTATATCCAAAATAAATTGTATCTGACAAAAGAAGATTATCCTGTATTTCGTGCATGTTTTCCTTCTTGGGACAATACTCCACGCAAGGCATGGTCTAAAGGTTGGTGTTTCTTGCTAAATGACGAACAATTCTTCATGTGGTTGACCGATATTATCCAATGGACTAAAAAACATCATGCAAAAAATCAACAATATGTTTATATCAATGCGTGGAATGAATGGGGGGAAGGCGCTATACTTGAGCCAACAATAAGAGATGGATATAAAAAAAATGAGATCGTAAAGCAATGTGTAGAAAACAACAGAATATAAAATCAACACCATTAGTATCGGTTATCATTCCGAACTACAACCATGCTCGGTATTTGGAGCAGCGGTTGGATAGTGTGTTCGGTCAGACATATCCGAATCTTGAGGTGATTATCCTTGATGATTGCTCTACGGATAATAGTTTGGAGGTAATTAATCGCTACAAGGACAATCCGAACTTGTCGCAGATTGTGGTTAATGAGACGAACTCCGGTTCGGTGTTCAAACAATGGGATAAGGGCATAAACCTCGCTAAAGGCGAGCTGATATGGATTGCAGAAAGTGATGATTACTGCGAGTTAAATATGCTGGAGGAGTTGGTAAAGGCGTATACTGATAGAGAAGGAGTAGTAGTTGCTTTCCCTCATTATGTATACGTTTGGCCAGACGGAGTTTTGCCAAAAGTGAAAGAAAGATCCACACAATATTACAAAGGAGTATCGTTTGTGAAAAAGTGGATGTCATTATATTGTGTTATTCGCAATGCAAGTGGAGCTGTTTTTAGTAAAGATGCTGCAATGAAAGTAGGAGATGATTATAAGTCGTTTAAAGCTTGTGGAGATTATATGTTTTGGACGCAGATTGCAGAACAAGGGAAGGTCGCTTATGTTAGAAAGAATCTGACGTATTTCAGGCAGCATTCTGCCAATGTTACTAATAATAGTTATGCAACGGGAAATGAGTCTATAGAAAGTCGCCGAGTATTGGAGTATATTAAGCGGAAATACCATTTGTCATATATCCAAAAGATAAAAATTCACGCTCAAAAAATTCACCAATACAATACAAATAGATATATTGATGATGAAACGAAAAAACGATCATTGGCAGAATGGGGATTAACGGAAAATGATACAAATACCTTTTGGGGAGATAAAATTTTATGGATGTCTATGATGGCACAAAGACATCTAGGGTGGTTGTTCTAATTAGATGTTAAAATGTAACGAAAGTATGTATTAGCATTATGAATACATTGTTCGTAAATAACCTATTTAACCTATTTTCAAATGCAGACAGTGGAGCGTCGCAGCGTTCGATGCGATTCATCCGTGCGCTGGCATTAGTGGGACATGTGGATGTGGTGTCTTTTGTGAATGATACTATATCAAACATGCCCAATGTGGATGTGCTATATTCTAAACAGATAGACAAGGCGGTGATAGATAATAGCGGTAAAAAGAAGTTACTAAGATTATTTCAAGCAAGTAACCCTTATGCCATCTACCCTCCACAACCAGAAAAAGAGAAGGTGTTAGATGATATAATAGCGACACATAGCTATGACATAATTGTGGTGCGATATATTCATTTTGCATGTGATTGTGGATTGTTGAAATACTCAGACAAACTAATTGTTGACATAGATGATGATCCCAAGCAAGTGATGCTGATGTCTATATCTAATTTAGGAACAATCAAGAATAAATTGTATCATCGATTATATGCTAATACAATAGATCGGGTAAGTCGGAATATAATTAGTTCCGTTCGGGGGGCTTTCTATTCTACTCCGGGCATGAATTATTCCAATGCGCATTTTTTACCTAATATATCGATTTTTCAATCGCCGCTTGAGACGCCTATCTTTGAGAATCAGATACCGACTATACTTATGGTGGGATGGTTTAGATACTTCCCTAATATTAATGGATTATCACATTTTATAAAGAATATTTTTCCTTTAATCAAAAAGGCAATCCCTAATGTGGAATTGAATGTGGTAGGTAATATGGACGATGAAGATTTACACCAATTATGTATGAATACAAAAGGTGTTAATATAAAAGGGTTTGTCGAGGATTTGAAAGAACAATATCAAAAATGTCATTGTGTGGTAGTCCCCCTGTATCAAGGAACCGGCACGAGCGTGAAATTAGTAGAAGCAATGTCTTTGGCGAGAACGGTGGTATCGACTCCCATTGGAATTCGCGGACTAAATCCTGCTTTCGTTCCTAATCAAGACTTCTATTTGGCGGAAAATGATGATGAGTTTGCTAATCATGTTATTTATCTATTAACTCATCCTATTGAAAATATCAAAATGGCTAATAGTGCACTGGCAAAAATTGAAAAGTATTATTCAGAGAAAATGTTTAACCAAACAATAGCATCATTGCTAAAGAAGTGAATATGAATAAACTCCTAACCATAATAATTCCAACATACAACATGCAGGATTATCTGCATCGGTGTTTGGATTCGCTTGTACTCAAAGACGAGCAATTGAAGGATTGTCTCGAAGTGCTGGTTATCAATGATGGCAGCAAAGACAAATCATCTACAATCGCGCATGAGTACGAAGCGAATTATCCTAATACGTTCCGCGTCATAGACAAAGAGAATGGCAACTACGGCTCATGCGTCAATCGCGGGCTAAAGGAGGCAACAGGCAAATATATCAAAGTGCTGGACGCGGATGATTGGTTTGATACGATGAATTTTGAGAAATACTTGCGGTTCTTGGACACTACAGATGTGGACCTGGTATTGTCGGACTTCGATAATGTATCCGAAGATGGAACTGTCCAGAAGACTCATTCATACAATATCCCAGAAGGTCAATGGCGAATATCCGAGTTGGGAGACGCTTTGTATGACATGTGGATGCATGCCGTGACATATCGTAGAGCGATATTTGAAGGGCTGAATTATCATCAAACAGAAGGAATTTCCTATACCGATCAAGAGTGGATATTCTTGCCTATGAGTAGAGTAAAATCACTTTGTGGCTATCCGCATGTTGTATATAAATATTTAGTAGGTCGAGAGGGACAGACTGTTGATCCTAAAGTATTTGCAAAAAATATTTCTCAAGAAATAAGGAGTTGGAAGGCTCAGTTTGAAGCATGGAACTATGCTACTAATAATGGATATGGCGACGCAGAACTATATATGTGGTATCGTCTAAAATCACGTGCTATATATATAGAAACCAATATGATACTAAATTATAAAGCAGGCTTTCGGGAGGCAGAGCTGAGGGCTTTTGATGAGTATGTGAAGAAAAATAATGAATCATTATATGCTCAGATGGAAAATACCGTCCAGCGTGAGAGCCTTAAATTTAGATATATTCATTTCTGGAGAATATGGCATTGCCGCCCTATTGCAAGGTTTATATACAAAACTGAAAGTGTATTAAAACGTAAACTATATGGGATATGAATAAACTTTTATCAATAATCATCCCTGTATATAAGGTAGAGCCTTATATCAACAAGTGTTTGGATTCGTTACTGCTTTATAAGACAGACGAGTCTGGAAATCAAGTATTAGATTCTGAGCGCATGGAGCTGATGGACATCCTTATCATCAATGATGGGACACCAGATTGCTCCGCAGACATGTCGCGTGAGTATGTGAAACGTTATCCAGAGTATTTCCGTCAGATAGACAAGGAAAATGGCGGACATGGCTCGGTTTGGAACATGGGAGTCATGGAGGCGAAAGGAAAGTATATCAAGTTCCTTGATTCTGATGACTGGTTACAGAATCTTGATTTGTTCTTGGACAAATTGCAGCATACTGATTCGGACTTGGTGCTTACTTCTACCAGATGCCACTGTGAGAATAACGAAGTATGGAAACAGAACATTCTCGAAATGGAGTTCTATCATCCGTATGCCACAGATACTTTTGATTGGCTTGGCAACCCGACGCACAATTATCTTTTGCATCATTGTTGTTGTTATAAAACATCTATTTTTCGTCAATATATGCCGGGATTGTTCTTGGAGAAGCAACCATACGATGATGTCGTATTGTGGCCTGCTGCTATGATAGGTGCTAAAACGATAGAGGCTTTTGATTTCCCTCTGTATAATTATTTGATGGATCGTCCGGGGCAGAGTATCTCATTGGAAGTGCAAAAGAAAAACCTTTGGGCTTCTATTAAAAGCCATAAACATACGATAGAGTTCTACAAGAAACATCCTGTTAAAGCGGGTACTACCAAAGACTTGTATATTCGTCATCGCTTGCCTCGCTCTTATAATTCGTATTATCGTTCAAGCGTGAATTATCCTTACTTCGATGGAAAGAAATTAGCAAAGGAATGGGATGAGTGGGTTCGAGAAACCAATCCTCAGATAAAAACGATATGGATTAAGATGTATCGTTCTATGCCTTATTGTATGTACTACCTTGCAGTTAAGTGCATCCAATTTTTGATTGATTTAAAAGCAAAATTTAAGCCTAATAAAGGAGCTTATACCGCAGATTAAATTTCATGTTATTATGTTCAAATACACAAAACGACTAATCTCTGACATCCGTTTCTGGTGTCAAGAACTTAAACTTCGGAGTAAAGAAAATGACGAATTAGATCATATTTCGGATATTACCTTCCAAGAAGGATATGGTGGCCACAATACGATGGCTGGTTTCTTCTATTATAAAGAAATGCAGCGTAATCGTGCCGAGCGTAAACGCTTGCACAAAGAAACATTAGCAGCAATTCAATAATCTTATGGAATACGATTATCTCATAGTAGGCTCCGGATTGTTTGGAGCGACTTTTTCCTATCGTGCTAAGCAGGCAGGAAAGAGGTGTTTGGTAATTGATAAACGCCCTCATCTTGGAGGAAATGTGTATTGTGAGCAGGTGGAAGGAATCAATGTCCACAAGTACGGCGCACACATCTTCCATACAGCTAACAAAGAAGTGTGGGATTTTGTAAACTCCCTTGTGCCGTTTAATCGCTATACCAATTGTCCGGTAGCTAATTTTCATGGGGAGTTGTACAATCTTCCGTTTAACATGAATACCTTCTCGCAGCTCTGGGGTGTGCGTACTCCCGATGAGGCAAAGGCGAAGATTGACGAGCAACGTGCGGAAGCATTGGCTGCTCTCAATGGACGTGAGCCAGCCAATTTGGAAGAACAAGCCCTTTGCTTGGTAGGAAAGGACATCTTCTTCAAACTCATCAAGGAGTACACAGAAAAGCAATGGGGTAGAGACTGCAAAGAGTTACCAGCTTTTATCATCCGCCGTTTGCCTTTGCGTTTTGTCTTTGATAATAATTACTTCAATGATCCTTACCAAGGTATTCCTATTGGTGGGTATAATAAGTTAATTGCTGCGCTATTAGAAGGTGTGGAGGTTAAAACTGAGTGTGATTTCTTTAAGGAATACAAAGATTCATGGCGTGAGATAGCAGACCAATTAGTCTATACAGGTCCGATTGACGAGTACTTCAGTTATCAATTAGGTCGGCTTGATTGGCGTACGGTAACCTTCAAAACGCGCATAGAAAACACCCCTAACTATCAAGGCAACGCGGTTATAAACTACACATCGCACGATGTGCCATACACCCGCGTCATCGAACACAAGCATTTTGAGACGTTTGGAAATGCCGTTTATGATTGCCCCAAAACGGTCATCAGCGAAGAGTATTCGACGGAATACAAGCCCGGCATGGAGCAGTTCTATCCGGTAAATGACGAACGCAACAATGCGTTAGCTGATCATTATAGAGAGTTGTCTGAAAAAGAACTAGATGTAATCTTCGGTGGGCGTCTTGCAGAATATAAGTATTACGATATGGCTCCCATTATAGAGAAGGTTCTTAATATGACATTGTGATTTTTTTCTAACGTCGCTTCATGCTAAGCGGTTGCATAAGGAACAACTTGCTGCAATTCGATAGACGCAATAGAATCCACTATAACTCGCTAAGGCAAACAAAAAAATCATCTTGTAGTTGACCTGCAAGATGATTTTTGTATGTAGTGAGATAGTAATAGCACTATAAAAGCGGAGTCATGTACACAGGTACAAGGAGTGTTTCGCTATCTTTGCGTAAGTCTTTGGTATAAACCAAATACCTGTTGCCAATGCGCGAGGCGTATTTTTTGCAAAATTCATCCAAAGAAGCGTGCGTTTTATAACCGGAGGACTTGACTTCAATTGGACAAACTTTATTTCCTCTGGATAACAAGAAATCTATTTCGTAGTTGTGTTTGGGATCCTTAGGAAAAGTATAATAGAAAAGTTGATTTCCAGATGCTGTTAACATCTGAGCAATCAAGTTCTCATACACATATCCAAGATTAGCATCCAGTTTATCACTTAGTAACTTATTATAGATAATATTGTCTGTGAAATCTTTATCCCAGAAACACAGTGTCACAAATAAACCAGTATCACCAACAAATATCTTATAGACATTTACATCTTCGCTAAGCAACATACCGACATTCGGATCATTGGAATGATATGCGACATTCACAGTCATCGAATCTTTCATCATTGCAACTATTTCGCTAACGGAATCTGCACGATCGTTTTTCAATACCGTTGATACTTGAAAGCGTGAAGCATTGTTCATCAATTGAGCCGGAGCCGCTTTGAAAAGCAATTCGGCTTTTCCTGTGGAATCTAATTTCTGGAAATCCTCCAGATACAATTCAAGGATCTCACGCTTTGTTTGATCTACCAGACTCAAGTTCGTGGTATCCAAATAGGTATTTACAGCTTGTGGCATGCCGCCAACCATCATATACAAACGCAGTTCACGCATCTTGGTTCGCGTCAGGGCATCGCCTACAGACATGCGGGCGTCCAGTTGTTGTTTCAATAGAGGAATAGTAGCTGTATCTCCCAATGCCCAACGAAACTCTTCGTAGTCCATCGGATACATATTCAATCGTGTCTCTTCACTCGGAATGGTAATGTGCTGCGTGTTTTTCTTAATACTGATGAGCGAACCCGTTTCAATATAATCGTATCTTCCATCCTGAACCAGATATTTAATCGCTTGGCGGGCTTTGGGACACTGCTGTATCTCGTCAAAGATAATGACAGACTTGCGATTTTGCAAAATAACTCTATAATGCAGCTGGAGATAAGTAAAAATATCATTGAGGTTGTTAAGGTCATTCCACAAATCAAGAATTTTTTGCTCCGCTTTGTTAAAATCGATGAGAATATATGACTCATACTCATTTTTGGCGAATTGTTCCGCAATTGTAGATTTGCCGATACGACGAGCCCCTTTGATTAACAATGCCGTTTTGCCGTTACGCGTATTTTTCCATTCCAACATTTTGGAGTAGATTTTACGTTTGAATACTCTTTCTTCCATGACGATTCATTTTAAAACGCTGCAAAGTTACTATTTTTTTGCGATATATGCAAATATTTTTACATTAAAATCGCATTTCCCGTAAATTTTTGTATGTTAATTACCGCATTACCCGCAAATTTTAAAACGCAAAACACCGCATCACCCCAAAATGTATGTCAAAGGCTTATTTTTGGAAACGGAGCATGTGCCATTCGCCGTTGGAGAGGGTAGCGAGATGATGAAGCGAATGAGACTCGGCAGAGGAGATGAGGGCAGGACAATCGGACTCGTAGAAACCGCTGAGCCAGAGTTCGCCGCCTGAGACGAGAGAGGAGGCATAGGATGGCATATGGTCCAGTAATACATTGCGGTGGATGTTAGCAAGGATGAGATGGAAAGAGCCTAACCCTAACCCTTCCCTAAAGGGAAGGGAATTTAGATCTCCCAAACGGATGTCGATTTCTACGTTATTGAGAGCCGCATTCTCTTTGGCATTCTCCACACTCTTGTCGTCAATATCATTAGCCAGCACATATTGGGCACCTTGTTTCTTGGCAAAGATAGCTAAAACACCGGTTCCTGTTCCGTGGTCGAGGACGTTTTTGCCCGTTAAATTCGTAGAAAGTAACGTGTTGATAAGTAGCGAAGTGGTCTCATGGTGTCCTGCTCCAAAGGCACAATGCGGGATGATCTTCACGCCGAGCGGCAGTTCTTGAATAGGGTGCTCCGCTTCCCAAACCGCATTCCAGTTCTCGTCCGGACACTTCTCAACGGAAAGAAGCGTTGCTCCTTCCGTATTTAAGATTTGAGATTTGATATTTGACATTTGTTTTTCCCATAACTCTGACGGGATATAATAATCTTCTCCGTCGATGGTGTCAACTCCCAAGTCGCTGATTTGCTGGTCAAATACATCTTTTTGCCATTCTTCGGCAAAAGAAGTGTTAATGTGCAAAACGTGATACTTCATTAATTGATAATTGATAATTGACAGTTGATAATTTGCAGCGCTTCGCCGACGAGGTAATTGCTGCCACCGATAAAGATTGCGTCGGTTTCATCGGCATTTTTAAGCGCATAATCGATAGCCTCTTTGGGATTAGATATGGCAACTCCCTCTTTACCCCACATAGCTAACATCTCCTCGGCGGTTCTTGCGCGTTGGGTATTAGGGGTGGTGAAGATATAGTGGTATCGGTCTTCGGTCGGCATGAGCCGCATGACGACATCGGTATCTTTGTCGTTCACCATGCCGAAGACGATCCATACATGCGGATTAGTGAGCT
Organism: uncultured Bacteroidales bacterium; assembly: GCA_946406195.1. Classification (GTDB taxonomy): domain Bacteria; phylum Bacteroidota; class Bacteroidia; order Bacteroidales; family Paludibacteraceae; genus Colicola. Next base: position 35,539 of record CAMJJT010000014.1, read on the forward strand.
CTTTGAGCTGTTTGGCAACATATTGGAGACCATGACTGTTATGCCCGGTATCGCAAATAATAAGCGGTTTCATCGAGAGAATTTCCCATCGTCCGCGAAGCCCCGTTAGACTGCACACGTGGCTAAATCCCTCTCTGATAGCATCTTTCGTGATCCCGTAATCCCGTAATCCCGTAATCCCGTAATTACGTAACACTTGCAGGGCGACATATGCTGTTTGGAGATTGTGCTCCTGATAGAGACCTTTGAGATCACATTCCGGTGCTTCGCGTAATCGGCGAGAACGCATATATCCGCATTGATCGGCAAACCAGATCCGGCAATCGGTAGTCTCTAATCCTTCGCCTAAGATACCACACTCCCGTGCACGATCCAAAAAGACATTCATCGTCTGAGGGTGAGTTTCTCCGATTACAACGGGGATATTCGGTTTGATGATACCTGCTTTCTCACGGGCAATCTTGGGCAATGTGTTACCGAGAAACTCCATGTGGTCAAAACCAATATTGGTAATGACGGAGAGGATGGGGGTGAGGACATTCGTGCTGTCTAATCGTCCACCGAGACCGACTTCTACTACCGCTATATCGACATTTTCTCGCACGAAATAAGCAAAAGCCATCGCAGTCATGGTCTCGAAGAACGAAGGTTGTACCTCGTCCAAGAACGCACGGTTTTGCTCGATGAAATCGGCAACTTCTGCTTCCGGAATAGGCTGACCGTTGATACGTATCCGTTCGGTCAAAGAGATGAGATGAGGCGAGGTGAACAAACCGACTTTATATCCCGCCGCTTGGAGAACCGCAGCTATGAGATGGCTGGTTGAACCTTTGCCGTTCGTTCCAGCCACGTGTACAGCACGTAAATGCTCATGGGGATTGCCCACATGCGCCATCAGACGCAGCGTGTTCTCCAAGCCCGGCTTATAAGCAGTCGAACCCACCAAATGAAAGGGCGGACGCGAGGAATAGAGATATTCTATGGCTTCGTTATAGGTCATGAATTGCTTACCGGTTTGAATTCCAGGATCCCTTCTGCGCGTTTCTGGCTAAGCCATTTATAGAACCGAGGAGTGATACGCACTGCATGTTGTCGGCTGGTTAGCGTGATATGCTGGCGGTTCATCGGGTTATAGACGCAGACATGAAGTCGCCCTTTTCCCGGGTTCTCATCTACCATATCGGCGAGTTCATCGATACTTTCCGGAGTGACGGCATCCAGGGAGAGGCGTATATTGATGCCTTCCGTGCGTCCGTCTTGTGCCTCAGATAGCATCTCAACGCGTTGTACTACAAACTCAAACTCAGCTTCTTCATCTTTGCCCTCTTTGAACCATTTCATGCCGGCTCCTTTCTGCTGAATAACACCGGTAACCATGACGTATAAGTCTTTGAGCATCAGATGGGCAAACTGGCTATATGCATTGCCGAAGAGTACAAACTGGTAGCTGCCGGTATAATCCTCGATGGTATAACGTCCATACGGATTTCCTTTTTGGCTACGCAGCTGTTCCGCCTCGGTGATGAGGCCGCCAATCAATACCGCTTGGTTCTTATGAGAGGTGATAAATTCCGATGGAATGAGGGGTTTTTCCTCTTGTTCAGCTTGTGCAGCGAGGGCTTGTTTCTCTGCTTCTATACGCGCGTCCGGACGACGCCATTTATCGAATTGGCTTAGTTCGGCTGCCGTAAGGTTACATAACTCTCGCACCTCGTATTCGTATTCGTCGAGCGGGTGGGCGGAGAGATAAATGCCGATTAACTCTTTCTCTTTATTAAGACGTTCGATTGTATCCCATCGAGCCGCATTAGGTAGATCGGGGTGCTTCACCTCAACCGCCAGATCCAAGTCTCCGAAGAGTGAATTGGAACTGGTCTCTTTGTCTGCCTGCCATTTATTGCCGTAGTTCATGAGCAGGTCGAGTCCCGAGTTTCCATTCTCGTCAAGGCCGAAGAATTGCTCGCGGTAAATATCGTCAAAGCACTCAAAAGCACCTGCTTGCGCGAGGTTTTCAATCGTTTTTCGGTTGCAGGACTGTAGGTTCACGCGCTCCAGAAAATCAAATATACCGGTGTATTTGCCGTTCTTCTCACGCTCGGAGATGATCGCTTCTGCGGCTCCTTCTCCGACACCCTTGATACCGCCTAAACCAAAGCGGATAGCACCTTTACTATTAACGGTGAAGGATAGTTCGGATTCATTCACGTCCGGCTCCAAGACGCTCAATCCCAGAGCTTTACACTCGTCCATCAGCTTGGTGACCTCTTTGATATCGTCCTTATGAACGGTGAGGTTCGCCGCCATGAATTCGGCAGGGTAGTGCGCTTTTAGATAGCCCGTTTGGTATGCCACCCACGAGTAGCAAGCCGCGTGTGATTTATTGAACGCGTATGATGCAAATTTCTTCCAGTCTTCCCAGATTTTCGTCAGTATTTTGGGATCGTGTCCATTCGCTTTTCCTCCATCCATGAACTTGACTTGCAGCGACTCCAGAACAGCCATTTGCTTCTTACCCATCGCTTTACGGAGTTTGTCGCTCTCGCCGCGGGTGAAGTTAGCTAAGAGCCGGCTGAGCAACATGACTTGCTCCTGATAAACCGTGACGCCGTACGTGTCCTTGAGGTATTTCTCCATGACGGGGATGTCGTACGTCACGGGTTCTTGTCCTTGTTTACGCTTGATAAACTGCGGGATATAATCCATCGGTCCCGGACGATAGAGGGCGTTCATGGCGATCAAGTCTCCGATGACGGTCGGTTTGAGCTCACGCAGGTATTTCTGCATGCCGGCAGACTCGAACTGGAAGACCGCCACCGTTCGTCCTTCTTGGAAGAGTTTATAGGTCAACTCATCATCAATAGGAATATGGTCAATATCTACCTCCTCGCCGCGTGCTTTCTTTATGTTTCGCAGGCACTCCTTGATAATCGTCAGGGTGATGAGTCCGAGGAAGTCCATCTTGATTAGCCCGACCGACTCCACGACATGCCCGTCGTACTCTGTAACAAGGACACGTTTCTTGCTGGTCTTATCTTCGACGGAAGAAAGCGGTGCAAAATTCGTCAGATCATCAGCTCCAATGATTACACCGCAGGCATGTACGCCCACTTGGCGAATCGTTCCTTCCAACCGTGCAGCGTACTCCAACATGGATCGCGTATTGGGATCGCCTTGCTCGTACTCGCGTTTGAGTTCCTCAATATATTTATAGCAGTTACGCAGGTTCACCTTCGGCTTTTTTGCGCCTTCGGGCAGACCTTTGAGCACCGAATCCGGGAAATCACGGTCGGGGATCATTCCTTTGAGTTCGTTCACCCTTGCCAGCGGCACTTGTTGTACGCGTCCCACATCTGACAAGGCGGATTTGGTAGCCATCTTGCCGTACGTCACGATGTGCGCCACATGTGTCTCGCCATATTTGCGGGATACGTAATCCAGCACTTTGCCTCGTCCACAATCCTCAAAGTCCGTATCAATATCAGGGAGAGAAATACGATCGGGGTTTAAGAAACGCTCAAACAGCAAGTCGTATTCCAGAGGATCCAAGTCCGTTATTTTCAGACAGTAAGCGACAACCGATCCTGCAGCGGAACCACGGCCCGGTCCCACGCTCACATCCAACTCTTCGCGGGCTGCCCGGATAAAATCCATAACGATTAGAAAATATCCCGGGAAACCCATAGAGATGATCGTGTTGAGTTCAAACTCAATGCGCTCTTTGAGCACTTCGTCCGTATCCAGCCGCTCTTGACCGTAACGCTCCAAAGCTCCTTGCATCGTCAGATAGCGCAGATAAGCGCTCTCGAACGCCAATCGGTCGGGATAATCTTCCTCCTTGCCAAACGAAGCAGGGATGTCGAACTTCGGCATGATTGGTCCGTGGTCAATGTCATAGACTTCAACCTTGTCTGCTATCTCCTGAGTGTTCTCCAAAGCTTCCGGCAGATCGGGGAAGATCTCCGCCATTTCATCGGGAGTTTTGAGCCATTCCTGTTTGGTATAGTGCATTCTGTTGACGTCGTTCACATAGTGGTTTGTACTTAAACAAATCAACCGATCGTGCGCTTCCGAATCCTCTTCATTTACAAAATGGGCGTCGTTGGTACAGATGATTTTTACGTCATACTTGTGCGCCAAGTCAACCAAAACAGGGTTCACCTGTTTCTGACGCTCGTACACCTCTACATCCGCTCCGGGTTTCTGTGTCTCATGGCGTTGGAGCTCGATGTAATAATCCTCGCCAAAGAGGTTCTTAAACCATTGAACGGTAGCTTCTGCTTCTGTAAAATCGCCATTTTTAGCGATTCCATCGAGGATTTTCTGAGGTAACTCTCCTCCCAAACAAGCAGAGCAGCAAATGACACCTTCATGCCATTTCTCCAGTAACTCTTTGTCAATACGGGGTGTATGGTAAAAGGCATCGGACATGTATCCGTGCGAGACGATGCGGCAGAGGTTATGGTATCCCACCATATTCTTTGCCAGCAGAATAAGGTGCCAACCGGATCGGTCAATCACATACGTACGTCCTTCTCCGTTTACCGCTTTGTCATCCTTCATTGAGTGACGTCCGCGACGAGCACAATACACCTCGCAACCCACAATAGGCTTGAAGGGCACAAACGGTTCTCCTTTCTCTTCGGCTGCCGCTTTGCGTTTCTTGTTGACAGACTTGGTGTAATCCAGCAGATCTTTGATTCCGTACATGTTGCCATGATCGGTCAACGCGACTGCGTTCATTCCGCTGTCGATACATTTATCCACTATCTCTTCCACTTTGCTCAAACCGTCCAGCAGCGAGTAGTGCGAGTGTACATGTAAATGCGTAAAAGCCATATTCATCCAAATTAGGCTGCAAAGGTACTAAAAATAATTGAAAATTGAAAATTGAAAATTGAAAATTTGTGGATAGGTATTTTTTTTTCTTAAAAAGTTCGCGCGCGCTTGCATATGTAAAAAAAAATACGTATCTTTGCAGCCGCTTATAATTGTATGCCTATGAAAACGAATTTCGGATTTGTACGTGTCGCGGCGGCGGTGCCGACCATGCGCGTAGCAGACTGCCGCTACAATGCGGAGCAAATTAAGTTGCAGATTGACGAAGCGATTACAGAAGGCGTTGAGGTGATCTGTTTTCCCGAGTTGAGCATAACCGGTTATTCTTGTGCGGATTTGTTCTTCACGCAGGCTCTTCAACTGAGTTCGATGCGTGAATTGGAGTCGATCTGCGATTATACACGCGGAAAGGCGATCATTGTGCTTGTCGGCGCGCCGTTACAGGTTGATAATGACCTGTTTAACTGCGCTTTTGTGATGACAGACGGCGAAGTGATGGGTGTTGTTCCTAAGGTCAATCTGCCGAATACGGGTGAGTTCTACGAGAAACGGTGGTTCACTTCCGGACGTGCTGCACGCGAATATACGCCGGGCGGTATTGCTCCCAAGATTCCGAAGATTGAGATATGGAGTGGAGAAGTGCCTTTTGGAACGGATCTGCTGTTCTGTACACGTAATTATACCTTTGGTATAGAGATCTGTGAGGATCTGTGGTCGCCGCTGCCTCCTTCGACACAACTGGCTATTCAGGGAGCGGAGATCATCTTCAACCTCTCGTCGTCCAACTGCATCATCGGCAAGCATATCTTCCGCCGCCAAATGCTCAAACAGCAGAGTTCGCGCGTGCATTGCGGATATGTCTATACTTCGTCCGGTGTGGGCGAATCGACCACCGATGTCGTTTTCTCCGGCAGTACGTATATCGCTGAGAACGGAGATATTCTGACCGCAGGTGAACGATTCCAACGGGAAAATTCGATGATCATTCAGGAGATAGATATAGAGCGTTTGCGTACTGACCGACAGCGTAATACGAACTTCACGAAGGACAAGGCAGGGCACTACCGTCATATTAACGTGGCACCGATTGAGCGGGAAGAGGAGTGTACCGAGCCGATTCACCGTACTTTCTCGCCCTCTCCGTTCCTGCCCAAGAAAGGCAAGGAGGATCAGTACTGCATGGATGTATTCTCTATTCAGACCAATGCCCTTGCACGGCGTTGGGAACACACCCGCTCCGAGACCGTGGTACTTGGTATCTCCGGTGGATTGGATAGTACGCTTGCGTTGTTGGTTTGTGTCATGACAGCTGATCTGTTGGGCTATGACCGCAGTCGCGTAGTGGGTGTCACAATGCCGGGATTCGGCACTTCGGACAGAACGTACCAGAATGCGTTGCAGCTCATGGAGGAATTAGGAATCACGCACCGCGAGATTTCTATCTGCGATGTGACCACGCAGCATCTGCATGATATAGGACACGACATGGACGTTCACGATGCGACTTACGAGAATGCGCAAGCACGTGTGCGGACGATGATTCTTATGGATCTGGCGAACGAACTGAACGGTATCGTCGTGGGAACAGGTGACCTGAGTGAGTTGGCACTCGGTTGGTGTACTTATAACGGCGACCAGATGTCGATGTACGGCATCAATGCCGGCATCCCGAAGACGCTGGTGAAGTACTTGGTGAAGTACGCGGCAGAAAACCTCTATGGCGAACCGCTGCGGAGTATTCTGCTCGATGTAGTAGAAACGCCGGTTTCACCGGAACTTTTGCCCACCGACGAAAACGGAGAGATCGCTCAGAAGACCGAGGACAAAGTGGGACCGTACGAGCTGCATGATTTCTTCTTGTACTATTTTATGCGTTTCGGCTTCACGCGCGAGAAAATCAAATACATGGCTTGCCAGGCCTTTGAGGAACAATATGATGAGGCGACCATCGAGAAATGGCTTAATACGTTTATGCGCCGTTTCTGCCAGCAGCAGTTCAAACGTTCTGCTATGCCCGATGGACCGAAAGTGGTGAGCGTGAGCCTGAGTCCGCGTGGCGATTGGAGAATGCCGAGCGATGCGTGCTGTATTTGATAATCTCGTGATCACGTGATCTCGAAAAAAGAAACTATTTATGACGATAAAAGAAAATATATCCCTCTTGCCGTATAACACCTTCGGCATAGATGTCAAAGCGCGGCTGTTCATCGAGTACTATTCGCTGGACGAGTTACGGCAAGTGCTGAAAGAGCATAAAGGCGAGCAGATCCTGCATATCGGGCAGGGGTCGAACCTGCTCTTTACCCGCGATTTCAACGGAATAATTCTGCATTCCGGCATGGCTCGTGCGCGGTTTATTGACGATGAGACGGTGGAAGCGCAGAATGGTTTGCGGCTCGATGATCTCATCGCTCAACTGACCGACATGGCGTACTGCGGCATGGAGAAACTGAGTCTCATTCCGGGCGAAGTGGGCGCTTCGGCAGTACAGAATGTCGGGGCGTATGGCGTAGAAGCGAAAGATGTGATTGAGCGTGTTTATACGCTGGACGTGGAGACGCAGGAAGAGCGCGTGTTCAGCAACGAAGAGTGCAAGTTCGGTTATCGGGATAGTATTTTCAAGCATGAACTGAAAGGCAAGTATATCGTCACGTCGGTGGTCTATAAGGTCAAACCTGGTGAGGCATCCAAGACCCGCGAGGAGATTATCCAGACGCGTATGGCGAAACTGCCGACAGTGGGTGAAGTGGGTTCTGCCGGTTCGTTCTTTATGAATCCGTTTGTGCCGGAAGATAAAGTAAATGAATTACTAAAACTTTATCCAGATATGCCTCACTATCCAGTTGGGGCCCCCAGCGTAAACCAGCGAAGCGTTTGCGATGGGGAAAGCGGAGGCACGAGTTGTCCCGTTGATTTAGCGGAGCGGTATCAACATCGCAATCTCGTTGCCGAACGCGAGAAGATCCCTGCGGCATGGCTTATTGAACAATGCGGATGGAAAGGCAAGACGCTCGGCGGTGCGCAAGTGTGGCCCAAACAACCGCTTGTCATCGTCAATGCGAATAACGCCACACCCGATGACATCATCGCCCTTGCAGCACAAGTCAGCGCAAGCGTCAAAGAGAAATTCGGCATCGACATTCACCCCGAAGTGAATTACATATAACTACGAAATATTCATTATTCATTATTAATTATTCATTACCAAATGGCTACATTTGTAATCGAAGGCGGACATAAATTACATGGATCTATCACCCCGCAAGGCGCTAAGAATGAGGCGCTTCAAGTGCTCTGCGCTGTTTTATTGACCAAAGAGACGGTCGTGATTGACAATCTCCCGAATATATTGGATGTAAACAACCTGATTGATTTGCTCGCATCTATCGGCGTGACCGTGGAGAAACTGTCCAAAGGCAAGTTCGCTTTTACGGCGGCTAATCTTGACACAGCGTACCTGCGGAGTGCGGATTTCCTCAAGAAATGCAATAAACTCCGTGGCTCGGTTATGCTCATCGGTCCGCTTTTGGCGCGTTTGGGCGAAGTAACGTACGCCAAGCCCGGAGGAGACAAAATAGGTCGCCGACGTTTGGACACACATTTCCAGGGAATGGTGAACCTCGGCGCTACCTTTACATACGACCAGGACTTGCTCGCTTATCGTTTTGAGGGCAAGCACCTCAAAGGCGCATATATGCTCCTTGACGAGGCGTCTGTCACCGGAACGGCGAACATCATTATGGCTTCTGTCCTTGCCGAAGGAACCACTACCATCTACAATGCAGCCTGCGAGCCGTACGTGCAGCAACTTTGCCGTCTCTTGAATAACATGGGCGCGAAGATCAGCGGAGTTGGGTCTAATTTGTTGACCATCGAAGGTGTGAAATCGCTTCACGGCGCACAGCATAAACTCCTGCCGGATATGATTGAGGTCGGTTCATTCATCGGCATGGCAGCTATCACCGGCTCTGAACTGCGTATCAAAGAGGCTGGTATTCGTGACCTTGGAATCATTCCCGATGCTTTCCGTCGCTTGGGAATCCGCATTGAGGAAGAAGGGGACGATCTCGTTATTCCGGCGCAAGAGCACTACCAGATTGAATCGTTCCTCGATGGCTCTATTCTCACGGTTGCCGATGCTCCGTGGCCGGGTTTGACGCCGGACTTGCTGTCTGTCCTTCTTGTGGTAGCCACACAGGCAAAAGGCTCTGTGCTCATCCACCAGAAGATGTTTGAGTCTCGTCTTTTCTTCGTCGATAAACTGATTGACATGGGCGCGCAGATCATCCTCTGTGATCCTCACCGCGCAGTAGTCGTCGGCCACGACCATACACGCCAACTCAAACGCAATAACATGACTTCTCCCGACATCCGTGCAGGTATAGCCATGCTCATTGCCGCCATGTCTGCGGAAGGTACATCCCGTATCGACCACATCGACCAGATCGACCGTGGTTACGAAGACATCGAGTCCCGCCTCAACGCCCTCGGTGCCTGCATAAGGAGAGAAGAGTGAAATTGTGGTTGTTGCAAAATTTGCAACTACCAAGAAAAACGTGCATTTTATACACGTTAATAAGAAGTGAATTTGTGGTAGACGCAAATTTTGCGTTACCCACAAGAGAGACCTTGGTAGTCGCAAATTTTGCGACAAACAAGAAAAGTACCGACGGTTTCCCAAAAGGAAACAATCATCGGAACCAACAGTTGCAAAAAATGCAATAGTTAAAAATAGAGAATTAGTTAGTTCCATATTGGAACATACTGCCGTCAACCTGATAAACAAAAAGAACTAAAGGGATATAAAAACGACACCCGATAGTTTGACTTGCATAAGAAAATGCAAGTGAAGAATGAGTTAATAGATAAATTGTTTAAAAACTTTATGGAAAAGCCAACAATAGAACTCTTGAAACACTATTTGGAAGAAGAAATAGTTTTTCCTTCTTCTATATTGCGATCCACTAAGTATGCCGGAGAAAGTAAAGAAAAAAGGATACAAAAGAGTTTATTTAAACAACTTATAGATAAGTACGAAAAGGAAAATGTTACGACAGAATACGCTGTTGGAGGACATTGGAAGATGGCGATAGATGTAGATATGTTTAATGGTACTTATGGGATAGAATTGAAAGTTGCAGAACAACTTATTAAAAGTGCAACTAATGTAGAGCGTCTTTTAGGGCAAATAATTTATTACAATAAAAGGCGTTATCATGGGAACATGATTGTATTAGTAGTTGGAAAAGCGACTGAATATAATTCTGCAATTAAAGAATTGGTCGAATTTATAGAAGAATTAGGGGGGCATTTTATTTACAAAGCAATATAGCCAACTAATTACATTGAACAAAATAGCATCTATGAAAGCGAAGTGGGTGAATATAGTGGATAGTTTGCAGGGGAATGTGGATCAGAGGCACTATGCACGGCGGATTCCAGGAAATGGGGAATGGGCTGCTGTGTGCGCGAAGCCGGAGTTGAGCAAGAAGACTAAGAAAAAGAAGGCGGAACACCCCACGGCAAAAGCTTTTGCGGAGCTGATGGCGGAGACAAAGGCTATTCTGCATGATCCGGAACGCAAAGCGGAATGGCAGGCACGATATGAGGAGGCACTAAAGAAGGCAAGGAAATATAACAAGCCTATACAAGGACGGCTGTACGATTATATCAAGCATGAGGTGAGTAAGGTGAAAGGTGAAAGGTGAAAGGTGAAAGGTGAAAGGTGAAAGGTGAAAGGTGAAAGGATGAAGGCAGGGTATTCTCCCGTAGATGTCATGGTGACGTCATAGCGAGCATCCGATGAGCATCCGATGAGCACCCGATGAGCATCCGATGAGCATCCGATGGAGACAGGTGGAAAACAGGTGGAAGGAAGGGAACAATCCAGATAATCCAGAATGTCTAGATAATCTGGATAATCCAGAAAATCCTGAGAATCCAGATAATCCAGAATATCCAGAATATCCAGATAATCCAGATAATCCGGATAATCCGGAGAATCTGGAAAATCCAGAAGATATAGAATATATAGAAGATATAGAAGATCCAGAAACAACAAACAACAAACAATCATATGATAGATCCTAATAAAATAGAACTCCAACACCATGCGGATGGTACTCCGAGTATTCTCCGTAAAACGGTTGTGTATCAGGAGTTGTATTTTTACAAACGTAGTGATATCCTTTATCAACTGACGGTAGCATTTTGTAGGCGTTTCTTACCTAAGTATGGAGATAGAACGGTTGACCAAATGGTACAAGCGGCGCGTTCCACAATGCAAAATATCGCAGAAGGCAGCGTAGATGGACAAACATCCGTAGAAACCGAGATTAAATTACTGGGTATAGCAAAAGGTAGCAATCACGAACTACTCGGAGATTATCAAAATCATATTAAGACACATCAACTTTTAGAATGGTGGGGCACTAACAAACGTGCCGATAAACTGCATACTTATTGTAAGGAACATTTGTCAGTTGAGGATTTTGCTCCGTTTTTTGAGCGTTGGACAGAGGAAGAGATGGCTAACTGTGCTATTTGTCTATGTCATATGATAGACCGCGGACTGACAACCTATATCACAAATAAGGATCGCGAGTTTGTAGAGCAGGGCGGAATCCGTGAACGAATGACCGCTGCACGAATTGGATACCGCAACGAGCAAAAAGCGGAGATAGAACACCTCCGCATAGAATTAGCGGAAGCCAAAGCAGAGATAGCGCGTCTAAGAGCCCAAATAGCAGAACTGTCCGGAGATTCCGGAAAATCCAGATAATCCGGAATAATCAAGAAAACAGCAACATATGAAAAGGATATTAGGAATATTATTGGCTGTTTTGCCGATGATGGTGGCAGGACAGATGGTACAACCGGTGACGTGGACGGGAGAGACGGTGGGAGATAGTGTGCGGCTGACGGCGGTGGTAGAGCCGGGATGGCACATGACGCTTATCTCTATCGGGGACGAAGAAATAGGCGAGGAGATATACGAAACACCCTATACTATCACGCTGGCTCAGGCACAACCTATTCGGTTTAACGCCTGTGACGATCAGATGTGTACCGCGCCGGAAGTGTGGGAATGGGGAGTAGAAAGTAAAAAGACAAAAGACTGTCTTGCGGACTCAAAGACGCTTTCTACTTTGAGTATTAGCGGTCTCTTCTGGATATTCTTCCTCGGCCTCTTAGGTGGATTGTTGGCGATCTTCACGCCTTGCGTATGGCCGATCATCCCGATGACGGTGAGCTTCTTCTTGAAGAAAGGCGGCGGACTGAAGGATGCGATTCTTTATGGGCTGAGTATCGTTATTCTGTACGTGGGATTAGGATTGCTGGTGACGGTACTCTTTGGCGCTTCGGCGCTTAATGAGATGAGTACCAACGCGGTAGTGAATATTGTGTTCTTCCTGATCTTGGTGATTTTTGCACTTTCGTTCTTTGGATTGTTCGAGATCACTTTGCCTGATTCTTGGTCCACGGCGTTAGACAGCAAAGCACGGAGTACAGGCGGTTTCTTCAGTATTCTGCTGATGGCGTTTACGTTAGTGATCGTATCGTTTTCGTGTACGGGACCTATTATCGGCACGCTGTTGGTAGAGGCGGCAGGCAAGTCTTTGTTGGCTCCGGCTATAGGAATGTTGGGCTTTGCGATTGCACTCGCTTTGCCGTTCTCGCTGTTTGCCATGTTTCCTCAGTGGCTCAAACAAGCACCTAAGTCGGGCGACTGGATGACGAGTTTCAAAGTGGTGTTGGCGTTCCTTGAGTTGGCGCTCTCGCTCAAGTTCCTGAGCGTGGCAGACATGGCGTACGGGTGGGGTATACTGCCGAGATGGCTCTTTATTGCGATATGGATCGTTTGCTTCCTGGGCATAGGAATCTATCTTATATGGGATATATGGAGCGTATCGACCCCACGTAAAATCATCCGTGCGATCGTGATCATCCCATCCCTGGCCTTTGCGTTTTACCTGGTACCGGGTCTTCGCGGCGCGCCCGTGAAAGCTATCAGCGCTTTTGCGCCTCCTATGAGCGTTCCAGGGCGCGAGGTATTTGATGATTTCGAAGAGGGCATGGCTTATGCGCGCCAGACAGGCAAGCCGGTACTTGTGGATTTTACCGGTTACGGTTGTGTGAACTGCCGTAAGATGGAGGCGTTTGTACTGAATAACGACAGCGTCAAAGCACGTTTGCAGAACTATGTGTTTATTGAGCTTTATGTGGATCATCGTCTGGACACGGACCATGACGGCGAGAGTGAAGGAACAGAAAACAGCCGTTTGCAGCGGGAGCGTTTCGGTTCGAACGCACAGCCGTTCTATGTGCAACTTGATCCACAAGGAAATCAGGTAGCCGAGCCGATGGCGTTTACCACCGACCCGATAGAGTTTATCAATTGGTTAAAATATTAAGAATAGTAGAAAGAGAAAAGAACGCGGCAGAGCCGCTCAAAGAGAAAAGCAAAATTATGATACAAAAGAAAAGTTACAACCCCAATTTCAATCACGAGTATCGCGAGGAGATCAAGCGCGAGCACACGAAACGTACGTACGACACCAAGCGTCCGCCGGAGAAAGAGATGATTTTCGGTGTGCGCGCTGTGATGGAAGCGATTGACGCAGGCAAGGTGCTCGATAAAGTGCTGGTACGCCGCGATATGAGTTCGGCTATCGGCAAAGAGTTGCTGATCAAGTTAGAGGGAACAGGAACGCAGATCCAACGTGTGCCGTTGGAGAAACTGAATCAATTCACGGACAAGAACCACCAAGGCGTGATTGCTTTCCTGAGTCCGATAGAATTTACTCCGTTGGATAGTTTGGTTCAGAGTTTGTACGACGAAGGCAAGACACCATTGCTGATGATGCTGGACGGCGTGACCGATGTGCGCAATTTCGGAGCTATCTCTCG
>CAMJJT010000015.1 GCA_946406195.1 uncultured Bacteroidales bacterium
TTACACAAAATATGGCATTTAATCGCACTTTAATTACTGCAGCACTCCCTTATGCTAACGGTCCGGTTCATATCGGACACCTCGCAGGAGTGTACGTTCCGGCGGACATTTATGCCCGTTATCTTCGTCTCAAGGGGCAAGAGGTGCTCTTTGTTTGTGGTTCTGACGAACATGGTGTTCCTGTTACTATTCGCGCGCGAAAAGAAGGAATAACTACCCAAGAAGTGGTGGATCGATACAACGCGCTTATCAAGCGTTCCTTTGCGGATTTCGGGGTTTCGTTTGACATCTATTCGCGCACCACTTCGCCTATTCACCATCAGTTCGCAGCAGATTATTTCCGTAAGATGTATGATGCCGGTCAGTTTGTAGAGGAGACTTCCGAGCAGTTCTATGACGAGGCAACAGGTCATTTCCTGACAGATCGTAACATCCGCGGTGAGTGTCCGCGATGCCACTCCCTCGGCGCTTACGGTGACCAGTGTGAGAAATGCGGCGCTACTCTCTCGCCGGATGAGTTGATCAACCCCTACAACGCTGAGACCGGCAATCCGCTTACCAAGAAAGAGACCAAACACTGGTACCTGCCGCTCGACCAATACCAAGCTTGGCTCGAGGACTGGATCCTCAATAACCATAAGGAATGGCGTCCGAACGTCTATGGTCAGTGCAAGTCATGGCTCGACGGCGGACTCAAACCCCGTGCCGTCACCCGTGACCTCGACTGGGGTATACCCGTTCCCGTAGAAGGAGCCGAAGGCAAAGTGCTCTACGTATGGTTCGATGCGCCGATCGGATATATCTCCAACACCATCGAGCTGTGTCAGGCGCAACCCGAGAAATACGGCTCATGGGAGAAGTGGTGGAAACAGGAAGATACAAGAATGATCCATTTCATCGGAAAAGATAACATCGTCTTCCACTGCATCGTCTTCCCCGCCATGCTCAAAGCGCAGGGTTACAACCTGCCGGATAATGTCCCCTCCAACGAGTTCCTGAATCTGGAGGGTGACAAGATCTCCACTTCCCGCAACTGGGCGGTTTGGCTCAACGAGTACCTCGAGGATTTCCCCGGAAAACAGGATGTGCTGCGTTATGTACTCACGGCCAATGCACCGGAAACCAAGGACAATGACTTCACATGGGCGGATTTCCAAGCGCGTAACAACAATGAGTTGGTAGCTATCTACGGCAACTTCGTCAATCGCGCGCTCGTGCTCACGAATAAATATTTTAACGGACGCGTGCCCGCGTGCGAAGAACTGAACGAATATGACAAGGCGACCATTGAGGAATTCAAGAATGTGAAAGCGACGCTAGAAGACCTGCTCAATAACTTCAAGTTCCGAGAGGCGCAGAAAGAGGCAATGAACCTCGCCCGGATCGGTAATAAATACCTCGCCGACACCGAACCTTGGAAACTCGCCAAGACCGACATGGACCGTACGGCGACCGTCCTCCATTTGGCTTTGCAGATCGCCGCTAATCTCGCTATCGCTTTTGAGCCATTCCTGCCGTTTTCATCGGAGAAATTAAAGGCCATGCTCGGGCTCAATGAGGCTGCCGGATGGGATGATTTAGGTCGTATCGATCTCCTTTCTACAGGTGAGCAACTTGGCGAAGTATCCCTGCTCTTTGAGAAGATTGAGGATTCCGCCATCCAAGCGCAACTCGATCGTCTGGAGCGGATCAAGAAAGAGAACGAAGCCGCAGCAAAAGCCGAGGCACTCAAGAACTGGCGTCCGGAACCCGTCAAAGAGGCAACCACTATCGATGATTTCGACAAAACGGATATCCGCGTTGCTACCGTGCTCGAGTGTACGAACGTGAAGAAATCCGACCGACTGCTGCAATTCAAGTTAGATGACGGCATGGGAGGAAGAACTATCCTCAGCGGTATCGCACAAAGTTATCCGGATCCGTCCGTTCTCATCGGCAAACAAGTACTCTTCATTGCCAACTTCCCGCCGCGGAAGATGATGGGCATCGAATCACAGGGTATGATCCTCTCTGCCGTCGATGCAGACGGCAAACTCGTCGTCACCACTGTCTCAGCTCCCGTCAAAAACGGCTGCCAAGTAGGGTAATTTGTACCTTTACGGCGTATAATTATAGCGTATGCTGTACCAATGGATCATATCATTGCCGATGATGGTGTGCCTGTTTTGGTGCGTCTTCTTTGCTGTGCGTGCTGTGCGAGGGGAGGATGAACCGCGTGTCAAATACACGATCCTTCTTTTTTACATTGCTTCTACGGTGCTGTATGTGGACCATTGGTTATTCTTCTCGAATATAGAAACAACGATTGGTTCGTACACTTATCTGCTGGCGAACCTCAGCGTCTATCCTATTTATTACATGTACCTGCGCGCGCTGACGCGTACGGACTATAGGTGGGATAACTACGTGCTCTTTGTGCCAACCGCTTTGTTGGCGGTATTCTTTCCGCTGAACCGTTACGTGGAATTGAATCCGCTTCTTTTAGCGGCACGTATCTGTTTTGCGATTCAGGTGATATGGGTGTGGGTATGCGGATTCCGACTAATGAATACCACCCGTTCGCGCATGGATAACACCTATGCTGATGACCGCAGTTATATCCTTCAACCGACTCACATGCTTCTTGTGCTGATTGGTATTACGGCCGTCGTCTCCACTTTACTGAACGCACTCGGCCGCGAACTGTTTGACGGCAGTCTGTTGGTCTGCATTCCGGCTGTACTGATGTCCATTCTGCTATTCAGCCTCGGTTATGTAGCCGCACATACGAAGCTTCCTCAAGAGACCGTCTCGCCGGAAGAAGCACATGAAGAAGACAGGGCTACCACCGAAGAGACCGATGCATTGATCCATAAGATAGCTACGGTTCTGAGGGAAGATAAACTCTTTGCCGATTCGAATCTGACCATTCAGGATCTTGCGAATGCTGTCGGTAGTAACCGCACCTATGTATCCAACTGCATCAACCGCCGAACGGGGCTCAGTTTCTCGCAATATATTGCCCGTTATCGTGTGGAGTATGCCCAGACCGTCCTCCTGGATCCTCAATACACCAATGACCACGAGGCGCTTACTGATGCTATTACGCTGAGCGGCTTCTCTTCCGACCAGACCTTCTATCGTCTCTTCAAAGAAATCACCGGCGTCACTCCTCTCCAATTCCGCCATCAAAACCAACATAAAGGTTAAATTTGGACAAAAAACGCATATTTTTATTGAAAAGTGTAAAAAATATTTGCATAATTCATTTGAAAAGTGTAATTTTGCAACGATTTTTTAAGGAAAGGGATAGAGTATGGAAACGATGACCAGAACAGTACAAATTACATTACCATTGGCAGATGCCTCTTTTCTGCGCCGTCAATCGCGTAATATGGGATGGCAGATTACAACCATTCGTACGCCACGTAAGAAAGGCAGTCTTGAACGCGCAATAGAGGATGTGCGCGCAGGGCGCGTTTATCAAGCCGACAGCGTGGAAGATTTAATGGCACAATTGGAAGCATGAAATATACAATTCGTTATTCCGGCCAGTTCAAACGTTCATACAAATTATGTAAGAAACGCGGGTTAGACATCTCCCAATTGGAGCATGTCATTCGTTTATTGGAGCAAGATGGAACTCTCCCAGCAAAATATAACCCACACAAATTAGTCGGTAGAAAATGGAACAATTATTGGGAATGCCATATTGAACCTAATTGGCTTCTTATATGGGATCAAAACGATACGGAATTGATATTATTGCTGTTGGATACCGGTACTCATTCTGATTTGTTCGGAAAACGATAACAGACTATCGACCATAATTCTCTTACCCCTGTCATGTGGCAGGGATTTTTTTATGTGTTTGTGATGAAATTCTGCATTTTTGTACGATTTGAGAGTCGAATTGTACGATTTGAGAATGCTTTTTCATGAAAAAGCAGTATCTTTGTGCGCTGTTTTTGATTTAGCGTGCACACATGACTCGTCGCATCCATAGCATCGTCCTCCTTTTCGTGCTCCTTATCGGGGGTGCGGGGATGAACTATGTGCAGGCAGCAACATATAGCGGTAGTTGCGGAACAAATGCCACATGGTCGTATAATACCATTAATTGTAAATTGACTATTTCCGGTTCAGGCGCGATGACGAATTATACCTCGTCCTCTCCTGCTCCGTGGGATTCTTATAAAACATCTATTCTAACCATTTCAATTGCCAATACGATAACGAGTATAGGAGATTATGCTTTCGCGAGTTGTACAAAAGTGCCTTCAGTATCTATGGGAACCGGCTTGAAGTCCATTGGTAGTAATGCTTTTAAAGGCTGTTCATCGTTGTCCCGCGCGATGATTCCTAATGGGGTAACAACGATTGGTGAGGCGGCTTTCTATAATTGTACGAACTTAGTTTATGTATCCATTCCGGAGGGCGTTACAAGCCTTGGCTCGCAAGCTTTTTATGGTTGTACCAAATTGACATGGATCTCCATTCCGAATTCGGTTACAAAATTGGGCACATATACACTATCCGGGTCCGGAATCGTAGATATATATGTTTACTGGACGACTACGAGTGGTGATCATTGTATTCCTGTATGGACGACTGGTTTTGTTACCAAAGTACCTCAAACGGCTGTTACGCTTCATGTACCGTGCGGAACAAGATCTATGTATATGGGTCTAACAGGATGGCGGGATTTTACTGTGGTAGAACCCCAATATACGATTACAGCCCAAACTAATAACAGCTCTTACGGGACGGTGAAGATAGATGATGGTACGGCAGGTGCAGATGTTTCTAAAACGGTTAATTGCGCAACGAGTGTCACATTGACGGCCGTCACAACTACTTCCAATTGTAACATCGATTTTCTCCAATGGAATGACGGTGTTAAAGACAATCCCCGTACTGTAACGGTAACAGCCGCTGCCACTTATACTGCTCAGTTCGGCACGCTTTCCGGCAACTGCGGCGCAAGCGGCAATAATCTCACGTGGTCGTTGAATCGTTGTACGGGCGTGCTGACCATCAGCGGAAGCGGAGCAATGAAGGATTATGAACGAACCGGTGAATATTGCGCTGAGTATTCCAGTTCTGCTCCCTGGATTGCGTATAAAGCATCCATCACTTCCATTGTATTACCATATGGCCTCACACACATTGGTAACTATGCATTTTATCAATGTCGAGGAGTTACGGATATAGATCTACCGGCAGCATTACTTTCAATAGGTAATTATGCTTTTGCGGAGACAGGTTTGCAACAAGTGTGTATTCCTGAAGGAGTAACAACGATAGGAGGCAGTGCATTTGCTGCCATGTGCAGTACCACTGCCGGTACAACGCCTCTTAAAAGAGTGTACTTGCCCAATTCGTTAACCACTATAGGAGCCTATGCACTTTACTATAATCCATTAAAGTACTTAACATACCCGGCATCTGCAAATAGTTTTTCGACACCATATAGAGGCCAATATCCCGCAAAAGAAATCTATGCCTCTTGGAAGACAGATATTCCCACTCGTCAGGGCCGTGTTGAAGCGGTGGCCAGTCCAAGACTAAAGATGCATATCCCGTATGGAACAACATCGTTGTATCAAGCAAAAGATTGGGCACGTATTTACCAATTGGTCGAAGACGTCGATGAACGGGCAATTGATTTGGGACTGTCTATCCGCTGGGCAAGTTGTAATGTCGGAGCGACGGCACCCGAAGAGAACGGCGATTTATACGCATGGGGTGATACGCTCACGCGAAGTACGTACAATCGGGCGACTTATCCATATTGTGGTAGTTCTGTCAACACGCTTACCAAGTACTGCACGCGTGCTGCGAACGGTACTGTTGATAACCGTTCGACGCTTATTGCGTTCGATGATGCCGCCTATATCAATTGGGGCGAGACTTGGCGTATGCCTACTTGGACGGAATGGAATGAACTGATCACGCAATGTACATGGAAAGATACGACCTATAACGATGTTCCTGTTTGGCAAGTGACAGGCCCTAACGGCAATAGTATCTACCTGCCGATAGTGGGCTATATGAATACCTCTACTCTCATGCCCGGCTGTTTTTATTGGTCTTCCACACTCAACACAGCCGACTCGAATGACGGATGTAACCGTGCGCTCTATATCGATGCAGCTGACCGCTCCGGTGCTAAGTACTGCTTGCGTCAATTCGGTATGCCTGTCCGTGCTGTCTATCGTCGCGAGTGGCCGAGTTTCACGCTGACTATCACCGATACGCCGGAAGGTACTCCGTACACCAAAGCTATCAATGCCGGTTCATCCTATACCCTTACCGCACAGGAAGATGACTGTCATCATTTCGTTCAATGGTCCGACGGCAACACCCAAAACCCGCGTACTGTCATCGTCACCGCCGATGCTACCTATACGGCGGTATATGATACGGAACAATTTACCATCACCGTCATGACTGATGATTCATCCATGGGAGACGTAAGCATCATTGTGAATTAAAAATTAAAAATTAAGAATTCAAAATGAACAAAAATATTAACAATAATTAACACACCAAATTGTTATGAAAAATTTTATTAAAATTAATCGCGCCCTTGCGGCAGAGAAAAAGTTATTTGTAGTGCTCAGCGCAAGCCTCGTATGCGCTGTAAACGCTTTTGCTGATGCAACGGCCAGTACCCCTGTTGACTGTAACGGTAGTGTAACCATCACCGCTACACCGAAAACCGGCTTCCACTTCGTACAATGGAGCGACGGTAGCACCGAAGCGACCCGTACGATCACGAACATCAAGGAAGCAAAGAACTTCACCGCTACTTTCGCTGCCGATGAGACCACTATTCCTGAGGACGTTGTAGTAGTAGATGTGAACGGTGATCCCGTAGTTCTCCCGGTTGCACACAGCACCACGCTGTATTTCAAAGCAGAGAACGCAGACGACTGTCAGCGCTTCGTACACTGGTCTGACATCAACGATCCGAACGATCCGAACTACGCTATCAACCCGCGTCCGTTCGTTTACAACGGTATTCTGCCGACCTTCACTCCGGTATTCGAGACCATCATATACAACGTAACTGTTAACGCAGACGACGCGACCCACGGTGACGTAACCGTAACTGTTTTGCCGTAAATAGTTGATAGTTGATGCGGCGTGCGCTGCTATACATATTATTCCCGGTCCTCGCGGTGCCGATAGGGGCAGTCGAGGTGCCTTGTGGGACGTGGATCGAACTACGGGCCAGCTCTGTTGACGATTGGCATTTTGACCATTGGTCGGACGGTAACACAGACGCCGTGCGACAAGTCGAAGTGCTTGGCGATGCGCATTATGTGGCATATTTTGCACCTAACTGCGGGGATTACCCAGCTTTGCCTGTCGTCGCGCTTTACGACTGGCTTATCCTGCTCGATGTGCGGTCCATCAACGCCAAAGGGTATTACTTCGGCGAAGAAGCCGTGACCTGGTATCGTGTGCGTGGTGCACCGGATAAACTGACCGACGGAGCGTCAGCCGATGACGAAAGGGTAGGTATCGGTTATTCGCTCACTATCGACCAATCTTTCTTGGGCACAGGTGATTATTATGCCTCGGTTGATGTGAGCAGTAGTCCGTCAGGCGTACTGTGTACGGACCTCATGCGGTCCTTCATCGTCCATTATGCTTCTACGGCGGCCTATGCTCCGCCTTTGTTGGAACCCACAATGGTGCGAGCCCATGAACCGCAACGACTCTTGCACCTCAACCCCGACCAACCGACAAAAGTCACCATCTATGACATTGCCGGACACTGCCTGCAGACCCTATCCGCCGATGGTGTAGAGCGGATGAGCCTGCAAGCAGAGGGTGTTGCCGGGTGCTATCAGGTTGTTGTCCAAAACGGCGAACAACGAACCGTATTACGATATATCGTAGTAAATTGATAATTGATTAGTACTGATGCGTTAATTTTAAACAAAAACCTACAAAACATTTTATTTTTAAATCGAAAAGTCTTAATGCGTTTGTAAAATACTGAGGATGAGTAATTTACGGATCAATAATAAAAGTTAATGCAGCAGTAGTAATAATTAATAATTGATAATTGATAATTGAAAGGATACATAGAATAGTCCTGATGTGCATGGTGTTCCTATCACCTATCACCTATCACCTTTCGCCTTTATCGGCACAAACCTCCATGCTCTCGATTGGTGTGCGTGGCGGTGGGCAGACGTTTCTGCCTACTGCTGCGGTCGGAGCAACGGGGGACATGCATGCCGGTATCGGAGGAACAGGTGCTTTGGACTTGCGCTATACCTATTACGGCCAACTGACCGACCGTTTCGGACTCGGTGTGGCTGTCGGCGCAGGCATCGGATATGGCGCAACAAACATGAAGGGCAAGAACACGGACACTTATTCGAATACCGATTATCTCGGCAACAAAATGGATTATACGGTCAATTCTACTTACTTACTAACCGACCGTTTTGCCAAAGCCGATGTGTCCCTGCTTCTTGCCCTCTCTTTCTATCATGTCACGCTCCATATAGGTCCGCAATTCATGCTGCCTTTCGCAGCTTCAAGCACTGCCACAATTACCCAAGCATCTATCGATGCCTATTACCCACTGTACAACGTCCATGTGGTTGACCAACTCATTACCGGAAAATTAGCCACTCCTTACTCACAACCCGTTCCCTCCTCCCTACCGGCTTACCATGTCCTCATGGCGCTGGAAATAGGCTACGAGTGGCATCTGACCGACCAACACATCCTCGGTCTCCAAACCTTTGCCGACATCGCCGTCTGGAGTCCCAAATCATCAATGACAAATGACCAATCACCAATCATTCGCGTTGCTCCTATCCGTAACGCGAATGACCCCGTGCCATCTGTGACGGTCAACTCCCCTGCCGCGCTTATCTCCAGCCGCCGCTATCTTGACTTCGGCATCCGTGCCTATTATGCTTTCTCTTTCGAAAACACCTCTTCCCGTTCTCGCCGTTATCCCCATACCCGTGACACCCGCCATCACCACAACCGCTACCTCTGGTGGTAAAAAAAGCGACCGAAGTCGCTCTTTTCTACTGCTCACTGAGGAGAATGGTTCGGACGAATGGAGGGAACTGTTTGTACGGATCGGGGTCGGAGAGTTGTGCTTTCCAACGGTGATAGAGTTCCATAAAACGCGGATGGGACTTGTCACGAACGATTACTTGTGCGTCACGGCAGGCTTGTGTCCATTTGTCGCGTTGCACTTGTTCGCCGGGAGTACGAGGATGTTTGTCATAATCCCGTTTATCCTGTATAAAGAGTTCGTTAGGTCCGGTACCGACTACTTCTCCCGTGAGAGGGTCATGAAAATGTTTTTTCTTGGTAACCGTGATGTGATTCACACCTTGTTCGGTGGTTTTCTTGAGTGCGCCGGTGATGCCATTGATCCCGTCGCTGATAGTACAATGTGCCATGTTAGTAATGGTAATAACTAAGAAATAATTAAACAATAACTAAGTAATAACTAAAGATTTATAAATGTCGGAATATGATTCCGACGCAATTGACAAAGAAAAATTTGCATGGCACACTTGACACAGTTGGCACAGTTCAGGCAAAGAGTGTCAAGTGTGCCAACTGTGTCAAGCAATTTTTTTATAGGTACCATACTTGATTTTTTGTATCAATCCAACAGTCTGCCATTCATCACTCCATCGGATAGCTGTGCGGCGGCTGATTCCTTGACTCTGTGCTTCGGCGACGAGTGTTTTGGATTCGAACTCATCGGGAAGGAGGGAGAGGAGGATCTGCTTTTGGTCGAGGGGTTTGACGGTAGGTGTATCGATCTTTTGTGTACCTTTGATTAGTTGGTAGGCTTGTGCCATATGGAGGATGAGTTTGTTGCCGATGAGTTCGGCGGTAGCGTAGTCCTCATCAGCACAAACAATATTCTCGGGTCTAACGCCCCGAGCACTTGACAAAGAGGAAGTGTCCGAATCCAATTCGGACGAAATGGACGGAGAACGGAGGGCGGAGAGGATCATCGCTATTCGCTCGATATGGACGGCCATGCGGAGGACGACGGAGTGGAAATCTTCGCCGAGCATGCGGATGAGCGTAGGATGAGCTATCTCCAAGTGCTTACCGAGACGGGTACGCTGTTCGGGCGTGAGGCGGAACTCGCGCGGGTGCGCAAATAATAAGGACTCATAGAGATGGTAGAGTTTCTCGGATGCAGCTATGATAGTGTCGTCCGAGGTTTCCGAAGGTTGCACATAGCGGCTGTCGAACGCCTCGTGCTCATCGACGATGAGGGTGAGCAGACGGGAGAAATAGCCGTTCTCGATACTCGGCACCAAGGCATGATACTGGCTGAAGGTTCCGGTGAGAACCATGCTGATTTGCGGGTTCGGGATGACCGACGCTTCGCGACAGCGGGCACGGGAGATAGTCTCATGTTCGGCGGCTTTACGAAGGGCGGTGTTGTAATTCGCGGTAGAGGAACGCCAGATGTCGGTAATAACCGATCCTTCGCTCTCATGGATGTACCCGCGACCATTCTGACGCGCCAGCGTTTGGTAGAAAGCGGGGTACGTAGCATCACCCGGGATGATAAGCGGATTCGCCTCGTGAATCGGTTTGACGAGTTCAAGGGCAAGGTTTGCGATACCTTTTCCGCAGGCCGCAGAGCCGACGATAAAGAGCTGGAGGTTCGGGTAGTACTTCTTCGCCGCCATGCCGTACTTGACGTAGAGGTTGGGTAATACACTCGAGCACGCGGTAAGCGCGCTCATTAATAACATGTCTTTCTCGGCAGGTGTGTGCGCGAGCGATAAGACGGATTGCATAAGTTCAGGCAGGTTGTTGACATCCATGTTTTCCACGATGCGGAGGTTTGCCTGCTCCTCCTGAATTGGGTTAAGATTTTCAATCATAGTTACATTGAATTAAAGTTAAACAATAATTTTAGAGGACACCCTCTATATATAAGGGCATTTAGCCATACCTACAAGATGTTTTCGGGGCATAGGAAAGAGATATACAAGAGTAAGGAAACAGCAGAATGCCATTTTAGGCACTGAAAATCAGTATATTACAAAAAGCTCTTTTTTTCTGTTTCCAAGTGTAATCAAAATTTTTATAGCCCAAATCCTTGCATATATCAGAAAAAGCAGCAAATAAGTTTACAAAAAAATGCGACTCGTAATTGAGCCGCATTTTTTATTTAGGTAGTCCTTCTTTGAGGAATTGGAAGAGACCAATATAGGAAATACCTTTTTCATCGGTCCAGGGGGCGATATCGTCTCCGACGATGACAATCTTGCGGAAACTGTCGTCAATGCGTTTGAGGGAATTGAGTTCCTGTTCTCGCTTAGTCTCATCGTCCAGCCGATATGCTGATTGGATATAGTACTTCTCTTGTCCGTTAGTAGCAATAAAATCTACCTCATATTGAATTTTTTGCTGCTTGCCGTCCCTCATCTCGCGCACTTCAACCACACCTACATCTACCAAATAGCCGAAGATTCGCAGATGATTATAGACGATATTTTCCATGATATGAGTCGGCTCTTGTTGCCGGAAATTCAATCGCGCATTACGCAAACCGATATCGACAGAATAATATTTCTTAATAGATTCAAAATAGCGTTTACCTTTGATATCATATCGCTTTGCTGATTCAAACAAGAACGCGTCTTCCAGATAGCCTATATACTTATCAACAGTCTCGCGGTCGGCTTTCATCTGCTTAACCGACTGAATAGTGTTCGCCAACTTAGTCGGATTATTCAACGACCCTACAGCCGAGCATAGTACATCAGCCAAGTTTTCCAACAACTCAGTATTCCGAATATTATGCCGCTCTATGACATCTGCCAAATAGGTCTTTTTCCATAAACGCTGCAAATAGTTCACTTTCTGCTCTGCAGATGCATGGTTTCTTAAACCGGGCAGTCCTCCATAAGTGTAATATTCCTTCCAAAGCTCATTAAGCGGCTCATCTCTTCCTATACAGAACTCTCCAAATGAAAGCGGATAGACATGCACCTCATCGCCTCGCCCACGGAAAAGGGTATTAATATCCGAACTCAACAAATGGCTATTACTTCCGGTCACATACACATCTATGTTCGGTTTCGCATTTAGACCATTAATCAGACGCTCAAAACCTTCTACTTCTTGTATTTCATCCAACATGAGGTAGTAGTTGCCTTCATCTTTAATTCGCTCATATAGATATGCCTTTAGGGCTTTAACTTCCAATAAATCATCCCGCATATTCTCGTCATCCTGATCGAAAGACAACCTAATAATATGGTTATCCGGCACTCCTTGCTCTAATAGATAGTCCATATACACGTGCGAAAGCATCCAAGACTTACCACTTCGTCTTGGACCGGTTATCACTTTCACTTCGCCATTATCCCGACGAGCGATCAATTTATTAAGATAAATCTCACGTTTGATGTAGTCCATACCTGCTTTTTTTATAAATCCGCTGCAAAGGTACAACTTTTTCTTGAATTGTGCAAATATTTATCCGCATTTTTGTACTAATTTGCACTAAATTACGGTTATGGAGGTTATTTATCCGCATTTTTGTACTAATTTGCACTAAATTACGGTTTGCTTAAGAGATTCTTAACACTACTTAATCGCCCGTACGCCCATCTCAGCGAGGTGGTCAACTTCGTCTTGAACGGCGGGGTGATAGCGGCGAAGTTCGTTCCATGCGCGGCGGAACTGATAGATTCCGGTCTTGGAAGAATAGTCGTTTTGCAGTCGTTTGGAGAGCCATTGAACTATACTGGGTACGGAGATAGTATAGGTGATATACCCCAATTGGCGTAACGAATAGACAGCTACCGCCAGGCATTTATAGCGCTGCGGCTCTCTTTCTTGTATCTTGAGATAGTCGAGTAAGGCCTCCTGCTGCTCTTCCGTCACAGATTTGGTCCAAAATGTAATTTGCTTCTCCGGCTTGAGTTTGCTGTTCAAAAACTCCGTCCATCGGTTCATCCAATTACGGAAAAGGTTAATCTGGGCCGGCGTGAAGGATTTCATCTCGGGTTTAAGAAAATCATAGTCGGGTTCATGTTTGCGTACTTTTTCTTTGAGTGCCGCAAGTTGCACATTCGCATCGGGATAGAGAGCGGCTTCTTGCTCAATAACAGCCATGAGCCAGTTGTAATAGCCGTTCAACAAATCCTCCGCCCGTTCATTTTCGAAAACGAATGTCGGTTCTGTTTCTTGTTGAGGCTTTTTTATGAATTCTGCCAAGGAATAGACACCTGCCGGATCGGACCAATTGATAGCAAGCAGTTGTTGTCTGCGTGTCTCCACATAACCGGCATTAAAGAGCCATTGAGCGAAGGGTGTGGTCCATGGAACGGCATCATAGATATGTTCGCCCACTTGCTCTTCCACAAGCTTTTCCATATAATCGATCATCAGCCCAAAAGCCAGATCATAGAGCCGCTCGTTTCCGCAGATAGAGAGTAATAGGCTCAAATCGCCGTTTATCTCCATATAGGCCTCGCTTAGCGCTTGCACTTCCTTGGAGAAGAAGCCTCCATTCTCATGCAGCGTTTCGTCTTCATAGCGATCAAAGAACTCCTTGCGTCCGTCTCGTATATTCAGGAAAATACTCCGTTCGCGCCCCTCGTCTGTCCCGGATAGCAGCGCACCTAAAACAGCCGCGCCAAGAAATCCGCCTATCACCAACCGGTCTTCTTTCTTTCCGTAGATCAGACGATGCCCCTCATAACGGAGGGCATCGGAGAAAATATAATCATCCAATAGTTGTTTCATGCTGCAAAAGTAGTATAAAATTCTGATATAGGCAAGAGAAATTCTCATAAAAAATCATTTTTTTGTATTTTTTTGTTAAAAAATTTGGCTATGTCAAAAAAAAGCAGTACCTTTGTCGTCGATTTCGCCGATTAATGACATCGTTGCTTTGCAACTCGTGTAATTATCGGGAAAATTAATTCAGTATAAGGGCGGGATAGCTCAGCTGGTTAGAGCGCATGATTCATAATCATGAGGTCCCCAGTTCAATCCTGGGTCCCGCTACAAAAATCCCGCATATGGCAACATGTGTGGGATTTTTTTGTGAAGGAATAAAATCGTAATTATATATGTCTTTACAATGTGGTATAGTGGGATTGCCTAATGTGGGCAAGAGTACCCTCTTCAATTGTCTGAGTAACGCCAAGGCGCAGAGCGCCAATTTTCCTTTTTGTACTATTGAGCCGAACGTAGGCGTAATCACCGTTCCTGACGAGCGTCTGATCAAACTGGGCGAGATTTGCAAACCCGAACGCGGAGTCATACCGACTACCGTTGAAATCGTGGATATTGCGGGTCTGGTAAAGGGTGCCAGCAAAGGTGAAGGACTCGGAAACAAGTTCCTTGCTAACATCCGCGAGACGGACGCTATCATCCATGTGCTCCGTTGTTTCGATGATGAGAACGTAGTGCATGTCGATGGGTCGGTGAACCCCGTGCGCGACAAAGAGATCATCGATGCGGAGCTCCAGCTCAAGGACCTCGAGACCGTGGAGAGCCGTATTCAGAAATGCGAGAAAGCCGCCAAAGCGGGTGGAGACAAATTCGCCAAACTGCAACTCGAAGTGCTGGTTAAATACCGCGAGGCGTTGTCGCAAGGAAAGAACGCACGTACGGTGGAGTTGGATAACAAAGACCAAGAAGCCGCAGCCAAGGATCTATTTTTGCTGACCAATAAACCGGTCATGTATGTCTGCAACGTGGATGAAGGCTCTGCCGTTTCCGGCAATGCGTATGTCGAGCAGGTCAAGGAGGCCGTAAAGGATGAGGATGCACAGGTGCTTGTTCTGGCCGCGAAAATAGAGAGCGAGATAGCGGAACTGGAGACCTACGAGGAGCGGCAGATGTTCCTCGGCGAGATCGGTCTGGAGGAGTCCGGTGTGAACCGGCTCATCAAAGCAGCATATGCCCTTCTCAAACTGCGCACTTTCCTTACCGCCGGCTCTGATGAAGTACGCGCATGGACTTTCCGAGAGGGTATGAAAGCACCGCAATGTGCCGGAGTGATCCATACGGATTTTGAAAGAGGTTTCATTCGTGCGGAGGTAATCAAATACGAGGATTTCGTGACCCTTGGAGGCGAAGCGCAATGCCGTGCCGCCGGTAAACTGGGTATCGAAGGTAAGGATTACCTCGTACAGGACGGAGATATTATGCACTTCCTGTTCAATGTATAAAACGCAGGGGAGAGGAGTAAACCGAAAATGCGCAGTCATTTTGGCCTACGCGGCCTGAGCGTACTTGACCTTTAGGGCGCGCTCACAAGCGAGCTTGCAGCGTGCCTAAATGCCAAATCCGCTGTTGACGCCCCGATGGGCGACAACAATGACTGCTTACAAAAATACGGGATTTCATCCCTCAAAAAAATAAAAAAAATTGGCTGACTACGGTAGAATCACCCTCAAATAAAACAAGTATATACTATGCAGACGAAAGAGCGCATGAGTATTCATATAGTAGAAGAACCTAAGAGACAAGAACTTATACTTATCTGCTATGGAATTATCGGATGCATGCAAGAGGTGCATAATCAATTAGGTCCCGGACTGCCCGAATATATCTACCAGGAAGCGCTGACTACAGAACTGCATACCAAGGGTTTTAAGGTACATAAAGAGTTAGAATACCACCCGCTGTATAAAGGAAAAGAGATGAAATCCTATCTCAAGATGGATTTAGTAGTGGAAAGCAATACAGGAAACATCATCATTGAATGCAAAGCTTTAAGTTCATTGACTGAAAAAGAACATTACCAAACATTCGGATACTTACGCGGGACAGGGTGGCCTATAGCCATTTTAGTTAACTTTGGAGCAAGCCCGAAAGCACAGATTGAGCGGTACTACTATGAGAACGGCATAATAAAAGTATTTTAATTGGAATTAGTATTATAAATTATGGATATAATTGAAAATCTGTTAGGTTATGGCTGGTGGGTAGGTGCGATATTTATCGTACTGGGATTTGTGGCGCTGGTGAAGGGAGCAGACTTCCTTGTGGATGGAGCGTCCGCTATCGCGAAACGGTTCGGGATTAGCGATCTGGTGATCGGTTTGACCGTTGTGGCGTTCGGTACGTCCATGCCGGAGTTTGTGGTGAACATGGTCTCCGTCGCAGAAGGATCGACGGACTTGGCGCTAACGAATATTCTGGGCTCAAACATCATTAATACCTTCGTCATTCTCGGCCTTACAGCGCTGGTTTATCCCATCGCCTCCCAAAAGCGCAGCCGTGATTTCGATATTCCGATGTCTATCATTGCCGGTCTTTTCGTGCTGGTGTTTGTGGCTGTCCAACTGCCTTTCGGCGAAGACGGCAAAGGGGTCGGACGTATAGGCGGAGCAGTCTTGCTGCTGCTCTTCTGCTATTTCCTCTATAATACCTTCCGCCATGCCAAAGACCACCCGGAGAATAGTGAAGAGTTAAAAGTTAAGAGTGAAGAGTTAACGATACGCAGGGCATTAGGGCTCATTTTAGGCGGTCTTGTGGGACTGATAGTTGGTGGTGAATTGATTGTGAAGAGTGCGGTGGATCTGGCAACAAGGATGGGGGTCAGCGAGGCGATCATCGGTCTGACCATCGTTGCCTTGGGTACTTCTCTTCCGGAGTTGGCTACTTCCGTCATCGCTGCCGCGAAGCATAACAGCGATATTGCACTTGGCAATGTCTTCGGCTCGAATATCTTCAATGTATTCTTTGTGCTTGCTACCAGCGCTACCGTTCGTCCGTTGCCGGCATACGACGGCATCGAACTGGATGCTTGTATGGCGGCATTGGGAAGTATCATCGTCTGGCTGGCGGTCAAGACCAACCACGAACGCAAAGTACAACGCTGGGCGGGAGCCTTGCTGCTGCTGGTTTACGGAGGGTATCTGACGTACAGACTACTAAACATATGAAAAAAATTACTCTACTCACGCTGGGTGCTCTGATGAGTACCCTGTTATGGGCTTCTCCACGCAGTCTTCAACAAGCACGTATCGCAGCCCACGGAATGCATCATGTTTATACGGCAATGCAGCCGAACGGGCAGCCTGCATTTTATGTATTTGACCGTCCGAACGAAGGAGGTTATATACTTATCTCCGCGGACGACCGCGCTCACACGATATTAGGTTATACGGACAAAGGACACTGGGATGCAAACGACATACCGGCTAACGCGCAGGCATGGCTAGAGATGCTTACCGAGGAGTTACAAGGTATCCGCACAGATGCACGGGCGGCAGACGAACCGACTTATACACCGGTTGCGCCGCTTTGTACGACCGAATGGAGTCAAAATAATCCGTATAATACGCAATGTCCTACATGGGGAGAGAAGCGCTGCGTAGCAGGTTGCACAGCCATCGCTGCTTCGCAAATCATGAAAAAGCATAACTACCCCGAACACGGTATCGGGAGTCACAGTTATAAATGGGCGAACGAGAACGGAGACTCGATTGTGCTGAGTGCCGATTTTGAGAACACGACCTATGACTGGAATAATATGCTCGACATATATACCAAGTATGCCACGACCAAGCAGATCGATGCTGTTTCTACTTTGGTGTATCATTGCGGAGTAATGAACAATCTCACGTATACGGCATCTAGCACCGGCGGTAACTCGCACCATATGGTGCAGAATATGATCGAGCATTTCGGGTATGACAAGAGTGTAAGGACCTATGCGAAGGCTTACAGTCCGGACTCGCTGATCATGAAAGAGATCGTGTATAACCTGCAGAAGGGTCTGCCGATCTATATCAGCGCGAAGACCGAAGACGGTACCGGTCATGCTTTCGTATGCGACGGCATGGATGCGGCCGGACTGCTGCATATCAACTGGGGTTGGGGCGGTAAGAGCAACGGGTATTACCATTTGTCAGCTTTCGCTCCGCAGCAACAGGGTACAGGCGGTTCGTCCACCAGCAAAGCTTTCACGCAAAAGATTAAGTTATTCACGAATATCCACCCGGACACAAACGGAGAATACAACTACGTGTTCTTCTGCGATAGTATTCATTCCCTGCAGCCGGTTTATCACCGCGACTCGGTGGTAAGGTTTCGCGTGGATACGATCTATAACGGCTGTTTCATGGATTGGACCGGTCATTTCAGATTACTCATATATAAGGACGGCGCCAAATATAAATCCCGCACCTCTCAAGATTATAGCAAAGCATTGAAAGCGGGTTCAACCCGTAATAAGATGACCTACAATGCCCATCTTAACGACCGCGAGGAGTATCCGGAAGGTAATTATGAGATTGAGTTTGCGGTTCGCTTCGGAGAACTAAGTGGGGGAAAGAGACTATACTGCAAAAATATCGGTATCTGGAAATGTCAGATGACGATTACTGCAGACTCGATCTATATCGTTGAGCCGACGGCTGTAATACCGGAACCTGATCCGACGGAAGCGTTTGAGCAAGTGAAACAAACACCGCCGACGCAGAAGATGATGCGAGACGGTATGCTCTATATACGTCGCAAGGACGCAACATACAATATACAGGGTATCAAAGTGAACGATTGAAGGTCTGACGTTCGGGGTCGAAGAACCAACCCCATTTATTAAAATAACGACACATGTTTTGGATATGAATCCGGAGCATGTGTTTGTTTTTATAAGAGGAGCGCGCATGCGCATGCACGATGGTCCATTCGGGGTAATAGAGCGTGAGCCAGTTACGATGGATAGTACGCGTGAGGTCGATGTCCTCGGGGTACATGAAATAGCGCTCGTCAAAGAGCCCTGCTTCCACGGCAGCTTTTGTGCGTAGGAGCATAAAACAGCCGCTGAGGTAAGGCGCGTTAACCGGCCGTGTGAGATCGAGGTCGCGCAGTTCATAGCGCTCATTGCGTTTCGCCATCATCCATGCCGGCAGGAAACGTCGTCCGAAGACATCAAGAGGCGAAGGAAGCCTTTTGGCAAGGTATTGCTGCGTACCGTCAGGGTTCACCACTTTCGGCATGAGTTGCCCCACCTGCGGATTCGCTATCATCCAGTCGTGCATGGCATCTATATCTTCGGCTTTGACGCGGATATCGCTATTCATGACCAGATGGAGCTCCGTCCGGTAATAGGCGCTCTCGCGAAGGGCAAGATTATGTGCACGCCCGTAGCCCATATTCTCCTCCATTGCCATATAACGCAGTTTGGCACTTCCAAACTGCTTGGAAAGCGTCTCTTTCTGCTGCGCAGTCTCCGATTTGCGGTATTCCGGCTCCGTATTATCCAACAGGTATATCTTCCGCAGGTTTTTGACGCGCAACAACTCCCTAAGAAGCGGCAAAACCTCTTCCTCCCATTTAGGATGATATAAGACGATGGAGATGTTTAACATTGTTTGAGGGTTTCAGGCTTCGCCTTGTTTGAAGTTGTTTGAAATAGTTTGAAATGGTTTGAAATGGTTTGAAATGGTTGATTTAACTCTTTCTTAGGAACTGACGCAGTTTGCGGAGCTGCTTGCAGGCAACGGTCAGATAACCTGCTCCGACATGGTTTTTCTTGAGAACAATAAAATCCTCTTGGGTCTTGGAGAGCCGTGCCTTCGCATCTTTGTTGCTGGCACCGCCTACTTCCATACTGACCAGCACTTCCGGAAGATAGCGACTCGTGTATCCGGCGCTAAAGATCCGCAGCATCATGTCGTAGTCCGCTGATATACGAAACCATTCATCGTATTCGCCTACCTGTTTATAGACTTCTTTACGCACATAGACAGTAGGATGCGGAGGCATCCATCCGTATTTGAGGCTATGGGGATTAAACGCATTACTCTTCCATCGGCGCGTCACTTTATCCCCATGACAATACTCCAGATCGCCATATACCACATCCACTTTAGGATCCTCAAAAGCAGCTACGATATGTCCGATGGAATCGGCACTTTTGAGCATATCATCCGAGTGCAGAAAACCTATCACATCGCCTGTTGACATAGCGATACCTTTGTTCAGAGCATTATAAATACCCTTGTCTTTCTCGGATATCCAGCGTACATTCTTATGGTGCTTGGCGTAGTTTTCGATTAGGCTTTTGGTACCATCCGTCGAAGCGCCATCTACAATGACGTGCTCAATCTCCGGATAGGTCTGGCTCTGCACGCTCTCCAACGCGCGAGACAAAGTCTTCGCGGAATTATAAGTAATGGTGATAATAGATATTTTCATATACTTTTTTTACTTGTTCATAAGATTTGTCCCATGAGAATCGTTTTGCATTCTCAATCCCATCGGCGACGATATCTGTAGTCGGACGTGATTGCAATTCTCGTACTATTTCCGCCATCTCTTCAGCCATCCGCTCAGGCGTGCTATGTGCTACCATCAGCCCATTTGGACCTATGACCTCGGGGATGGAAGAGGCCCGCTGGGCAATCACCGGACATCCTGCTTTCTGTGCCTCCAAGACTGGAAGTCCGAATCCTTCGTAGTCGGAAGGATATAGCAGGCAGAGAGCTTCATTATATAGCTGATTCAGTTCTTCCCGTGTGACATTAGAAGCGGTGACTAATTCTATTCCCGTCAGTCTTGATACAGCTTGTGCTACATCGTACCGTTTATATTCCGCAGTACTGTT
The DNA here is from genome assembly GCA_946406195.1 of uncultured Bacteroidales bacterium. Classification (GTDB taxonomy): domain Bacteria; phylum Bacteroidota; class Bacteroidia; order Bacteroidales; family Paludibacteraceae; genus Colicola. Next base: position 20,600 of record CAMJJT010000015.1, read on the forward strand.
GCCTACAAAAAGCAAGAACCCCTTCTTTTCTGCCGATTTCATCGGATAAAATGCGTCGCTTACTCCGTTATAAGCGATTGTGATTTTTTCCTCCGGATACCATGGATAAAAATGCAACAGATCGCGTTTGGTATTTTCACTGATACAGACAACTGCTTCACTAAACCTTAACGCACGCTCTTCCTCCCATAAATGTACCGCTTTCGGTAACCCGCGGCGGTAGAAATGATAGGTCAAGTCATGCACCGTAGTCACGTTAAATACTCCTTTCTGCGGCAGCACGCGGAAATAAGAAGAATGGAAAATAGCGGGTGTTTCTGCCTTATAATCGGGAAAACGATAGCGTTCCATGAGACGCGGTTTCATCCTGTTAACGTAGTCCAGCTCGCTCACCTGCAAGTCTTTATCTTTCCTCGCACGCGAGAGTAACTCATTCCACACCACCGAAATACCGCCAAATCGTTGCAGCGTGTATATAATATTATCAAAAACTACCTTCAATTCTCAATTATCCATTTCCATTTCGGCATAATAGCCTCTTCGCTATATGTATTCTGCGCATAGGTTTGCGCTTTCTTTGCTTTTAAATCAGCTTCCTCGGGATGCGCAATGACATATTCAATTTGCGCTGTGAGAGCCTCTATGTCTCCATTAGGGACGAGCCATCCTCGTTCGTCTGCCAATAACTCTGCAGGACCATGCGGGCAGTCGAAAGATACGCATGGAGTACCACACCACATGGCTTCTGCCAATACCAAGGGGAGACCCTCGTACCGCGAGGAAAGCACAAAGATCGAAGCTTCCACATATTCTTTCGCCATATTCTCCGTTCGACCAGCGAGACACACATGTTTTAATTCGAGATCTCTAATCTGCTTTTCCAACTCACTGTGCTTAGGCCCCTCACCGACTATGCGTAAAGTCCATTCTGGATGTTTCTGCTCAATAACTTTCCAAGCTTGAAGCAAGAGATCAAAGCCTTTCTGCTCATGAAGTCGTCCCACCGCCAAAACACTTTTTTCGCGCGATTTCATCGGTAGTTTCATTCCGTCAAGGCTACAAATGTTTGGGATGACGGTCACATTCATACAACCCTCTTTTTGCCAATCCTCTTGATCTGCTTTGGTGAGCACGACAAGTCGCTTTAAAGGCTTCACTGCCCGCACTAACTGCCATGTACGAATACGACCTAATAAAGACCAAAAAAGACCGGTATGGTTAGCTTCTAACAATTGTTGACGTTGGTTCTTTGAGAAATGTAATTCTGCTATAGTCTTGCAGGGCAGATGACGCAAGAATGCAATCTCTTTACCACAGAGGGAGATACATAATTCTATACCATTCTGCTGTATATACGCACGTATAGCTCGCTCGTAAGCACGCATACGAAGCATGTGTCCCCACCATTTGGCGAATAGCGGTTTATGATAGTCCGCATTAAAATCTATATCCAAATGGACCACCTTTACGCGCTGGTTCAATGGGAAATAACAATCCGGCTGTCCTTCAGGAGTCTTTTCTGTAGTCAGTATCGTAAACTCATGCTTCGTGTGTGCAGCTAGCCAATTGACCTTTTGAGTCAGTACACGCTCCATCCCGCCGGAATTGTACAAATGAGGAATGCAATAAAGGATCTTCATTTCTGTTCCTCCTTTCTTCTAAAAAGCCCGTTCAGCCATTTTGCGATCTCGTTCTGATGACTCGTGATAGTCATCACAATGAGTAAAAGCAGAAGACTCCATGTGACAAGACGAGGGTCGAAGAGCAACGGTGCACGTGGGTAAATCAAGGCGTGACCGACTAACAGAAAATACATCAAATACCAATAGACGCTATTATAGGCACGGTAGTAACTCTCTTTCACCCAAAGGCCTATTAAAAACATCGAGAAAGCTGTTCCGATAATACCGAACGATCGGTACGCCTCGCCTACCATGTTTGTTCCTGTGCCCCACGTAGCTTTGGGACCTAAGAATAAATAACTCGGCAAATCCCCGCCGTGGAGCATCTGAGGCGGTACGTCACTATTGGCTATGATATGTCCGGCAAGCCCGGGGATAGGCGATGCAATATCCAATGTCATCCCTTGAAACCAAGTCAAGTCGTTCTCCTGTGCCCAACCGAACAAACGGAAGAGGTTAACATCATTGATGATGAGATCTTCATATATATCCCAGAACTCCTCCAACTTAGTATGCGCTAGTTTAGCTTGCCACGCTGCGGGATCCAACCCCTCCTTACGCAGTGTCATGACGAGGAAAAGTGCAATCGAACCGCCTGCTACAACACCCAGTACCTGCCACCATTTGAGATGATATACATACATGCTGAAACTGACTATCAAAATCAACACCAGACCAACTGCCAACTGCCGACTGCCCGTAGAGAGAAGGAGCAGCATAAACGAGGCTATCACCGCCAGATAGAACCACCATTTTTGTTTAGGAAGACGAAAGATAAATATCGCCATCAAATAGCAGCCGATGGAGAAGATATTATTGAAATAACTATAAATGCCCACATCGCGTAAGTTTTCTCCGTCGGCATACACGCTCTGAAGCGCAGCCAGACCGCCTGTTGCGATGTACAAGATCCATGCAACTATCGTAATACCGAAGAACCAAATATACTGGCGCATGGAGATGGTGAAGGTCGGTTCCGTGGGTTCAATCCGCCTCAGTCGCAAGAGTCGTGTAGTTCCTAACATATACCAAGCATAGGCGAAATAGGCTAACGCTGTAGCGCGTGTGACATAGTTGTCATTGAAGGAAAAAGAGAAGAACGACCAGTAGATGCGTTCCGTGGGAGCATAGAAAACGGGATAAACGAAATTGACCAAAAAGAAACTCAACGCAAAGAAGAACTCAAAGCCTAACCAGTTCTTTCTTTTATTGGTAGCAAAAAAGAGTACGTTCTGCGCTACAAAAAGACCCATCAGCCACGCGCAGTAGTCGTAACTATAGGTCCACGGCGCTTGGATATAGAGCACCGTAGCCACGATGGCAAAAATAATATTGAGCAGATAGGTCAGCATTTCTCTTTGGCGCGATGTAATAGATAAAACAGATAAGCGAGTCGTCCAAACTGCGGTTCTCTTCTCCATGCCTGCATTGCTCTTAGTCTGCCTTCTTTGGAAACGGTTGAACGGTGCATCGCCTTCCAATGATAGCCGCAGATGATCCTTCTATCTTGTTCGCTAAGGTTCAACTGAGGTGCAATGATACCGAAAATCTCATGATCCTGCACAATGTTCAGACCTTCATATTCCGCACCACCAGACACTTTGCATGTATGTTGGCGGAAATAATTAAGGCTATCTGCCACATACGCTACCTTTCCTTGCAATGCCATTTGAATCCAGAACAAGCGATCACCACTCGCTCTGAATTGCGCCACTTGGCACATATCTATCTGCATAGCGGCTTCACGCTGGAACACGACCGATGAAGCGTTGCAAATATGGCAATACCCCAACAGAAACTGCCTTACAAACAAGTTGCCTTCCATCGAAAAGTCTCGATTCCATCGGGGATCTTTGGCGCGTAGAATAGAGTTCCCTTTTCTATCAATCCACTGGCTATGACAGAACGCCAACACAGCTTCCTCCTTCTCTATCGCACCCACCAACCGGCTCACCAACGTCCGCTCAGCCACATCATCACTCTCTGCAATCCACACATACTCACCCGTTGCCTCTTTCAAACCACGTGCCCATTGCATAAAGGTATTTCCGGAATTGTGCTCATTCACAATAATCTTCTTTACCTTAGGATGTCCCTCATATGCTCGCAATACCTCTACGCTGTCATCCGTCGATGCGTCATCCAGTACGATTACCTCGATATCGGGATAATCCTGACTCAATATACTCTCCATCCGCTCCTTTAGATACGGGGCGTGGTTGTAATTCGGCATTATGACACTTACTTTCTTCATTTTGAAATCGGATTGTAGTTTTTAATAAAGGCGAAAATATAATGCCAAAGAATCGGGAGCGAGGTTTCTAATAAGATCATTGCCCAGTAGTCAAACGATTTAGGCAAAAACCAGATTGTAGAGCGAAAAGATGAAACTAATTCCGGCTCAATAGACCAATGTACTAATACCCATCCGATCATAAATTTCACGAGCAGATGGTGGGCCATAATATCCCAAGTGGAAAAGCTGATAGCTTCTTCGATTTTGTTCGGTAAAATGTATTTTTCTATAATACCCGCAATGTATAACCACATCATTATGCCCGTAATGGCCATTAATAGTGGCATTACTATTCGTCCGTCAAACGACATCCACGATGGGGAATAAAGATGCCAACCTCCTATCCGAACAGTCAAATACTGGAATAATGCACATGAGCATATTATTATCCACGGACTTATAAATGTCAAACGAGGTTCGATATACTGACGGTAATATTTTCCTAAATGAATAAAGAATAGTGCGTAACTGACATGTAAAGGTGCTAACAAGAATATATTACGGTCTCGAATGTTTGTAAATGCCAATCCTAAAACAGCGATGACAGTAAATAGTACCATCAATCCATGATCGGTAATTATTCGACGGAGGGATATATTGAGAATGCCATATATCAGCAATGCCGGATAAAGCATGCCTACAAACCAAGTGGCTAAATTGAGAAAATACAGGTTCGCGTTAACAAAAGGATCTATAAACAAAGCGCGGAAGGACCAAATCTCTTGAAGGGACGGCAGATAATCCACTACATTGCGCCAACTCAATATACTCACTATACCGGCATAGACAATATTCCAACCCAATAATGGAAATGCCAAGTTCTTTGTCTTCCTCCAACAAAAAGACGGGTAATCTTTCCATTCCAAATCGTTGTATAAATAGCCGCTGATAAAGAGGAATATAGCCATATGATAACTCATCAGTGGAAAATAAGTGTACGCCCACTCTGCACCCGGAACATTACCGGTATGACCTATCACCACCATAATTATGGCGAGTGCGCGGAGAATGTCTATGCGCCTGTTACGGGATTTGCGTATGTGGGTATCCATCTAATTATACAAAAAAGTGCGCAAAGATACTACTTTTTTTTGGTTTATACAATTTTTTTTTGTGTAATTCAAATATTTTATGTAATTTTGCACCAAAAATGTACCATTAATGTGTATGAATATTAGAAAATTAGCAATTTGTTTTTCGATATATTCCTATTTATTATGCCTTTTTGCTTTGCTATTAAGCAACATTTATGAAATAGGATTCGATTTGTCATATGGATGGTTGTACCCCATTATGCCCTGCTTTTTGCTGTATTATATAGTTTGCAGACTGAAAAGATGGGCTTGGATTCCTGTTCTTATTGTCTTGTTGTTATTATTCGGAGAAATATTCACACTTTATTTTTATTATACACCTTATTCAATTCATATTGTACAACTCCTTATCAATACCAACATGCAGGAGAGTCAGGGTTTTATTCGTGAAGCGGTTCTATCCAAGCCACTTCTTTATACAATGTTATCGATGTGCTCAATAGGGGTAATTGCATATGGGGTGATGTTCGCTGCTCAGCAGATAAAATATTATTGGAAATACGCAATTTATCCGATTCTGGCATTAGTGATTACCTCTGCGGTGTTATTGTCTTTCTCGTATCATACTTTGTACGAGCGTTTTCAAGAAGAAGATGTTACATATTTTGTTTTACATCGGGATGACAAACCTTGTTATTTTACTCCTTTAACACGTCTTTTGAATGGTATCGCTTATGCGCACGCATCATCTTTTCTCGAAGAAAAAGTAAAAAAACATTTGTTGGAAGCCCAAGTTGAGACGTGCTCTTTTGATAGCCCATTGATTGTAATGGTAATAGGGGAATCGTATGACAAATATCATACACCTCTTTATAATTCGAACTATCGTAATACTACTCCTTTCCTTTGCAATCTTCGTGATAAAGATAGTCTGCTCGTTTATAATGATGTCGTTGCGCCTTTTAATCTGACCAATGAACTCTTCCATGCGCTTTTCTCCACATGTCCGTATGATAGTTTGGGAAGATGGTACGATTATCCCCTTTTTCCTGCTGTGTTTAAAAAAGCCGGGTACAAAGTATCATTCCTTTCCAATCAGTTTGCACTCCATAATAGTGACATTTGGAATCACTATACGGGCAATATATTTTATAACCACGAAATGTCTGCTCTACAATTCGACTACCATAACTCGGAAGTGTACGCTTACGACAAACAATTATTGACATTGCTGCCTGATACAAGTGCATTGACTTCCTCGCCTCACTTGTTGATAATACATCTTATGGGCCAGCACGTCAGTTACGAACAGCGTTATCCATCTGAATATAGTTTTTATACTGTAGAAAATACTGAAACGATGTTTGGCGGGTATATTGGAAAAAAGATAGTAGCGGAATACGACAACTCGTTGCGCTATAATGATGATGTCATTCGGCAAGTTATTGAGTATATAAAGCCCTTGGATGCTGTATTGCTCTATTTCTCAGACCATGGAGAAGAGTGCTACGATTGGAGGGATGCTTTCATGCGAACTAGTGAATCGCCAATACCCAAAGAAGTGGCCAAATATCAGTATGAAACGCCTTTTTTGGTGTTTATGACAGAGCAATATACAATTAAACATCCAGACTTGTCGGGTGATCTAAAAGCTGCGATACATCAACCCATTTACAACTCGGATATGAGTAATGTGTTATTTCATCTGGCTGGTATAAAGACCTCAACTTACTATCCGAACCGTGATTTCTTATCGCCACTGTACGACCCCACAATACCGAGAGTATTGCGTTTTGAAGTGGATTACAATGAACTTATGAAGTAGAATAAAAAGAAGCCCAAAACTTGCGTTTTGGACTTCATTTTTTCGGTATTTCGATATGTCGAGATTTCGATATATCGTTTTCCGATTAAGCCTCAGCTTCCTCAGCAGGAGCCTCGCCTTTAGCCTCTGCCTCAGCAGCAGCAGCTTCCTGAGCAGCCTCTTGCGCAGCAGCAGCGAGCTCTGCAGCAGCAGCGGCACGCTTCTCAGCGATCTTAGCAGCGATAGCCTTGTTGGTCTCTACCTCTTGCGCGAGGAGTGCCTTTGCAGCTGCAGCTTTCTTGTCTGCCTCTGCCTGGCTGATCTTACCTGCCTTAGCATCTTTCTGAGCCTTCCAAGCATCGAAACGCTTCTGAGCCTCTTCCTGAGTGAAAGCGCCCTTAGCTACACCACCCTGCAAGTGTTTGCAAAGCAGTACTCCTTCGTTAGAAAGGATGGTACGAACGGTGTCGGTAGGCTGAGCACCACAATTTACCCAGTACAGTGCACGCTCGAAATTGAGGATAACAGCTGCGGGGTTGGTGTTCGGGTTGAAAGAACCGATACGCTCGATGTACTTGCCGTCACGCGGCGAACGGCTGTCAGCTACTACGATGTGGTAGAAAGCGTAGTCTTTATGACCATGACGAGCCAAACGAATTTTTGTTGCCATTTTGTTTTAGTTGTTTTGTGGGCTGCGGATTTCGCGAATCCATGCCCGGATTAATATTAATGACTTGCTTTTTACACGAAAAAGCTCAAAAAGCTAATTTTCTCGAACAATTCCTTGTTCTTCGAAAAAGCGTGCAAAATTACTACATTTTTCTGAATTGTGCAAATTTTTTCTGTATTTTTTTACGTTTTGTATAGAAAAGATAGCATATTAGCATACCAAAGAGTGCCCAAGGCTCTCCGATAGGTAGCGGATTATCTGTCACTCCTATAGGCAGGTAACTATCATCATCATCTTGCGGATCCTCATCCCAAGGACTGCTTTTCCTCGCCCTATTCGGCGCAGCGTTCTGCATAGGATCATAGGTATCGGCGGTATAAGAGGTCTGTCCTACAATTGGCGCATAAGAGGAGGTGGATTGAAAATGATAGGAAGGATAGCGCTCATTGCTCAACACCGTTTTTTTCTGCCAAATAGAGGAATGGTTCGAATAGTTCACCTGTTGGTAAGCCCGAACGGGAGACACTACGCCTCCAAACATAAGCAGCCAAATGGCTACAAGCCATATATATATTCTATTCGTACGTACCACAATCACCTCACTTTCTGTCCATACATCGTATATACATGTCCACCACGCAAGATAAGGACATGTCCCTCATGGATGAATTTATAAACCTCCTCCATCTGCTCCGTTTCCTGTACTTGGTTATCAATACCGGTAGGAACACCCTCGCCTCCGGATTGGGGGTCGAGGTTAGCAGCACGTCGACGGATATAATAGCGGCGCTGATGGTTAGCCTCAGGCGTCTCGATGGTCAAACAAATACCATCGCTGATAACCCGCTCGGTATCCAAGAGCGCATCATAGAGCACCAATGTGCCATCTATATTATGGACACCGGTAAACCATAATTCGGTCACAGGATCGTATGGCAGATCGCTCATATAAAACGAGATCGGCACATTCACAATCGAGTCCTTCAGATCAATACTCAGACCATATCCGTCCTCCATTGCGTAGATATTAAAGGGCGTAGTCGGGGTATTGGTCATATGGAAATTATCGATATTAACGGTCGTCAACATTGCATCTTCGCCTTGCAGGATAGCCTCATGATAACCCTGACCGAGAATCAGGCGGGAGTTACATCTGGGCGAGACGGGATTGATTGCTGTCACGGTCATGATACCCTCTCTTAGCGGAGCAGTCACCCTGCGCGGAGCTTGCGCGAGTTTCTGATCGCCACCCGAGACGCCACAGGCATAGATTGCCGGCACTTTCTGCACAGTTTCGGTAAGTACGCGATAGGAGTTCAATACAAGGGTCTTCGAGTTGACAGCCTCTTCGCCATCACGGAGTTTAACCACCATCGCATACATTGGCGGGAGATAACGCATTTGATTAGAGATCACATCTTCCGATTCTCCCGATTCCGCATAAGCGCGGCTCACCGTACGATGCGTACCGCTGGGGTCGATATAATCGATCTCCTGCTTAAGACAGTTATCCGCAACGAAGCCCCAGATATCGAGATATCCCATGGACGGGTTACCGAAGACGAAGGAGGTGGTCGTTACCGAATTATCGTTCGCGATCGTATATTCCTCATAGTCGGCATGGAAAGCCAGTTTACCGGCATCGCTGCCTCCGGCTACTTCCGTACGAAGGGTCTGCAAGTTCTGCTCGTAGATATCGTACAGTTTGTCGCCCGACTTGTTGTAATAATAATACTTATCATCCCGCTTAGGTAAGCGCATGACAGCCGGTTGGTTCGCCACTTTCGATCTGGAATAAACCGCCCATCCCATACCAGCCGGCATAGGAAGACTCATACCGTTGGTCACTCTCGACCAATCGGATATCGCGTTCCGGACGGTGTCGGAAGTCTGCTCGCCGTTACCCTTACGGATCGTGTTACGGCTGAACAGGGAGAGCCAGAATGAAGTGTTACCGGTGGTATGATTACGTCCGGCCGCATCAAACTCCCCGACCTCCCAGAGCGGTGTCTGACCGTTGATATCGGTGTTTGCACGGAAGAGGTCACCACTAATCATTCCCTTGACAGGCGAAGCACGGAACGCCCACGTGTTGTAAGGTGTTTGCATATCCACCACCGCATCGTTATAGGTCATCAGATGTTGCTGCGACATCGCAGACTCCGACAAGAAGCGGATAGCATTACAGATGTTATATTGGAAGTTCACTTTCTGCACCGAGTCTCTGTAAGGCAGCGGTAAAGGCGACAGTACCGGATACGGCAGACCGCTTTCCATCTTAGGAATGATGACGCTGGTATGCTCCATCGGCACGAAATGAGCCGCGGAGTCAATGATCTCGTTATGCTCGTTAATAGCCACCCAGTTCTCCGCCTCATTCCAGTTGTTATTCTCCGGCGACTTCGGATACCAGCGCATATAATCCGGCACGATGGAGAGGATGAGCGGTACCACACCCACTTCGCATCCGTTCTCAAGCCTTAACTTGCCAAAGATAGTCTGCATAACGATGTTGAAGGTGTAATGATAGCCCGGTTGCATCTTATAGTTATTGCTTGCCGCCGGGCGAAGGATGATACTGTCGCCTTTGACATAATAACTACCACTCGGATAGGCTCTATCGGGCTCTAATTTCAGTGTATGCACACCCGGGAGGAAGTCCGGATCATCGGTGTTACGCAACTCGATAGTGTATATTCCCACGTTCGGCATGATCGAATCGACGCGCAGTTTGAAGGAACTGTTGGCGGTGGAGGCACTGGTCAGTACTTCCACGGGTTCAGCCAGTTGGGTTGAATCGCGATGCAGGCCGCCTACTATCAACGGAAGACCGGATTCCGCATTCGGTTTGAGTTTGACATAGATGGGGTTCGGACATACCTCCACGTTCGCCTCCGTTACTTCTTTCGAACCCGTTCCGACGATCGGCAGGATGACATACTCCACGGAGTCACCGGTGGTGACAGTAACGGTCATGTTACGTTTGTAGAGTTTGAGGAATCCGTTGTTGACCAGGCTGGTCAGCACGTCGTACGGATGATCAGGTGTCTCCAGCGTCACTGCTTCCGCTTTCTGGATACGCGTCATCTCATCGCGGCTGACGGAAGTCAGGTTGGGTGCGAACTGATTGGTATTTGCCGAAGACTCATCCATCGGCATATAGCGTAATATATCCTTCACCACTTTGACGATATCCTCGTAGCAGTAACCGTAACGCTCCAAGCTGGAATCATGTGCCGTATCGCCGTATAGCAACCAGTCGTTGATGCATGATCCCGTCACATCAATAGGCGCTACGCTATCGAGGTACAATGATCCTCTGACGCGCAGACTGATGTCATAGGTAGAGTTGGCGCATAGACCGAAGGTCTCCACCTCCGGTTGTTCTTCGCCGTTGAGTTCGAGCACCATACGGTTACTGATCTTCAGATGGCTCGTCATACCACATAGACTGCTCATCAACTCACGCAGTTCGCCGGACATATGGACCGTATAATCGTTCGCCGGATCCATCGAAGCGGTATGTACGATATACTTCACCGGACGAACTACACCCTCCAGGATCTCGTAGATATATCCTTCTCTAAAGACAGCGGTATCCGGTTTGGACGAATCGTCCACATGTTCTTGATGAATTTTATAGGTATCATCAAAGCGCTTGATCAGTTCGTTCATGTTATGGAAGATCGAATCTTCCGGTTCATAGTCCAGTTCCGGGATATAGATCATGCCGTACAACGTATCTACCGCTCCGTGTATCACACCCGGCTCCAGGTATCCGTCTTTCAGATCCACAAAAGTAATGGTGCTGTCCGGGGTCATCTGTGCTACGGTATAGAATACTTTCTTTCCGTTATATCCTTCGCCGGTAATACCCTGATAGTCAATACGTAACAGCAGATGTGTATCCGCATTCGGTTCGCCGTATCTCTTACAAACCGTATTAGCCTGATAAGCGATCAACGGCGGTTTGGTAGCGAAGATACACATGTCATCGATGATGAAGTCGTTTCCGTCAAAGCTATTCGACACATTATATATACGCACGCGGAAGTGGGAGTATTCCTCTTTTGCGTTCTTGGTATGGATAATGGGGAAGTATATCTGATACCATTGGTTGGAAGGCTGGATATCGCCGGTCATGTAAGACGTGATATCTTCCCATGACTCTCCATCCATTGATCCCTGAACGGAGAAGATAAAGTTCGGGTTGGATTTACCTTTCTGGCTACTAGGGTTACCGACATAGGCGGAGAAGAACATCTTCTGTCCTGCGCAGAGGTTGGTATTCAGCGTGAGGGCGGCAACCTGACCGGAAGAAGACATACCGTCGCAATAAATCATATAGCCGTTTGCGGCTCCACCGTGCTGCTCCATCTTGTGCCAGTAAGCGGAATAGGGGATACGGTTCACCAGACCATACTCACCGTGGTTAGGAAAATCCGATTCCGCGTGGTAGCGGTTATGGGGCAGGTCGGGTGTCTCCGGATAAGTATATCCGTACGAAGCATCGCCCCATGGCAGCGGGTGCGGATAGACATGATAATCCTTACCGGGCTTGATATAGTCGAAATCGAGTCGCTCCAGTACATCGTAGCGCTGCTCGATCTCATCATTGGTGATGATGGCTTTATCCACACCTTTGACCTTTGTCTCCACCAACGGACCGTACTGCTTCGGGTTATGATAGATAATCTTATAGCGGCAGATGTTAAACATATAGTCTCCGTCCACGGTAGAGTCGTTACCCTCTATATCCGGCTCTGTTCTATTGCTGCGTGCACGCAGGCAGTAATAGACGGTATCGAACTCATGGTCGGTAGAGATAGTCGTCTTGGCCGGTACCTGCAGGAAATCATCCTCCTCCGTCACAGGGTGCTCACAAGGTGCATAGCGTTCTGCTACATCTGCTTTGGGGTTATAGGTGTACCACAAGCAATCGGCGTCCCAACCACCGCACCAGATCATCGTATCCTTACGTTCATCATCCCAACCGCCGGTTGACCAGTTGTCATCGTGCATGTAATAGCCCAACAGGGACTCCGAGAGACCTCTCTTGTTCAGGTGCTCCAGGTTATAGCGCTGCTCCGTTTGCAGTAATAGACGGTTACCGATAGGCGCCATCACCGTATGATCCTCCATATAATCGAGGTTCGTGCAGGGTGAAGCAATCGGATCTTTGTAACTCTCCATCCGCTCCGCCATCTCGGTCCACGGACGGAGCTCAAAGATCTCACGCAGGGAGAGGGTCGGCTCAGTGATCGTCAACGTGGTATCCAACATAGCGATATCCACCTGGTTCTTATCCTTAAGGGACATCGGCAGGTTATCGTAATAGTTACTGATATCCACCGCGTAGGTTAGTACCGGCTTCGTTGCTTCGCCTAACTCCGTGGTAGGCGGAGCTACACGCGGGTTCTTAGCCGGCGGATCCTGCTTGTTTCCATAGTCACTTGACTTATAATGGAAGACCGAGAAGCGACCCATCGTCACGAGTTTTTTCTTTCCTACTCTCTCCGGATCGGGTACCGAGTCACCGATAATATGGAAGGGGAAGGTGTATTTACCTTCGTTTCGAGGTGCAACACGCCATAAGGAATCGGGAATATCGGTATCGGATACATCGACTCCGTTCACATCGTTGCCTTCGCGGTACCACCTCCACCAGCCGTAGAAAGCACGCTCACGAACGGGCAACTCCACATCCTGATCGGGGTAATAATAGAGGACCCGTTTGTTGGTATGTACCTGTTGCATACCGTTCTCCATCGGTTCATCGCCCGAAGCACCTCCGGTGTGAATAAGTCGCTGGTTGTTGGCATACTCAAAAGAGCTGGCCTGGGCTACTGTCAGACGATAATTGACAAATCGCATAACCGGATCTTTTCCTCCTTCACCATCGGGATCCAACATGACGATATAGGCCATATATAGATAGGCGGTACGCGGGGAACGGATACCGTTCGCCGTACATTCGATCACGACGGTATTGGCGGTCTTGCGGCGTATATGACACCAGTCCGGCGTATTACCGTAGTCATCGGCCAGACGTACCTCGGCTAAGTTCTTATCAGACAAGTCCATCAAGTCCGTTACATCGACCGTAGTACCGCTGGACATAACCGGTTCATTCTCCACGTTGAGCATATGCATGCCGGTGCGGTTGAGCGTACTGATAGGGAAGACACAACTGTCGTTCATGCCCTTTGTGATCGTCGCCGGGAACGTATAGGAGTATTGGTCGTTATCCACGACAGCATAGAGCGAGTCGAAGGACGCGAGATGGTAGGTGCGTCGGATGAGCGGTAATTTCAGATGGGCATCGTCCACGGACTTGAAACCGCTCCAATCACCTTTGAAGCGATATGCCGGTGCATCCGGTTGCAAGGAGAGACGTACATCCAGCGTATCGACGATATTCACATATTCCCCACCGTACTGCGTATCCAGAGGACTCATCTTATCGGTAGAGACATTGGTGGTCAAGGTTCCGCGGTTAATAAGCGTATCCAAGAGACTGGCAGCAGGATCTGTGGTAAAACGGCTGTCTCGGATCAGATCGATCGTCATGCCGGTCAACCATTCGCCGGCTAGGCTCTGCAGGTTCGCTACGTTCGTCTCCTCCTGACGACAGAGATAGGTGACGGAGTTATTGAGCAGCGTCGAATATTCCTTATACGCCTTATAAAGCGTCTGGACGGCGACCGATGTCTTTTCGTTATAACCGAACTCCACAAAGTCACGGCTGGGATAGGTGCCGTTATTGAGCAGGTTATATTCCTGCACCAGATAACTCCAACTGAAGACAGAGGCATCCGCTTCCTTATCCACCAACGAGAGCGAAGGCGAACCGCCGCCTGTGAACTTCAACCATTTGCCCGTCCCCGGATCACCGTATCGCAGTTTCACCTGCTCCTCATAGTTCGCATTATCATTGGTATAGGTAGCGATGATCTTATAGGTCAGGAAGGCGGAGTCCGTCGGATGGGCAGCAGGGGCACCTCCGCATACTGCGAAATGCGCCGTATCGCCTGCCGTTGAGGTCAATACCGCTTTCAGCGTCAGCTGAGTCTTGTCTCCGGACTTGTACTTATACTCCCAAGGCGTGATATACTTATTATCACTGTTAGCTGCATCTTTCGAACCCTTTACCAGATGCGTGGAGCTGTTCTCCTTGTACATGATGGAGTTGTTCACGCGGTACTGGCGAAAGACGAAACTGTACGTATCATCTACTCGCTTGGGCATGATGAAATAGCGCTTATTGCCATCCGCTACCGACCATAACAACTCATTACTTGTCAATGCCGCCTGCATCAATGGCACTTTGGCGACTATCGTAGTGTCATTGACCGTAGTCGTCACGGTCAGCGTGTCATGGTCCACACCGGACGTGTTCTCGGCATGGGTAGAAAGCGTCACGTGATCACCGGTCGTTTCTTTATTGACGATATCAAAAGTGCTTCCTTTTAACGCGCACGAACCCGGACCCAAACGAAGTACATTTTCCAATGTATCGCGCTTGATAACCACCGTACTAACCGGATTATTGTCTTTGTCCAGCAGCGAGCGGGAAGTCTCACGTACCAAAGTGAAGTTGATCTGCTTCTCCATACCCGCCAACGGACTGAAGTTATAGGTATCGTATTGCGGTTGGAGTATCAGTCGGGTGGTGGTATCGCCGTAATGGTAGGTCTTAGTGCGAACGATGACATCGCGGTAACGGGACGAACCGTCGGCATTAGCTTTCACATGCGCGTCTCTCGCGTTCCAGATACCGCGGTACTCTTTGATCTTACTGATACCACCATGACTAAGCGTGATACGGAAGGTATCAACGATATCGATATAGTTACCCTCGGCGTCCTTCACCTCCATCGGACTATTGATACCGCTGACGATCTCGTTATGCCAATGGTAGTCCGTTGCCTCGTGCTGCACGCTGTCACCTTCGGGCAGCGGGTCTGCCACACGGCTGTCCCGGATGAGATCAAAGACCATCGACACACGGAAGTACGGAGACAGATACAGGTTATTCGGGTCACTGATAATTTTATCGCGGTTCGGGTGGAAATAAACGGTATCTATCTTATCGCCTTCTGCGATCGCCATACATGCCATAAACTGCTTACCGATCAGTTTGGTCCAAACGGGTTCTACGATCGGCTCGTCCTGATGATAAGCAAACTCAATCGTGTCGCGCCAAACCTCTGAGGTATCCGGCAGTATGACATAGTGTGCATCGGCAACTACAACCGCAGAGAGCTGGAACTTCGTAGCATCGCCTTCTGTAGCTATACCGTCAAACTGATTAAGCGTTTCATTGTATTGAACATAAGGTGCACCACTATTACTACGCTCTTTACGATCCAATGTACTCTCATCGCCCGGTGTCTCTGCTTCCAGATAGTGGGTTGATTTGAGCGTTACGCCATCTATAATCGGCGTTCTGAAATCCGGCCATGCTATTTTACTGTCCTTCTCCGCAACGAACAAACCCGACCAACTGTTGTTAGCCAAGATCGTATTCGGAGTTTGATAGTACAAACCCAAATACTCATCTAAGGAAGGCGCAAAGTTCTCGTAGAAAACGAGTGAGTCTTCATAACCGTGCAAGGTATGATGCATAGGATCCAGCACCTTCTCGCCGGCTGCGAGAGGACCGCCGGATCGAATAGGAGGATCTTTTCGAATAGTGAAGGTATTGATATATTCCGGATCAATATTTTCCGCATTACCCATACCTTGCCAAACCTCCGTCCAGTTGTCATACGTACGCGCACGAGCATAACGCGGCGCAGCTGTACCAGGATGTTGCAAGAAATAGCGTTTACCATCCGAATGTTTAAACGAGATAGCAATATTATACTCGCTGTCAAAGGTAGCCTTCGCATAGAGTACCAGCGTTCTCTTACCCGCCACTACGGCAGAGTCTTTCAAAATCTCCGCTAAATCAATCGAAGCGCCCGGAGCATAATCGGTTCCTGTACTGTCAGGCTTTGTATTCCAGCCCAAGAACGTGAATCCTTCTTTCAAACGACCGTTTTCGACTCTGACAGTAGAACTACCGTCTGCCGGATATTGGTCCGGAATCTGTACACCCAAATAGCCATTGTTGTCATAATGGATACGCAATGTAGAGTCGGCCAAGATAAACTCCATATGTCCGTTTGGATCGGAATTATTCGTATAGATACGCGCCCAGCCGGACTTACCTTCGCATGACTCGTCGGAGTCTTTTACCTTTACGGTATTACCCTTTATATTCACGCTCCATTCCGGTATATCGACACCCGGGTCCTCTTCCGAGAACTCTCTACCGGAGAAGAGCGTCGTCTTGATATCCAAAGCTGCCCAAGCCGGCGTGATATGCCACATTTCCTCACTCGTCCACTCGTTCTCGCCGGTCTTGCGCATACGCACGTTCTTACCCGTGCTTACTTTAAGGAAATAACCCGCGGGTTCAAAAGCCACCCCTAAGTTATCCGCTGCAGAAGTCGTATCGACTACCATTCGTCCGTATGCACATGGAGGCGCTTTGAAACCCTCCAGGTCTTTCATCGGCAGTTCGCGGATCTGGGTGAACATGGAATGCGCCTCGCCCGAACCCATCGACTCTCCTTTGTCGTCTTTATAGGCGTTGTTATAACCTACATAGTAATACGTGCTGTCAGGCTCCGGCACACGCAACAGATCCGTCTGGTAGTACTGCGTGCTGCCCTTGCGGCTCATACAGGTCATACGGTCTATCGTGTAGATCTTCTTAGCCGCAGTACTATCGGACGATTTCTGCGGGTTGTTTTCATTTATGCGGTAGCGCACATAGTCCTGCTCGTCGGTCGCGAAGAAATAACTGCTGCAACTGTTCATCGGGTGGTCCAACAGATAGAGACGGAAGATCGTACGAGGGGTCTTGTCGTGCTTGCTATCCGCATAGGCATAAGCCGCTTTACCTTTTGCTATATCACCTGCACCGGAGGTCAATTTCCACGTCGATAACGACGTGTTGAAGGTCACCAAGGCCGCATTGGTATAGGACTGCGGGCTATTGGCTTTCGGGATGTCGAACATATAGACCTCGCGATAGGTCATCCCCAAGAACCCCGTTCCCATCGCACCGTTGAATGGAGTCTTACCCCGGCCCAACGTACCATTCGGGTCAAAAGAAGAGAGACCGGCACGACCTTGTACCGTAGGCACACCGCGCTCGGTAGGGATGACGAACACGACATCACAGGCTTTGGCATCGCTGTAATTATCCGTCAGGTCGCCCAGGAACTTAAAGGTATCACTCGTCTTAAGTGTCTTACCGTCGTTCCAAATCGTATAAGCGATACCGCCCAGCGCTTTGGTACCGCGAGCCAAAGGCGCACCCACCGACCATTCGTTCATCTCGGTTACTTCCGTGGCAGGGAGCAGTTTCATATACGTTCCCGCCCCATAATCGTAATAACCGCCCGAATAGCGGGTATAGTTACTCACAAAGAACTCCTCACCGGGATCTTCTGTGCCGTTACCGTTCTTATCAACCCATACCGACAGCAGGAAGCGCTCACCCTGCTCCAGATTCACCACCAGACCGGCATCCGTCGGCGTCCAACCGACCGCGAAAAGACGCAGCGGCAGCGACAACAGCAACAGTGACAATATAGTATATATTCTCCTCATCATACGCGCGTACAAAACAAAAATCTTGCTAAGGTACTGCTTTTTTATTAAATATGCAATTTTTTAGGTATTTTTTTTGAAAAATTGCTCATTTTTTAGGAAAAATATGTCAATTGCTAAATAGACATTACAAAAAACTCCCATGGCTTCACAGTCACGGGAGTCCCAAAAAAATTTACTTACTCACACGTATTAAAGTTTAGGTGTGATTTTATTTCCTAATAAATTATAGAATTGTCCATCACGGAGGATGAAGATTTGTCCGGAACGAAGAATCTTTTTATTTTGCGTGTTATCGATTTGGATATCGTTTATATCGGTAGCCACTTGCGACTGTTGCACGATACGTGCAGGCGTGTTTCTTGCGACCGATTTGGCACCGGATGTAGGCACTTGGAAATAGGCGCGGAATCCTTTGAGACGTTCCTCCTCGAAATCGGGCCAATAAAGCGTATTCGCGGCTCCGAGGAAGAGGTTATCAGGGTGTTTATAATATTTTTTTATCATTTTCAAGATTGGCGCAAAGGTATAACAATTCACGCACATACACAAATAAAATTGTAAAATATTTACGTAGTGTTAAGAAAAAGCTTAATTTTTTACTTATTATCTATAATCACAAAATGGTATGGTTTTTAAGATTAAGTCTAATTTTGCCCAACTCAAACATCAGCCTTTACGAGCCCTCGGCGACGCGTATGGGGGGGGGGGGAGTACCCTGTTTTTCTATCTGTACTGTCCATTCTCTGGGCGTCATCCCTGTCTCGCGTGCAAAGACACGTGAGAAAACGGTAGGCGAAGAGAAGCCGCATTCCTCCGCTATTTCCTGAAACTTCAAATCCGGATCTGCCTGAATCATGCGCTTTGCTTCTTCGATGCGATAGCGCGTGACGAACTGATAGAAATTACAGCCGTACTCACTATTGATGAGTTGGCTCAGATAGGTGCGATTGAGCGGCAGGATCTGGCGGAGGTCCATCAGACGAAAATCGGAGTTCTTATAAGGTTTCTCCTTTTCCATCCATTCCTCCAAGATAATCCGATATTCCTCATAGGAAACAGTAGGTTCCTCGTCCTCTTTCTCTTCCGGCATGTCAGGCTTCGTCTGACTAACGGCAGCCCATGGATCTCCACGATAGAGGATTTGCTCGGTGCTATACCCGATCATCAACAAAAGTAACCACTGCTGGGTAAAAGCAATAGGCACCGTAGCAAAGAAACACATACTAAAGAAGAGCACACTATCGAGGAGATACATTATAATATACCGTACGATCCATTGGACATCAATATTATCCATGGACGAATAATTATCCTCGCACCACTGGCGATATTTACGGATATAAGAGACTAAGAATCCGAGCAGCAAGATGGGATACAAGGCCAGCAAGAATCTGAAATCAATCGCAAAGAGTTTATCCAAAGTAAACGCCAGTAAGACCGGTACACCTTGGAGGAGAGCTTTTGAGACAGTCATCCAACCCGGACGTAAGACGAAAGTAGGATAAAGCAAGAAGAGCCATAAGAGGAAATTACCCGCCACCATCTCCCAATTTTCCATGCAAATGAGTCCGGAATCGGGCTTATCCACGAAAGAAGATACATTAAAAAGCAAGAGAGAAGCAAAAAAGGCATACGTCAGCAATGTGAATATCCAGACCTTACGCGTGATCAGTCCTTTCGTATGTCTGGACATAATCCACGCGCAGGAAAGGCACTCTGCGACGATGCAACAGTTCATAAGCATGCTCAAACCACCATACATCCTAATAGGGATATATCGTGCCAGCCATAACGAGAGACAAACGCATGCTATTAAAACAGCCCCAAAAACAAACTCTAACTTGTAGTCAAAGTATAATTTACGCAAATTCATAACCCATTTTTTCGCAAAACGAGTACAAAATTACAGAAAATTTTCAAGAAATGCAACCCTACGAAGTAAATTTTTACGTAAAGTTGAGAATTTTTTATTTAATGTCCTGCGCGTTCATTTGAAGCGTAGTCCGTCCACGGAAAGAATTTTCCTCCAGATAGAAACATACATCGATGGGATTTCCGTTCTGCAAGTACTCCGCTTTCTCTCCCTGTCCGAAAGCGATTCCCTCCATGGCGACAATCCGGTCGGTCAGATCCAGATGAAGGTGCTTCCCATCGCTCACAGCCCGAGTGTTGCGATTATTGATGAGATGACGGCAAAGGAAGAGGGGTCGTTCGTTGCCCGGTCCGAAAGGTTCGAGGCATTGGAGGATCTTATACATCTTCCAGTTCATATCGCTCAACTCGACCTCGGCTTCTATTTCGAGCGTAGGCGATTGTTGGGCAGGCGTGATATGAGAGGCTACATACTCCTCAAAACGGCGTTTAAACTCCGGCAGATCGGCTTTGTGCATACTTAATCCCGCGGCAAACTTATGTCCTCCGAAATTGGTCAGGAGGTCCCGGCAGGAATCGATAGCGGTATAGATATCAAAATCACTGACCGAACGGGCACTACCGCTGATGATATCATCTTCTCCTGCGGTGAGCACAATAGTAGGCCGATAATAGGTCTCGGTCAAGCGGCTGGCTGCTATACCCACTACCCCTTTATGCCAGTCCGGCGAGAAGACAACAGTAGTGAATTTACTCGAATTCATCGGATCTTTTTCGAGTTGGGAAAGGGCTTCGTCGGTGGTCTTGGAATCATAATCGCGGCGGTCCTGATTATACGAATCGATATCCTGCGCAAAACGAAAAGCCGCCTCTTCATCATCGGAGATAAGAAGGCGTACCGCTTCCGACCCGCTCTTGATACGTCCGGCTGCATTGATACGGGGACCGATCTTATAGACCAAATCGCTCATGGTGACTGTTTTGCCCTCAATACCCGCCATTTTCATAATCGCGCGGATACCGACCGAAGGTGCGGCATTAAGCGCCCTCAAGCCATAGAAAGCCAAGACGCGGTTCTCGCCCGTGAGGGGCACGATATCGCTGGCAATAGACATTGCCAAAAGCGGCAAGAGGCGGTAGATGTCCGTAGGAGGGATTCCCCGACGCAGCGCATACGCCTGTACGAGTTTGAAGCCCACACCACAACCGCTGAGTTCTTTATAGGGGTACTGACAGTCCGAGCGTTTCATATTCAGCACCGCTATCGCCGAAGGGATGACTTCACCGGGCGTATGATGGTCACAGATAATAAAATCGACGCCGATACTATTGGCGTACTCCATCTTCTCAACCGATTTGATACCACAGTCAAGGGCGATGACGAGAGTACAGCCTTTCTCCTTCGCGGTATCTATACCTTTCGTGGAGATACCATAGCCCTCTGTATAGCGGTCCGGGATGTAATAAAGGAGATTATCGGTCTGGGTCCTCAAGAAAGAGTACATGAGTGCCACCGCGGTGGTCCCATCCACATCATAATCGCCATAGACCATGATGCGCTCGTGGTTATCAATAGCGCGGCAGAGACGATCCACCGCCGCTCCCATGCTATTCATCAGGAAAGGATCATGCAGACTATCCAGAGACGGACGTATATACGAGCGAGCCTCAGCGGCGGTACGGATCCCACGGCCCGCCAAGATACGTCCGGCTACCGAACTGATTTCCAGCTCGGTACTGAGACGCTCCGCGGCCGATTGCTCTTCAGGCGTCAACTCCTTTATTTTCCAATTGATATTCATCTGCTTCTTTCCATTGGGGCAGGACTTCGCGGAAATGGCGTAGTTTCTCAATGGAGAGGTCCACTATACGCGTAGCCTCCTCGTAATCCTCGAAGCCGGCGAGGTCCTTTAGCCATGTGTCGTACGCCGCCGAATGACCGTTATAATCGAGTTGCAGGCCGTCCGTACCGACCATATTGACTCCTATTCCGTAGCAGTGGTTCTCCGCCGCCCGCGCTGCCAAGAGAGCATCCCAGTACTGGATCCGGATGGAAGGCCAACAAGCGACACAGATGAGAAGGTCGTAGAGGTTATGCTTATCCTGTCTCAGCCACACGGGGAAACGCAAGTCATAGCAAACCGCCAAGCGTATCTTCACGCCGCGGAACTCGAAGATCTTACGTTCATTACCGGGCGTAAAGAACTCCGCTTCGCCCCCACTGGCGTACAGGTGATGTTTATCGCAGTATTGCGGCGGTACCCCGGGCGCAAAGAGAAATCCGCGGTTATACAATTTCCCGTTCTCCGACGCCATGAGCGAGCCCGCGATCGCGAGATTATACGTATCCGCCATGTGCTGCAAGGCTTGGCAAGTCGGTCCACCCCACGGCTCCGCCAAGCCGGGACGATCGGTACAGAAACCGGTGGTGAACATCTCCGGCACCACCGCCAAATCCACCTGACCCGCTATCGCACGTAAGCGTTCGTCCAGCAGGCCTATATTCGCCTGCGGATCCGCCCACACAATCGGATATTGGAGAAGCGCTACGCGCATTTATGATTTGTTATTTGTGATTTGTGATTTTATTTCTTCCCTTTTTTCTCTCCGCCGTTAGCGATCTGCTCGCGCATCGCGGTATCCGCCTGCATATTCTGCATACGATAATAATCCATGATGCCGAGGTTTCCGTTTCTGAAAGCCTCCGCCATCGCTTGAGGCACGAGTGCCTCCGCCTCAATCACTTTTGCGCGAGCTTCCTGTGCCTTCGCCTTCATCTCCTGTTCGGAAGCCACCGCCATGGAGCGACGCTCTTCGGCTTTCGCCTGAGCGATATTCTTATCTGCCTCCGCTTGGTCCATCTGGAGCTGCGCACCGATGTTCTTACCGACATCAATATCCGCGATATCAATGGAGAGGATCTCAAAAGCCGTGCCATCATCGAGACCCTTGGAGAGCACTAATTTACTGATGGAATCGGGGTTTTCGAGAACTTGTTTATGACTCTCGGCACTACCGATGGAGCTGACGATACCTTCACCTACACGCGCCAAGATAGTATCTTCTCCGGCACCACCGACGAGTTGTTTGATATTCGCACGGACGGTCACACGTGCCTTAGCGATCAGCTGGATACCATCTTTCGCCACCGCGGTAACAGGAGGCGTATCGATGACTTTGGGGTTGACGCTCATCTGTACAGCTTCGAAGACATCACGTCCGGCAAGGTCAATCGCCGTAGCCATCTGGAAGGGCAGTGTGATACCTGCTTTGGAAGCGGAAACGAGGGCGTGTACCACGCGCTCAATATGACCGCCTGCGAGGTAGTGCGCCTCCAAGCCGTCACGCTTCACATCGGTCAGACCCGCCTTGTGCGCCTCGATCATGCAGTTGACAATCTTAGCAGGCGGCACCTTACGGATTCGCATCAGGAAGAGCTGAATCAAACTAATATGCACACCACTCACTACAGCATTGATCCATAGCATGAAGGGTACATAATACAGGAAAATGAAGATGCCGATCGTTATCAGCACAATCAGAATAAGAGTGATTGGTTCCATATGATTTGTTATTGGTTATTTGTCATTGGTTATTTGTCATTGGTCATTTTCTTCTTTGGACTTCTGGAGTTTGTTGTTCGCCAACTCAACGTGCCCATCGATCTTAGTATCCAACGCCATCTTATCCAACGCATTGCTGCGAAGGAAACCCCAGATAGCCAAGGCAGACACCAAAACGCAAGCACCCAATGTGATTAAACCCGCCAACTGACCCATCCAGATCCACGCAACAACAACCGCACCGACCAGACAGGCGAAACCACTTACGCCCGCAATACCGAATCCCGGCAAAAGGAACATCTCCATTAATAATAACGCGACGCCCGCGAGCACTAATAATACGACTAAAAAAACGTTCATGCAAGTATTTTATTAAAAAAATTACAACTATTTTTTTCAAATCGGGTGCAAAGATACTAAATATCTTTGGTATATGCAAGCGAATAAAAAAAAATTTGCATAAATAAATAAAATATACTACTTTTGCAGCCGATTTTTGAAGGGTTACACCTTATTATATACGATTATGAGCAAAAATTTGGTAATAGTAGAGTCTCCGGCGAAAGCCAAAACGATTGAGAAATTTCTCGGAAGTGAGTATCACGTACTGAGCAGTCAGGGTCATATCCGCGATATCGAATCCATCGGCAAGAATTCCATGGGTATTGATTTTGAGCACGGATATCAGCCCCATTATGCTATCGATGAGCATAAGACCCACCTGATTGAACAGCTCCAACGCGAAGCGCACAAAGCTGACACGGTTTGGCTGGCATCCGATGAGGACCGCGAGGGAGAAGCCATCGCATGGCATCTGAAAGAAGTATTAGGGTTAGATGAGAAAAACACCAAGCGTATCGTTTTTCATGAGATTACCAAACCGGCAATCCAAGAGGCTATCCTCCATCCGCGGGATATCGATTATAACCTCGTGAACGCACAGCAGGCCCGCCGTGTACTCGACCGTATTGTAGGTTTTGAGTTATCGCCGATCCTCTGGAAGAAAGTGACCACCGGTCTTTCTGCCGGTCGAGTACAATCGGTAGCGGTACGGTTGATTGTGGAGAAAGAGCGCGAGATAGAGGCCTTCCGTGCATCGTCTTCCTATCGTATTTGTGCCGATTTCATCGGAACAAATCCGGGTGACGCATCGATTCTGCGATGCGAGTTGAACCACCGTTTTTCGCATAAGAAAGATGCGATGGAGTTTTTGCAGAGTCTGCCTAAAGCGCAGTTCATCGTACGCGATGTACAACGCAAGCCGACGAAACATATGCCTGCCCCTCCGTTCACTACCTCTACGCTGCAACAAGAGGCGGCAAGAAAATTGAAATTCGCGGTGTCCAAAACGATGCGTTTGGCGCAGTCTCTCTATGAGAGCGGAAAAATCACCTATATGCGTACCGACTCCGTCAACCTATCCTCCTTAGCATTGGCGACCAGCAAGAACGTGATTACCGAACAATACGGCGCGGAGTATGTACATACACGTCAGTTCCACACCAAGACGAAGGGCGCACAGGAGGCGCACGAGGCGATTCGTCCGACATACATGGACGTGCTATCCGCTGGTAACGGACGTGACGAGCAGCGATTGTATGAGCTGATTTGGAAACGTACGATTGCTTCCCAAATGGCGGAGGCAGAGAGCGAACGAACGACGATCGAAGTATCGGTACACGGCAGCAAATATGCTTTTGTAGCGGTAGGCGAAGTGATTACTTTCGACGGTTTCACCCGCGTTTATGTACAATCGACGGATGAGGAATCGGAAGAGCGCCGTATTTTACCCGCCATGGCGCAACGTGAGCGTCTGAAACTGCAAGGCGCCGAGGCTATTCAGACCTACGCCAAACCTCCTTTCCGATACAACGAGGCCAGCCTTGTGAAACGGATGGAGGAACTTGGTATCGGTCGTCCGTCCACGTATGCCACCATTATTGAGACGATCCAACACGTGAAATACGTAGAGAAAGGTTCGGTAGCCGGCCAAAAACGCGAGAGTGCTATCCTGACGCTCAAGAACGGCGAGGTAACGGAGCATACCAAATCAGAGATGTACGGCGCCGAGACCCAACGCCTCTTACCCACCGATTTAGGTATTATCACGAATGATTTTCTGGTGGCCCATTTCCCGTCCATCCTCAGCTATGATTTCACCGCTAACGAGGAAGAACAATTCGACCGGATAGCTATCGGTAAGACCGATTGGGTACAGACAGTAGATAGTTTCTACAAGAAATTCAAACCTTTACTTTCCTCGATTCCATCGGGAAAAGTAGCCGGACGGATGTTAGGCAATGACCCTGTAACAGGTCAACCGGTAATCGCTAAAATCAGCAAGATAGGTCCATGTGTCCAGTTAGGCGACGCAGCGAATGACAAACCGCGATTTGCGAGCCTGAAAAAGGGACAATCCGTCTTCACTATTACGCTGCAAGAAGCATTGGAATTATTCAAAACAGCTCTTCCGCTCAGTTTAGGCGAGTTCGAAGGCAAAGAAGTGGTGATAGGTGAAGGTAAATACGGTCCGTACGTGAATTATAACAAACAGTTTATCTCCATACCGCGCGGCAAAGACCCTCTCAAGATCACGATGGACGAGGCGATAGAACTGATTGAGCAGAAACAACAAGCACAAACCCCTCTACATCAATGGGGTGACGTGCAGGTACTAAAAGGCAAATACGGAGCATATATCCATACCCCGGAAGGGAATTATCAGATTCCGAAAAGCACCGATGTACTCAGCTTGAATGAAGCAGATGTACGCGAAATAATGGCTAAAAATGAACCATTAAAACCCGGAAAACGTACTTTTAAGCGAAAAAGTGCAAAATAATTGCCCAAAAATTTGCACAATTCAAAAAAAAGCAGTACTTTTGCATCCGCTTTCGTGAAACGAGCCATTTTGGCTCGGTAAAATGATCGAAGTGAGCGAGAAGTAGCGCAGTTGGTAGCGCACTACGTTCGGGACGTAGGGGTCGCGTGTTCGAGTCACGTCTTCTCGACAAAAGAGTCATCATCCGATGACTCTTTTTGTTTCGACGGCTCGAACTACGCGTGGGAGGATTATTCCCTAACGGTAATGTGGAAACAGGATTGTTTGGCTTCGTACTTGACGTAAATCTTACCAGCCCGCTGATGATTGAGCAGCACTTGTCCCAAGACCAGTTTGAGGTTATCCTCGTGCATGTAATCGCGTGTACGCGTTATTTTTTCATAACGCATATAGGCAAGGTCAAAAGTGGTGCCGTAACAATGACAAGACTGGGTGGTGGAGTTGATATTTCCGCTGCGCTGCAGGTACTTGACATCTTCCTGCGTACGCAGGACGGAAGTCACATAGAAACGGTAATGAGGCAAACCGTTACGCGCCAAGATATCCGCCCACTCCGCTCCGATAGCGTCCAACTCCCGTTTTGCAGAGGGAATAAGGAAAGGCACCGAGTGGGTCAGGCTATCGACGATATAATTGCCATTTGTCCCGATTTCAACGAGACTTTTGCGCATGGAAGCAGCATCATTTCTGTCCTTAGGAGGACGTGCTAAACCGATCCGGGAAGCTACTTCGTGCTGCTTGGATTGAAGGTCATTGAACTTTGTCTTATAATTAAAAGTCCGTCCGGGATAAGCCACCAGATGATCCTCTACCAGTTCCGGCTCGGCGGATGGTTTGGAACCACCCGTGCATTTTGCTATCACTATAGACAAGACACACAGGACAGCGAGTATCGCTATCCCATGTATTCTGTATTGGTTCCAAAGTTCTTTTAGATACTCCATTCGAAGCCGTCTTTGGTGTCTTTGATTTGGAAGCCGAGGGCGGTGAGTTCGTTACGGATCTTATCGGAGGTTGCCCAGTCTTTGTTCTGTTTGGCTTGAAGACGGATACCTAACAAGAGATCAATGGCACCGTGGAAGGCGGTAAGAGCCTCTCCCCGACCCTCCCCTGAAAGGGAGGGAGTTGTTTCATCGCCTATGCGCAAACCGAGGATATCGATGGCGTAGGTCTTCCAGACCTCGCGTAGTTCGTTGAGGTCTGCTTCGGAGATGGTTGCATTGCCGTCATGAATGGTGTTGATCACTTTTGCGGAATCGAAGAGCGCCGCAATGACAAACGGGGTGTTGAGATCATCGTCCATCGCTTCGGAACAACGGTTCCGAAGGTTTGAAATTGTTTGAAGATCGTTTGAGGTTGTTTGAGATGGTTTGATTTTTAATAAGCGGGCATAGGCTTCTTGGAGGCGTTGGAGACCTTTCTCAGCGGCTTCGAGGGCTTCGGAAGAGAAGTCCACGGTGGAGCGATAGTGTGCCTGAAGGATGAAGAAACGGATGACCATCGGTCCGAAGGGTTTGGACAAGAGGGGGTGTTCACCGGAGAAGAACTGCTCCAAGGTAATGAAGTTATTATAGCTCTTACCCATCTTCTTACCAGCGATGGTGATCATGTTATTATGCATCCAGTAATGTACGGACTCATGACCGAGCGCGGCACAGGACTGCGCTATCTCCGCCTCGTGATGCGGGAAAATAAGATCGAGACCGCCGCCATGGATATCGAACTGTTCGCCAAGGTATTTCGTGCCCATCGTGGAGCACTCCATGTGCCATCCGGGGAATCCTTCCGACCAAGGCGAAGGCCAGTGCA
>CAMJJT010000016.1 GCA_946406195.1 uncultured Bacteroidales bacterium
TAATGACAGGTTGTAACTCGCGTACACCGCAGTATCGCATTGGTGTAAGCCAGTGTCTGGATGATGCATGGCGGCAGAAGATGAACTATGAAATGGAGCGTGAGTTGCTGCTGCATCCGGATATGACGCTCTCGCGCCGTATAGCTTACGGCAGCAACGAGTTGCAGTGTGCCCAGATTGACAGTTTCATCCGTGAGCGTGTGGATCTGCTGATAGTCAGCCCCAATGAGGCGGAGCAGGTACAACCTGCTGTGACGAGAGCTTATCGGGCAGGCATCCCGGTGATTGTTGCCGACCGCCGTGTTCCCGGAGACGAATGGACTGCTTTCATCGGTGGCGATAACTACAAGGTAGGCCGACTGATGGCGCAATGGGTGATAGGAAAAGCGAGTGACAAAGGATCAAAGGCGAAAAGGAAGCCGTTCGTCGTACTGGAGGTAGCCGGATTGCCGGGCTCGACGCCTGCTACGCTTCGCCATAAAGGAATGATGGAAGGTATCGAAGAGGCGAAAGGCGAAGGGTTAGAGGCTAAAGTAGAGGTGCAGAGTGTGATGGGCAGTTGGTATGAGGAAAATGCTTATGAAGCCGTTTCGGCTTATCTTGAAACTCATCCTCTGCCGGATGTCATCGTAGCGCATAATGACCTCATGGCTATCGGTGCCGCAGGGGCTGTTGGCAAATTCCAAATTGCAAATATCAAGTCTCAAACCCATGTCCCTATTATGGGTGTGGATGGTATTCATCCGGGCTTGCAAGCGATTGTAGATGGCAAGATCGAGTGTTCCGCGACGTACTCTTCCCGCGGCGATATGGTGATCGACGTGGCCGCGCGTATAATCCATAAGGAATCGTACGTGCGCGATACGGTCTTAGCTACAGCGCTGATAGATCTTACAGCAGCCAATCCGATGCTCAAGCAGGACGAAGCGATCACACGTGATTTAGAGACGCTCCATATCATGCAGACCCAGACGGAAAGCAAATGGAAACAGCAACGCTTTGACCGATTGGTACTGATTCTATTTGTGGTGTTTTTCTTCACTCTGTTCATCATCACCTTAGGTTATGTCTTCATCAAGCAACGCAGGTTGCAGATGGAGATAAAGCACGATATTATCCCTCAGCTGGAGAATATGCAGGAGGCTATCCAGCTCAGCAAGAAAGATGAAGCCTTTGCTGAGAAGCTGCGTCAAGTGGTGGACGATTATCTGACAGATCCGAATCTGACCGTAGAGTTCTTAGGCAGCAAATTGCAGTTAAGCCGTACGCAACTCTTCCGTCGGGTTAAAACAGTCACCGGCAAGGGACCGCTGGATTATATCCGTGAGCGGAGACTGGCACGAGCTGACGAATTGCTTCGAACAACCGATATGACCATCCAGCAAGTATCTCTCGAACTATGTTTTTCCTCTCCCGGTTATTTCACCAAATGCTATAAGGAGTACTTCGGCCACCTACCCAGTGTGCGATAAATAGAAACATTCCTGATGGCAAATTT
This sequence comes from uncultured Bacteroidales bacterium, assembly GCA_946406195.1. Taxonomy (GTDB): domain Bacteria; phylum Bacteroidota; class Bacteroidia; order Bacteroidales; family Paludibacteraceae; genus Colicola. Next base: position 1,499 of record CAMJJT010000016.1, read on the forward strand.
GTTGCAAAATATGTTACAATTGTTGCAGTGAAACATTCGTGGCATATTTTGCAACATTATTTTTTGTGCATGTGTGTAAATAGACGTACTTTTGCAGAGAAATTTGAAAACAACGGATGTTGAAATAAATATAATTTGGTAATATGAAAAGAAAAGGACTTTTCTTACTGACCTTTATTTTGGTGTGTTTGGGGACGATGCAAGCTAACGCTCAATCGCGTGTTTCAGGCGTCGTTGTTGATGCCGCTACCGGTGATCCTATTATTGGAGCATCTGTTTTAGAAGAAGGTACAATGAACGGAACTATTACAGATTTGGATGGTAAGTTTGAAATGAGTGTTGCGGATGGGGCTAAAGTGGTAATCTCCTATGTCGGATATAAATCCCAAGTTCTCTCGGCTTCGGCTATCATGCGAGTAGTCATGAGCGAGGATTCCGAGATATTGGAAGAGGTTGTAGTTACCGGTTATACGACCCAGCGTAAAGCTGATTTGACGGGTGCTGTGGCTGTATTAGATATGTCAAAGGTGACTGCAGAGAGTAGCCCTAACATGGTTGGTTCATTGCAAGGACGTCTCCCTGGCGTACAAATTACAACAGATGCCGCCCCTGGATCGGGAGGATCAAGTATCAGAATACGCGGAATGGGTACGATGAACTCGTGTGAACCGCTGTACATCATAGATGGTGTTCCTTCTCAGGAGAACCTCAATTCGTTAAACCCCTCCGATATAGAATCGATACAGGTGCTCAAGGATGCAGCATCGGCTTCTATCTATGGCTCTCGCGCTGCCAATGGTGTTGTGATTATCACTACGAAGAACGCCAAGGGAGAAAAGGTTAGTGTCGATCTCGGGTACTCCGCAACCGCGAATACCGTAGCCCGAACGTATAAGATGCTCAATGCTGTGCAGTGGGGGGAGGCATATTGGTCAGCCTATCGGAATGCAGGGATGATTCCTTCACATCCTTTCTATTCCGAGTATGCTGGAAAAGTGAGTTTGCTGCCCTATTTAGATGAAGAGGGGAAGGTTAAGTCTGCTAATACAGATTGGCAGGATGCTGTTTACCGGACCGCATGGTCGCATAATGTGAATGCCAGTGTATCGTTAAATACGAAATCGGGCGGAGTGCTCTTCTCCGGCAACTATATGAACCAGCAAGGCATGATGAAGGAGACCTATTATGAGCGTTTTTCTGCTCGTTTGAACTCTCATTTTAATATAGGGAAATGGGTGAAAGTAGGCGAAAACCTGATGGTCGCCAAATGGAAGAGTAATGGTTTTGGTACCAATTCGGACGGCGGCATTCCTTTTACTGCTATGCGTCAGCATCCGGCTATTCCCGTGACGGATATGGACGGAAACTATACCAGCCCGTTACTTCTCGCCAATTCTGATATCGCGAACCCGGTACATGTGTTGGCTAATGGTAAGGACAATAGTTCGGACTCTTGGCGTATTTTCGGTAATGCGTATGTGGAAGTTAATCCGTGGGTGAAAGGACTATATTTGAAGAGTAATATAGGTATTGAACATATTCAGTATCTGAATGATAATCTCAATCGCCGTTTAAATGCTTCGGATATCGCCTCGGTAGGTCGCGATTACGGAACCGGAGATACATGGACTTGGTCCAATACTTTGTCTTATTCTAACGTGTTTAAAGACAAACATCATGTTAGTGCGTTATTTGGTACGGAGGCAATAGGTTATAAATATCAGTCAATAGGAGCATCGCGTCAGTCATACATCTTTGAAACAGACCATTTTATGACTATTGATGCAGGAGATCAGACTACCTCCACCAACGGAGGAGGCAAGCAGACATGGGCACTATTCTCCATCTTTGCCAAGGCTGATTATAACTACGCAGACAGATATTTAATCAGTGCTACTATTCGTCGAGATGCTACATCCCGTTTAGCAAAGGAGAATAATGCTGGCATTTTTCCGGCTGTTTCTGCTGCGTGGCGTTTCACGGCAGAACCCTTTTTTCCGGAGAACCCATGGCTGACAGATGCTAAGATTCGTGTCAGTTGGGGGCAAAATGGTAATGCTGCTATCAGTAACAATTATGCTTCCTATAGCACCTACGTGTATGCCGGAAATGCCTATTATGATTTGAACGGAGATAACGAAACGCCTATTGCCGGTATCGCTTTAGCCTCTACTGGAAATAAGAACCTGCGTTGGGAAACTACCACTCAGACAAATGTGGGTATGGATTTGGGACTATTCAATAACTCGCTCACCATCAATTTTGATTGGTACTTGAAAAATACCAAGGATATGATTACGGCTCCCCCGGTGCTCTCAACGGCAGGAGAAGGAGCATCTTATCTTGCCAATACCGGTGATATGCGCAATATGGGATTTGAGTTGAATGTGGATTATCACAGCCCTGATTATCACGGATTTTCTTGGAATGGTAATTTCAACCTTGGACATTATGAAAATAAAGTGGTCAAACTCAATGATTTCGTAAATTCTATCGGAGGAGATGTTCGTCTGATGGAGGGTCAGCCGATGGGTGTGTATTATGGTTATGTGGCGGACGGATTATTCTGCTCGATGGAGGAAGTGGCGAATCATGCCGAGCAAACAGGCAAGGGATTGGGACGTATCCGTTATCGTGATATAGATGGAAATGGTTTGATAGACGAGAGAGATCAGTGTATAATTGGCAATCCGAATCCTAATGTGTCAATGAGTTTGAATCTGGAATTCCGTTATAAAGGATTATCTCTCTCAACGTTCTTTTATTCCGAGTTAGGATTTGATATTATCAATTCTACCAAGCGTCAGTTGCAATTTATGAGTTACGGAGATCGCAGTTCTAACCGTAGTGCTGAGATTTTGAACGCATGGTCAACCGCGAACATGGATGCCACTATCCCGGCAATCAGCGCGACGGATGTGAATAATGAGGTACGCATGTCTACTTATTTTGTAGAGAACGGAAGTTTCATGAAGATGAAATATCTAAAGTTGTCCTATGATATGCCCAAGAAAGTGACAAACGCTATTCATGCGCAGCGATTCAATATCTATGCACAAGTAGAGAATGTATTTACTGTCACTCGTTACTCCGGTTTGGATCCCGAACTTCCATTAGGTGGCTATGGTGCTCGTGTTGACAATGGTCCATATCCTCGAAGCCGGAACTTCTCGATGGGTATTAACTTCACTTTTTAAGATTAGAGATTATTGATGATAAGGAATAATAATATGAAAAAGTATAGTTATATATTAGTCGGTTTGCTGGCAATGAGTATGGCATCTTGCGATAGTCTGCTTAACCAAACACCGTATGGTTCCTTTACGGCTGATCAATTGGACGATCAATCGGTAGAAGGACTTTTAGCGGCGGCGTACGCTGGCTTGAATGCGCATTATTTTGGAAACAATGAAGCGTTCGCCGGACCGAGTACTAACTGGATCTTTGAAGTCCGTTCCGATGATGCATATAAGGGAGGTGGTGCGGTCACCATGGAGGCGAATATTCACCAATTGGAGATTGGCGTTATCAACAGCGATAATATCAGCTTGGAGAATAAATGGCAGAATGATTTCTATGGTATTACCCGCGTGCATAAAGCGATGAAAGCCTTGGATGAAATAGAAAATATTTCTCATCGCGAGCAGATGATGGGAGAGTTGACTATTTTGCGTTCGTGGTTCTATTTTGATATGGTGCGTATCTTCAAGCACGTACCCTATTTCCGCTACACGGATGATCCGAGTACTGTGCGCAATGATGTGTTTACACAAGACAGCATCATGCGTATGCTTCAGTCTGATTTGGTCGAAGCCTACGAAACCATGGAAGAAGGTTCTCTCTCTCCGGCTCGTTTCAACCGCTATACCGCTGCCGCTTTGATGGCAAAGATAAGTGCACAACTTAGTGATTGGCCGAATGTAGAGAAATACGCCCAGATAGTGATACAATCCGGAAAATATGAGTTGTATCCGAACTATTTGGATATGTCCAAGATAGAGAATGATAACTTATACGAATCTATCATAGCGCTGCAAAGCGTAGTGACCAGCGGCTTCGGTCAGATCAATTGGTCGAACCTGCTTAATACGACCTATTCGGAGGGTAATCTGTATGGTACCGGAGATGATTTCTTTATTGCCTCCCAAAATCTGGCAGACTGTTTCCGAACGGATGCGAATGGTCTGCCCTATCTGGATGAGAGTTTGGCTCCAACAGGAGATGGCAACCGCATGAATGGAGGTTATCGCGGGAATATTGATCCGCGCGTTGATTTCACGATGGCCCGTATCGGTCTCCCGTTCCGGGGACACCTATATACCCGCAGATGGTGCCGTGCCTATGATACATATGGTGAGTTTAGTGGCAAGAAGTGGTTGGTGGAGCCGGAAAACGAACAGATGGTGAAAGGTTTCCCGTGGGGAGCCAGCAACCTCAACTTCATCTTCCTTCGTTACGCGGATATCATCCTGCTCTATGCAGAAGCGCTCATTGAGCAGAACAAGAACTTGGATATAGCTCGCCAATATATCAATATGATTCGTGAAAAGGCGGCGCGCTCCGTAGATCCGTACTATTCGCCGGTTGATGTCAATCCAATGATCAGTACCTATAAGGTTGGAGAATACATGTCTGCCGGCTGGACTCAAGATTATGCCCGTAAAGCGGTTCGTATGGAGCGGCGGCTGGAATTAGCCATGGAAGGTCATCGTTGGTTTGATTTGTGCCGTTGGGGAATCGCTGTTGAGACCATGAATGAATATTATCGTACAGAATGCGAGCTTCGCTCATACTTACAGGGTGCTATGCTTTCTGAGCAAGATGTCTATATGCCTACGCCGTATGCTGAGGTGCGCACGGCAGACGGGTTGTATAAATAATTGAGAAAGGGTATTGGCTATGAGAAACTTCTTAACAATAGTATTAATCGCCTTGACGGCGGGATGGTTTGCGTCATGCAATACGGTAGAGCCGGAGATGTCCGCCAGCAAGGGAAGGAAGAAAGTATATAATCTGCGTTATACCAACGAAGGGCGAACGCTGTATCTGACGTGGAATCTTGATGCGGATTCTACTATGTCGGGCATTCAGATTGCCCGTAATGGTGAGAACCCCGTTACGATTGACAGCCTTCTTACCTCTTATACTGTCCGTCACGTTACCCCTAATCAGGATGTGCTCTATACGGTCAAGATCTTCTACCGGGACTCTGTGGTGTCAGAGGGTGTCTCCATACGCGTACATATCAAATATGACCAGCCGGTCTATGCGGGTTATGTGCTTAGTACCGGTTCGATTGCCGAATTACCGGATGATGATGAGCGGGCTGCCGCTGAATGGTTCGATCGTGAGTACGTGCAGAAAAACAGAGGACGGTTCATCCCTATTTGGGAGGTGGGTAATGTAAACTTGGATGAAGTGGCATGCCTCTGGGTGCATATTGACCGGCAGGGTATGCCGGCAGGTTGGCAAAACCTGACAGGTGGATTTAGCGATCCAGTCTTTGTTGCTAACCTGAAAAGCTATGTGGAGGAGGGAGGAAATCTGTACTTGTCCACACATGCTACGCAGCTGTTGGTAGCTATCGGTCGTATCACTGAGGCGCAAAGTCCCAACGAAATATCTACAGGACAGGGCGGTTACGGACCCGATATATGGACTATGAATGCGTACCTCGGTGCCGGTTCCACTCCCAGCTATGACCATCGGGGGTATGAGTTCTTCAAGGATATGAAACTGGATATATACAATAACTACGAGTATACTTCTTTCCCGATGGTTTCTCCGGGTATCCGAGAGGATCATAACTGTCTGTGGAGGCTATCCGACATCAAATTCCCCTCCGGTTCGGATAAAGTACGCGGCTGGGAGTTGGCTACTAAATCTACGGCTTTGGCTACATGGGGACAGAATACCGAGTTGAATTATATTGGACTCGTGGATTTCGCTATCATGGGTAACTATCGAGGACGTATTGTGGCGATGGGGCTCGGATGCTATGAATGGGCTCTCCATGATGGTAACGCCTACCAGTATCAAATTGAGAAATTGACAGAGAATATTATTGAAAGTATGCGCAAATAAGATGCTAAAACGTTGTTTATATACGATTACCGTTTTATGGTCGGTGTCCATAATCTGTTCTGCACAGGTCTATATGCCGCTTGAGATACAGAACGGCACCACGCAGGAGATGACCAGCGGAACGCGAGTGACGGTGCACGGAGCCCGTACGCCGATTAGTATTCCGGCGGCCGTGGGTAACGGATTCCGCACGGACGGATACTCAAGTTATATCCAGATGCCGATAAACGGGCTGATTAAGAATAATGCTTTGGGTGTGAATATGAAGGACTCTGTTGTATCCACACTAACCATTAGTTTCTGGTGCGCCATTGAGACCTATCCGATGATGACGGAGGCTACTATGACCCCGTTACGCCAGTATTATACCGATATTCTTGGGAATATTGATGACGACAAACATACTGGTTTTGCTTTCGAGCTGAGTAATCAGGGCAGGTTCCGTTTCCGTTGCTATTCCAGTGGATGGGAAGTGGTGTGCGACGGGGGTGAGGCTAAGTTGTGGTGGAACCAATGGCACCACTTGGTGGCGACCATTGATGGCTATAATCAGGAGATCCACTTTTACGACAATGGTGTGGAAGTGGCTGGAACGGGGTGTATGTATGATGCCACGATTGGGGAGAAAGACTTGGTTATCGGCAAGAGTGTGAATGATACGGTGATGTCAGGTATGTTCAATCTGAATTACTTTAATGGTATTATCGATGAGGTGCGCATTGATACAGGTATATGGGCGATGAGTGATATTATGGAGAATATCCCTCAGAATGAGGTTGATTTCAATATCCCGATAGATGCCTATGCCAATGATCTCTGTCGTCCTCGGTACCATGGTATGCCTGCGCAAGGGTGGACAAATGAGTCACACGGTATGGCTTATAGCGACGGTAGATACCATCTGTTCTTCCAGAAAAACGGGAATGGACCTTATATGGCGCGTCTGCACTGGGGACATATCTCTTCTCCGGATCTGTGTCACTGGCGCGAGGAAGTAGTAGCGCTGATGCCTGATCAGGATTATGATATCAAAGGATGCTGGTCCGGATGTATTGTTCGCGATGATGAGATCACGGGCGGTCAACCTTGGGCGCTCTATTCAGCGATTGGTAACCGGGAGAGTTTCAATCCGGAGAATCCGGAAGAAGGTAGTCACTGCGAACTCATGTTCGCTTCGCCCAAAGATGGCGGACTTAAGTATTGGCACAAGCAGGCACAGCCGGGTATCTGTTGCCCGTTCCGGGATGATTTCCGTGACCCGTATTTCTTCCGAGCCAACGGCAGACCCTATATTATCGCAGGGTGTAGTGATGGCGGTCTGGGTATCGCTACTTTGCATCGTTATGAAGGCGATAACCGGTGGAGCAGCGATGGAGATGTCTTCTTTCGCGAAGGACCCTTGGCGGATGCGGGTAATTTCTGGGAAATGCCCAACGTGACACCGTTTGGCGACAACCGTTGGGTATTTACCTGCACGCCGATGTCCACCTCGTATGGTGTACGTTGCCTGTACTGGGTAGGCGGGATTGATGGGAATGGCCATTTTAATGCTTGGCAGGGACCGAACACGATCGAACTGCCCGGAATGGCGAAGGACGGCTTCGGCTTACTGTCTCCGACGATCTTACAGCACGGAGGCAAAACCATTGCTTTGGGTATAGTTCCCGACAAAGCCAGCACTACGCTTAACTATACTTTGGGCTATGCCCATCTGTATTGCTTCCCACGTGAATGGTGGTTGGATGGCGAGGGGAATTTGCACCAAGTGCCTTTCGAAGGTCTCTACGCGCTGCGGACGCAGGAACGAGTTGTAAAAAGCAATCTGACTCTTCCTGAGGACACTATCATGAATCTTTCTCCTATTGAAGGGCGATCCGTAGAACTATGCACCACCTTTGAGGTCGGTGAAGCGGAAGTGGGGTTCTCTCTTCTTAAGAACTCATATGGAGATATGAAGGTCTATATTGATCCGAAGGAGCAGAAATTAGTGGTGGACATGACCTCTATTGGTCGTCGTGCAAATGATATAGGCGTGTTCGATGGTTATTACAGTTCTATCATTCCATCGGGTCTTCCGCAAGGATCTATTTGCAAACTCGATGTGTTCTTTGATTATTCGATCTTGGATATCTTCATTAATGACCGGTATGCGACTTCCATCCGCGTCTTCCCGTATGACTATTCCGCTAAAGGATGTGAGTTTTTTACAAAAGGCGGTGAGGCAAAGGTGCACTCGTTGGAGGCATACGGTCTTGGTGAAATTACCCATGACACTCCGGCGCAGGGTGTAGAAACTCCGCAAGCGGAATCACCGATTACCGTTAAAGCGGACAAGATATATTATGACCTTTCCTATCCTTCCGTACTTCGCGTGTATGATAATTTGGGCCGCATCTTGCAGGCACATCAGGTACGCGGGAAAGGCACTTTGACTATTGCGCACAAGGGGTATGTCCTTGTGAGTATTGAAAATGCAATTCAACATTTTACAAAATCCGCAGTGATATTATGATAAAGCATATTGTATGGTATATTTTTGTATTTGTTGCGGTGTTGCTCAATGCCTGCACAGCTCACGTTGATCCGGTGGAACCCGATACTCCGGGAGCGGATTCGACATGGGATATTCCCACAACATTGCCTTACGCAGAAGAAAACCGGATAGCTTTTCTTTCGCTATATACTACCCCTGAGCAACTGATTGCAGAAGGAGATGACGATGAGGCGTGCGCATGGTTATGGATGCATGAGACTTTTCCTAAAGCTGTTTTTCTCCCCTTTGAGCAGATCGGGGAGCATACCCTTGACTCTATGCGGGTGTTGTTTTGGCTTCGCGATGTCGAGACCGGTAAGATAGAGGATGTCACCACCATCCCCGAAAGCGCCATGACTGCGGCGCCTTTTATCCGGGAGTGGTATATAGCCGGTGGTAATATCATCCTCTGGGGACATGCTGTGCTCTATATAGAGACTTTGGGACGCTTGCCCGAAGGTACCTATACTGCTCCCAAACATGAATGGATTTGCGGATGCGGGAGTGGCAATTTGGATATGGGGCATTGGCTGATGTCGGTGCAGTTATTTCCCGGACGCAAATTCAAAAAAGACCATTCCACACATCCGCTCTTCAAGGGTATATCTATCTATACGAATAATGATATCCGTGGCTTCATGGTCAAAGGTCCGGGATGGACGGAGGATCATAACTGCGTTTTTTTCAATTACCCCTCGGAGATCACAGGACGCAGTTGGCAAGCAGAGATATGCTATACGCTGCTTAAAGATTATTATGGTATCACTCCTTTGGCTACATGGGATTCTCAAATCTCATGGGTGTCACAGTTGAATGTATATGAGTTGAAGAAGGGGAATACCGAATACCAGGGCCGCGCTATCTGTATAGGTAACGGCGGATGCGAGTTTTCAATGAAGAACTATCGTCAGACAGGTACTGATGGAGGAGGAAATCCGATCTATGAGGTTACGAGCGACCTTTCCGCACACCCGCATAATAATATGTACCAAGATAATATATTACTCATGGCGCGCAATGCCATCAATTATATGCGACACGGAAATGAATAAAACTAATCTCATCGTATTGCTTTTTGCGACAGGATTGCTTGCCTGCGCCGGACCGAAACCGGAAGATGAACCGGTGGTGCCGCCTCATGAGGACACCACCCATGTGGAGCCCGAGGTTTCGCCTACAACTCGTCCCGATCTCTATCGCCCTCAAATCCATTATACCCCACTTCATAATTGGAGCAATGACCCCAACGGACTGTTTTATAAAGACGGGGTATGGCATCTCTATTACCAGTTCAATCCGAATGGTATCGAGTGCGATTTCGGAGGAATGAGTTGGGGACACGCTTCTTCATCGGACCTGATGCATTGGCAGGAAAAAAGCCCTGTGCTCTATCCCGACCATATGGGAGCCATGTACTCCGGATGCAGCGTGGTGGATCATGATAATGTAGCAGGGTTTGGACACGGCGCGGTATTGGCATATTATACAGCCTCCGGAGAGAAACAGCTTATCTGTCTCGCGATCAGCACCGATGGCGGAGAAACATTCCGAAAACATGACCATAATCCCATTGTGCCCTCAACGGGACTGAGTAATTTCCGGGATCCCAAAGTGGTGTACGATGCCAAACGGGGACGATGGACCATGCTGGTCTCCAGAGGATGGGATCTCGGCGCAGAGATATGGCATAGCTATAATCTGATGCAGTGGGATTTTGACGGTATCTTCCGAGTAGATATAGAGCGTTGCAATATGAGTCAGTGGGAGTGTTGTGACTTACTGTATTTTGAGCAAGCCGATAAATGGGTTGCTATCGTCAGTATAAACCCGAACGGATATATCACCGGCTCATCTACCATGTATTTCGTGGGACAGTTTGATGGTGTCACTTTTACGCCCGATAACGATGATTATCCCCGTTGGTTGGATTATGGAGCAGATTGCTATGCCGGTGTTACCTTTGACAATGCGCCGGACAATCGCAAGATCCTCATAGCATGGATGAATAACTGGGATTATGCGCCTGCATGTCCGCCCTCCGCGTGGAAAGGGGCATATACCATCCCTCGAGAACTATCCTTGCGCTACATAGGAGCGCATTGGGTACTGTGCTCGGAACCTGTCAAAGAGTTGAATAAGTTGGCAGGAGAATGGTCTGAGGTGACGGACGAGATAGAAAATATAGGTGGTGATTATGCGGATGCGTGGGAAGCGCAGATAATGCTCTCGCTTACGAAGGATGCTACCATCACGCTATATAACAAGTACGGCAACGAATATACGATTACGGTTAATGCCACTCAGCGTCGTATCTATTGCAATCGTGGAGGCAAGACCGGAGAGTTTAATTTCAGTACCCTGTTTGCGGTGCCTTCCATGAGTGCTCCGATTGAGGGGGATGAACAATCAATCGTACTGGATATCATCGTGGACCAAAGCAGTGTGGAACTCTTTGCCGGAGAAGGCAGCACCTGCTTCACCAATAATGTATATCCGCGTACGATTTATCGGAATATGCGCGTGGAGGGGGATGCCACCATGGTGAAAGTACGCACTTTGGAAACAATATGGAAATAATAAACGAAACTTAAAAATATCAATCTCATGAAAAAATCATTTTTACTCTCTCTCGCGCTTATCATAGCTTTGATGGCGCAGGCTAAAGTGGCTTTTTTGGTTCCTGCAGGTGATACCGACCTCACCTCTTTGCCGTATGAACAGTATGTAACGATTGACGAAGGAATTTCTCATTCGCATGAGCAAAGTCCGGAACGTCGTGCGTGGTTATGGTTTAATGAATGGTATGTAGCCTCCAATATGGGAAGGTTCATTTGTTTCAATGACTTGGCGAACATCCCTTCGGATATCCATGCTATCTGGATCTATGTAGATCGGGTGGATTTTGGCACGGAGGCTTTTGATGCATTATTCGCTGATTACATCGATGAGTTGCAGGCTTTTGTAAACAACGGAGGTCATCTTTTATTGGCGAAACAGGCTTCCCGTCTGGAAAAAGACCTGATTGGCGCTACGAATGCCAATAACGAAGTCATTGTTCCGGATTACAACGACGGCGGCTATCAGGGTCCCGCTACTTGGGGTGTGGATTATCGGTTTGAGTTCCCCGAAGAAGTTGTTTGGTCCAATGCCGGTCATCCGATTTTCAAGGATGCGCCATTCCGGGATGATAACTACGCCGAACTCATTTGGACCGACGGCGGTATGTTGACCGACCATAACTGCGGTATCAGTACCGGTGCGATGGGTATGGATAGCATCAAGGACGTAAACGGACTAACGGCTTTCCAGAACCGCAATCAATGCAAGGTGCTTGGCGGTTGGGCTAACGGAGACGGATGTCATTACGGCGGAGTCATCGAGTTTTACCCTACCGAAAGCCGCAGGGGTACAGTCATCATGATGGGGCTCGCCGCGTATTCGTGGATCAATAATAATGCCGGAAACGGATGGGCTAACACACAAGCCATCACCCGCAGTACGCTTCGCTATTTAGAGAACTTGCATCCGGAGAGGGATCAGTATGAGATAGCCTATCTCTTGCCATCCTCTATCCTCTCTTTGGAGGGATGGTACGACGGGGAGCAACCGGAATACAATGCTGCCGTATGGTTCCGCGATACCTATGTCAATGATGAGAAAAAAGGATGTTTCGTTACTTTGGACGAACTGCCCGAACTGTATGATAAAGGCGTACACACCCTTTGGGTCAATGTCGAGCGCAGTATGATTACTCCTGAGGATGGAGTGGTTGTCGCATTCAAAGACAAAGTGCAATCTTTTGTCCAATCGGGAGGAAATGTGTTGCTTACCAAACAGGCAACCTATCTCGCTTACACCATGGGACGTATCGGCTATGCTCCGGTATTCGAGTCCTCTGATTATACGATGGAAGACCGCGGAGCGGTGCGTTGTATCCAAGCCGCAATGGGACAGAGCGAATGTGTGGCTGTGGAAGACCGGCTGGATATGAGCGGACATCGTATCTATAATAATATGCTCAGTTATTGGGACTCGAGAAGCATGTTCCTCGTCGCTCCTGAGTGCAAGAAGACGTATTCCTATTGTTCATGGCAGGATTACCTCCGTGCTACCGATGAAGATACCCATTATGACAACTGTCTTATCCGGCGCCTGCGGGATTTTGAGGAGGACTGGCATGCTACGGTACTCGCTTCCCAAGGCGGAATAGGCGATTATTGCTTCAGCAATATCATCGAGTTCAACCCGACCGGAGATTGGCAGGGACGAATCCTCACTATCGGTTCTGTCGCTTACCAATGGGGAACAAGCAATAATAGCGTAGAAAGACAGAACCTGAAGACGCTCACGGCGAACTGTCTCGATTATCTGGCGGATGAGCCGTTGGTAGAACAAGTATATACCCGTCCGGTATCTGAATCGCATTTCGGCACGATATGTTTTGAGTATGCTGTACCGGCAACGCAGATCGAAGGAGCAGAGATGTATGAAATCTATTCATGGGATGCGGATGCGGATTCGGTTCTCTTAGTGAAAGCAGACAAGATGGAGGCGGGAAAACCCTATATCTATTATGCAACAGCCTCGGAGATCAAACTCCGTTATATCGGTATGAAAGAGGAGGCGAAGAGACATAATGGATTGGTTGGTTTTGTAGGATGGTCAGAAACGGATACATACGAGGTAGAGGCTGGATATTATGTAGTGGCAGAGGATGCACTGCGTGCGGTGAATACGCAGAATCCCGAGGTACTTATGCCGCGCTATGCTTACGTCGATACATCGGAAATTCCTGCATACATGGAAATGCCGCAACTGCCGTATCGCAAGATAGCAATTATCAAAACGCATCCCTCTGCTATTGATGAGGTGCAGAAGATGCCATCAACCACCAAATATCTATACAATGGCATACTGTATATTGAGCGGAATGGTAAGAAATATTCGGTATTAGGTAGTGGATTATAATAGATTTGTTGCAAAATGTACTACTTTTGTTGCATTATGCGTATCTTACTTGCGTATGTGCTTGAAAAGTAGTACCTTTGCACCGCAAAAACAAGATAACATAACTTAAATTTTTAATACAATGAAAAAATTCTTAACTTTAATTTCGGGTTTGGTATTTGCTATGTGTCTCTCGGCACAAGTAGGTTACCTGATTCCTTACACTGCCGATGTGAATTATGGCAGTATTGGGAATGTCTATGATTATTTACCTCAGGAAAATTCCGGATCTGTTGAGGAATCCCCTGAACGTAAGTCTTATGAATGGTTCAATGGTGTGTACACCAATGCCGCAGGAAAGCAGTTCTTTACTGTAAAGGATATTAAAGATGGAGCTTTGTTATCAGCCGGTGTGCCGACGGTAGCAGCTTTATGGATAAATGTTGACAGAGTTGGCTATTCATTGGAAGACTTTGATGCTATGTTTAATGATGATTTCAAAACAGCAGTAGCAAATTACGTTAAGGCTGGAGGAAATCTGTATCTGTCAAAACAAGCTACTCGCTTGGTGACCAAAATTAATCGTTGTTCATGGTGGCCAAGAGAATACAAGAACGGAGGTTATGAGGATGGAAGCGACATCTGGAATATGACTGATAATTTCTGTGCCAATTATAATCGTCACGGACATGCGATGATAAAGTATGTAGAAAATTACAGTGATGGATGGCATTTCCCCTTGACCTCTGGTGAAGGTACATATAAACGTACGAACAATAATAATCTATGGGACGATTGGAATGCATATGGAATTTCGGAAGGAGGATGTGATGCCTACCAAGATGGTGATTTAAAAGGTAAGAATATCCGTGTGCATAAGTTTGAAACCGCTCAAAATTGTCAAATCTTGGGAGGATTTGGACATACACAGGGAATGGATTGCGCCGGTTTTATTGAGTTTTTCCCAAATGGCGATTTCAAAGGAACGGTTGTCGCTATGGGACTTGCCGCATATCAATGGGGAACCAGCAATACATCCGTATATAACGTAAAGAATCTCACGAAAGGAATTCTTGATTATCTTACGCAAACTCCTAACCTTGCATGGAATCCTGCGACCGTACCGACGTCCGGTGTGATAGGTGAGGATCATTATATGACCGCTTCTGCTACTACCGGTTATACTATTCGCTACGCAGCCGATCATCCTGAAATTGCCAATATCGGTAATACCGATGGTCGTGTATTCTATAACTATTTCGGTTCTACCACTTTCCACGCCACCGCTACAGGTGACGGATGGAATGTGCCGAAAGTTACGGCTACTATCGCTTCGGGAACGATTACCGTGAATGGTGGTACCGAGGCGAACCCGCGCTATGCATACGTTTTGCCGTACTCGCTGCACGTGATGGCGAACTACGACAACGAAGAGGGTCGTCGTCCTGACTATGAGGCAGCACAGTGGTTCCATGACCAGTTCATTAGCGGTGAGGTACAAGGTAAGCACGGCGTATATGTACGTCCGGCTGACCTCGCTTCGCTGAATCCGGCTATCAAAGTGCTTTGGATTCACAATGACCATGTAGGCCAAACGGCTCAATCCTATTATAATGATCTTGGTGGTGATACCTTCCGTGGTCATTTGGCTGCATTCTTGCAGGATGGTGGTAATGTGCTTGTTACCAAGCAGGCTACCCGCCTCGTCGGTGACCTCGGACGTAATGACTACCCAGACTATGCCAACGGAGGCTATGACAATTTTGGCCCATGGCGTATCGCTAACAAATGGAATCTTGGTGGTACGGAAATAGACCACAGCACTCATGCGGTATATGCTAATATGGGAACAGATACATGGCTGATGGCAGCAGGCCGTCACACGAATAATAATGATGTGTGGTCTAATTTTGATCAAAACTACGGTAGCGATAATGCGCAACGTCTCATGCAATATGAAGATGACCATAACTGCAAAGTGTTAGGCGCATATGGACACTATAATGACAATAATGTAGTAAGCCCTCAGATCGAGTGCGTTGGTATGGTGGAGTATTATCCGCAGGATAATCTTACGCTCAATGAAAGTTCTACCACATATGATCAAAAGGGAACTATCATAGCGCTTGGTCTGGCTGCATACCATTGGATAAAAGATATTAATGATACGGAGAAAACACCTCCTCTCATGAAGAACTTTACACGTGACATTCTCTATTATTTGAATATTGATGAAGTCCCGAGCTTCGATTGGATTGCAGAACCGCAAAATGGTTTGGCAGGATCGGAGCAACGTATCCAAATCGAATTGAAAGAGACCGCATTGGAGTGGACTGTAAGCGATCCTGAGAAAGCAGAATTGCTGGTTGATCCGGATAATGCAAGCGATAATGACTATAAGATCTTGCGCCTTAAAGCAGCCGGTGAGGTAACGATTACTGCTACCCGTTCTGCAGACGGTTATAAGATCCCGAAAAACGTGACAGGAACAACCCAGGTAACCAAGACGATCACCGTTACCAACGCCTATACTCGTGACGTGACGGAAGGTGCATATGGTACTATCTGCTTGCCGAAGACAGCTGCTTCGTACACCGGCGCAACGATGTTCCGCATCGCAGACAAGACGGAGAATGGTATTGTGATTGAAGAAGTAAACGCTATGGAAGCCGGTAAACCCTATATCTTCCAAGCTACCGCTTCGACGATCAATGTTACCTATGGTGAGGGTGCTCCGGTTGCTGCCAGTTCAGATAATGGTCTTATCGGCTATATCGGAGAAAACAATCTGGAGTTGACTGCCAACGAGAACCATTATATCTTGGCAAATGATCAGATATGGAAAGTGAATGTAACGGTACAAGTGCCGTCTAATCGTGCCTATGTTGATATGAATGCTATCAATGCTACGCCGCAAGCAGCACCACGCCGCCATATCAGTGTCAAGAATACGCCGACCGGTGTAGATGAACTCCAAGAGACGAATGGCGCAGTGAAGCAGATCAAGGATGGTCAACTCATCATCATTCGCAATGAGCATATGTTCAATGCACAGGGACAAATGATTCAATAACTTCTAAATTTTTTACGACAATGAAAAAGATATATAGTACACCGATGATCGGTATGGAACAAGTTGAATCTATGTTTCTGATGAGTTCCGGTAGTGGTGCTCCGACTCCTCCTACCCTCAATGTGGGTGGTAACGCCAGTGAGTTAGGAGAAAATCCGGTAGCATTCTAACGAACGATAGACGCTAATATATAAATTTGTTGCAAAATATGTCATATTTGTTGTAGTGAAACATTCGTGGCATATTTTGCAACATTATTTTTTGCGCATGTGCGTAAATAGCAGTACTTTTGCATCGGAATTTGAAAACAGTTGATTTATGAACCGGAGAATGTACCTGATTTGTTTCCTATCGCTGATACCGTTATGGGTATTGGCGGAGGGGCGTGCGCCATTGTTAATAGCGGATTTTGAATCCGGCACATGGGACGGATGGTATGCGGAAGGAGATGCCTTCGATACGGTTCCTTCGCATGGTACTCTCCCCGGACAGCAAACCGTACAGGGGTATGAGGGCGAATGGCTCGTTAACTCTTTTCATGGTGGAGACAGTACCACCGGATTCCTTCAATCGGATCCATTCCTGATTGAACGCAGTCATATCAATTTTCGGATTGGCGGCGGAGCTAACGGAGGATGTCATATGGATCTTGTGGTAAGGGGCGAAGTGATATACTCTATTTGTCCGGAGGTATCGGAAGAGTTGCTCAAATGGAATTGTTGGGACGTATCAGCGTTGGAAGGTGATTCGGCTGTGATACGGATCGTGGATACCGAGCAGGGCGGTTGGGGACATATCTGTGTGGATCATATCGAGCAGGCGGATAATATCGTCATCGGCGATTTTGAGGGAGGTACCTATGGTAGCTGGGAGATAGATGGAGATGCTTTTGGTGTTTCGCCAGCTACAGGAGCTTTTGAGGGACAGAACGCAGTTGCCGGATTCGGCGGAAAAGGGCTGGTAAATACTTTCCTCGGCGGTGATGGGGCTACGGGCACGTTGCGCTCTCCGCTCTTTGAGATCACCAAGCCGTATATCCATTTCCGTCTCGGCGGCGGTTTTGACAGGAACCTGCTGCATGTGGATCTGCTCATTGGCGGCGAGATAGTGCGCACGAGTGCTCCTATAGAGTGGATAGAGCGTCCGAATGATGCGCAGCAAGAACGACTATATAGCCGGACATGGGACGTGTCTGAGTATATCGGAGAGACCGCGTATATCGTCATCACGGATGCCGCCACAGGAGGATGGGGACATATTAACGCGGATGATTTTATCCAAACGGACTACCGCTCCTCGTATCTGGAGGATAACTATACGGTGCGCTTGGTGGCGGACGGCAGCTATCTGCAGATCCCTACCCAAAACTGGAATCCGTTTGTCAATCTGACCATCCGCTCTACGGATGGACAAATCCTTTCTACGCAACGCTTACGCTTGGCGCATGAGGGAGTAGATCGTTACATCCCTGTCTATATAGGAAATAATACAGGTGAACAGATCGATATCATTGCCGGTGTGAACTTGACCAACAGCGTTTATGCGGACTATCTCCATGTGACCAAAGAGGCGGGATTGATTCCCCAAGAGGATCCTTTTAGACCGGTCTATCATCACCATTCGGCTTACGGGTGGGCGAATGACCCTAACGGGTTGATATACCATAACGGAGTGTATCATCTCTTTTACCAGCATTATCCCTATGACCCGCATTGGAATATGATGCACTGGGGGCATGCTACCTCTGAGGACCTTGTGCATTGGGAGCAGCAGCCCGTTGCGTTGTTCCCCGATGGGCATGGGCAGATGTATTCCGGCAATATAGTTGCGGATGATGCCAATACTGCCGGTTTCGGAGCAGGCGCACTGGTGGCGGTATATACGACCACCGTCCCTGCGCAAGCCCAATCCTTGGCATATAGTTTGGATGATGGAATGACTTGGCAGAAATACGGAGAACCGGTTTTGACCGGTAGCGGCGATTTCCGGGATCCCAAGGTGTTTTGGTTTGACGATTGGAACCGATGGGTTATGATTCTGGCGAACGGCTACCAGATTGAGATCTATTCTTCCTCCAATCTCCGCGAATGGCGTCGTGAATTAGGATGGGGCGGTCATGTGGGAGCCCACGGAGGTGTGTGGGAGTGCCCCGATCTGGTGAAGATCCCCGTCGAGGGTACGGATGAATACCGCTGGGTGATGATAGTCAGCGTTAGTAACGGAGCTGTCAATACCGGAAGCGGAATCCAGTATTTCATAGGCGATTTTACGGGAAATGACTTTATCCTACAGACGGATGGTGCTCCTCGTTGGGTGGATTACGGTAAGGATAACTATGCCGGTGTGACTTGGCTTGGTAAACGCGATGAGAAGGGACGCCCGATTTTTATCGGATGGATGAGTAATTGGGATTATTGTAACGCTACGCCGCACCCATGGTCACCCTTCCGCGGGCAGCATACTTTCCCCCGTGCGTTGTCGTTGGTCAACACGCCTGATGGCTTGAAACTGAAATCGGAACCTGTGTCGGCGTTGGAGTCGCTTCGTTCGGAAAATAGCTTCTCGCCGCAAATCGGTGTTCTTCAAGAGGAATGGCAATCGGAGCTCATCTCTGCCATGACGGGAGGTGCTTATATCATCGAGATGGATCTGGCTTCCGGAAAACATAGTTGGAAACTGACCATGCGTAATGAAGAGAATGAGTTTGTTGCCGTTGGTTATAACGCCCTTACGAACGAAGTCTATCTTGACCGTAAAAACTCCGGCATAGTGGATATAGGTGCTAATTTCGCGACCTCCAATCATGTGGCTCTGTTGCATCCCGATGAGCATGCAGACCGTGTCACGCTCTTGGTGGACCGCTCTTCCGTGGAGTTCTTTGTCAATAGCGGCAGGCTGGTCTTTTCGGATTTGGTTTTTCCCACCGCGCCTTATGACCGTCTGACGCTCAATCCGGAAGGTCATCCTCTTGCCGTCAGCCGTTTGAAAGTGACAGAGATCAGCCATGATAAGAGTACTGCCGTAGAGGAACTGTACGACAGGAGAGAGGCGCCATCCAAAGCCGCCAAGAGGATAGAGAACGGACAAATAGTAATACATACTAATAATAATAGATACAATGTGTTGGGAATGCAAATTAAATAGGAGTTTTTTAACGACAGCCGTTTTATGCCTGCTGAGTTTTTCTTTGTACGCTCAGCAGCAAGCCTCCGGTTTGGTGAAGGATGCTACCGGCGAACCCGTTATCGGTGCATCCGTCTTAGAGCTTGGTACCTCGAATGGAACCATCACGGACTTGGATGGACATTTCTCCCTTTCCGTGAAGGACGGAGCTGTCTTGGAGTTCTCCTATATCGGCTATGCCAAGCAGAACCTGTCTGCCAAACAGAATATGGTGGTGCTCTTAAAAGAGGACACCGAAGTGTTGGAAGAAGTGGTGGTGACCGGTTATACGGCGCAGCGCAAAGCCGATTTAACAGGTGCCGTGGCGGTCGTGGACATGGATGAGTTGATGAAGGTGTCGGAGAATAACCCCATGAAATCGCTCCAAGGACGGGTGGCAGGCGTGAATATTTCCGCCGATGGCAATCCTTCCGGTGCCGCTACGATCCGTATCCGAGGCATCGGTACGCTCAATGATAATGACCCCTTGTATATCATTGACGGAGTGCCTACGAAAGCCGGCATGCACGAACTCAACGCGAATGATATTGAGTCACTGCAGGTCCTTAAGGACGCCTCCGCGGCCAGTATATACGGTTCGCGCGCAGCTAATGGCGTAATCATTATTACCACCAAACGAGGCAAGGAGGGCAAACTGCACCTCTCTTTCGATGCAGGTGTTACCACCTCCTTCTATCAAACCAAATTGGATATGCTCAATACCGCTGAATACGGCAAAGTCATGTGGCAAGCATACGTCAACGGTGGGATTAACCCGAATAGTAATGCCGCCGGCTATGTGTACGATTATCGGTTTACGGACGAAGGTGTTCCGGTGCTGAATAAGATGTATCTGCCTGCCTTTCTGGATGGTGCGCAGACCATGAAAACATCTGACACCGATTGGTTCAAAGAGGTAACCCGTACCGGCGTGGCGCAGAACTATAACCTCACCCTTTCATCCGGAAGCGATAAAGGATCCGCCTTCTTCTCTTTAGGCTATTATAAGAACGACGGAATCATCAAATATACGGATTTTGAGCGGTTCTCAGCCCGTATCAATACCGACTATCATTTCTTTAACAAGATACTCAGTATAGGAGAAAACCTGACGGTCAATCGCACCTCCGAAGTATCAGCTAACATCCTCAATACCGCATTGCAGGCATTACCTGTCATTCCGGTGCATACCGTCGATGGAGAAGGATGGGGAGGACCTACGGGCGCCATGAATGATCGCGACAATCCGGTACGTATCTTGTATGCCAATAAGGACAATAGGTATGCCTATTGGCGTATCTTTGGAAACGCATGGCTGAATATCAATCCGGTGAAAGGACTTAACATAAAGACGAATTTCGGTATTGATTACGACAACTATTACCGTCATGATTATAACCATTCCTATACTGCCGGTAAGCTCTCTAATACCATCGCTTCTACCGCCTTGCAGCAAGGCCATTGGCTCAAATGGAACTGGACCAGCACCATTACCTATAACCTCAAGATCAAAGGACATGCTCTTGATATCCTTGCCGGTGTCGAGCTGTTTAGACAGCATAATATAGACTTCAACGCGTATCGAGAGGGGTATGCGGTGGAGACCTTGAATGTCATGTGGCCGGATTTGGGAACCGGACAAGCCAATGCTTCCGGTGCCGCTACCGGTTATGCCTTGCTTTCGTTCTTCGGCAAGATAGATTATTGTTATGGCGATCGCTACTTAGCTTCCTTCACCTTGCGCCATGACGGTTCCAGCCGCTTTGGTAAGAATAACCGGTTTGCTACTTTCCCTGCTTTCTCGCTCGGATGGCGCATCAATCAGGAGAAGTTCATGGAGGATGCGGCTGACATCGTCTCCGATCTCAAACTGCGTTTCGGTTGGGGACAAACCGGTAATCAGGAGATTAGCAATACGGCGATCTATCGCATCTATGTAACCAACTATGGCACGGGTGATCCTACATGGAATAATATATGGGCTACTTCGTATGATATTACCGGAAAAGGAGGTAGCGTCTTACCTGCCGGTTATCAACTCGCCCAACTCGCTAACGACAATCTCCGATGGGAGACCACTACCCAAACGAATATCGGTCTGGACTTCGGATTCCTGAATCAGTCCCTCTACGGGTCCGCGGAGTTCTATATCAAGGACACCAAGGATATCCTCATCTTACCCGGCTATCTGGCGGCGATAGGAGAAGGAGGAGGACAATGGCAGAACGGCGCTTCTATGAGGAATATGGGTTTTGAAGGACAATTAGGCTATCGTAAACAGTTCAAATCCGGCTTCTCGCTGGATATAGCGGCGAATATCTCTTTTTACCGCAATAAGATTACCCATCTCCCCGAATCCGTCATCAATTCGTATGGCGGAAACGGTACTACCGATAATATCCTCGGACGGCCTATCAATTCTATATACGGCTATATAGCGGATGGCTTGTTCCGAAGCGAAGAGGAGATTCACAATCATGCCCAGCAAGACGGTGCCGGACTAGGACGTATCCGCTATCGGGATATCAATGCTGATGGGATCATTGACGATAAGGATCGAACATGGATAGGCAATCCGCACCCCGATTTTACATACGGTCTGAATATCTCTATGGAGTACAAAGGCTTTGACCTGAGTCTCTTCTTCCAAGGTGTACAAGGACCCGATGTGATCAACGAACTAAAGTATCATACGGACTTCTGGGCGGTCAGCGAGACAGGCTCCAATAAGGGAAGACGACTCCTTGATGCTTGGACACCGGAGAACTATAACTCCACCATCCCTGCCGTCACCATGGATAACAGCAATGACGAAGGGCGACTTTCTACCTATTTTGTGGAGAACGGCTCCTTCTTTAAGTTGCGCAATGTGCAACTCGGCTATAACCTCCCTAAGAAAGCCTTGGATGCCATGCGCGCGCAGAAATTCCGCTTCTATGTGAGTGCGCAGAACCTCTTTACCATCAAGAGCCGCCATTTCACCGGTATAGACCCTGAGAACCCTGCTTACGGATACCCTATACCGCTCACTTTTAGCGCAGGACTCAATGTTAGTTTTTAAATGAAGTAGTTATGAGAAGATTTAGCAATATAGTTTTTGGTACCTTGTTCCTCAGTACGTCTCTCGTCTCCTGCTCCTTCTTGGATGTAGAGCCCCAAGGGGTGTTCACCGAGGAGACCGTCAGCTCCGTCAAGAACCTCGATAACCTCTGCATAGCAGCCTATGCCGCGTTGGCGAATGATCATTATACCGCTCCGCTCAGCCTTTGGCCATACGGCTCCGTGCGTGCCGATGACGCCTACAAAGGAGGACGAGACGAGAGCGATATTCAGGAGTTTCATTTCTATGAGATAGCTTCTAATATACGTACGGATTTTGGTAATCCCGATGAGTTATGGTATCTCTGTTACGTAGGAGTAGGGCGCGCGAATACGGCAATCAAAGCGCTACGAAAAACTGATATAAAGGACTTCCCGAAACGGGACGAACGGATCGCTGAGATGCGTTTTATCAGAGGACATTTCCATTTCCTGCTCAAGGAGTTATATAAGAATATTCCGTATGTCACCGACTCCGTCTCAGCCGATACGATCTCTAATGTCGCGTATTCCAATGATTCCCTTTGGGCGCTCATTGCGGAGGATTTTCGCTATGGATATGAGCATCTGCCGCTGGAGCAGGAGGATAAAGGACGGCCTACACGCTATGCCGCTGCCGCATACCTCGCTAAGACCTATTTGTTCAAAGCCTATCGGCAGGATGAGATGCATAATGTGACAGGGATAGATAAGGAAGATCTCAATAAGGTGCTTGAATATACCAATTTCGTGATGTCCGGTCCCTATAGACTCGAAACGGATTATGCCTATAATTTCCTACCGGAGCATGAGAACGGTCCGGAGTCGGTTTTTGCGATTCAGTTTTCCACGGGAGACGGTACCAAATACGGTAGGGTCAATACGTCCGATGTGCTGAATTTCCCGCTTGGCATCAACAAAGATGCGGATTGTATAGGCGGTTGCGATTTCCATAAACCCAGCCAGAACCTCGTCAATGCCTTTAAGACGGCAGGCGGTTTGCCGCTCTTTGATACCTATAACGATGAGAACTACGGCTATAACGGTTCTGCCCCGATGAGCAATTATCATAATGCGATCGGGGAAGTGGACAACCGCCTCTATCATACGGTGGCTTTACCCGGCTATCCGTTCAAGTACAATTATAGTACTTATGACCAGTCATGGAACAGGAATATACCGGTGTATGGTATCTATGCGACTATGAAAGAATGCGTCTCGCCTCTGAGTTTTGCTTTCGTCCAGATGCCTCCGTTCTTGGCTACCAGCATGAATCGTATTATCATTCGCTATGCGGATGTGCTCCTATGGCGTGCAGAAGCACTCATCGAGTTAAATACCAGTCTCGGCGAGGCGCTGGATCTGATCAATCAGGTACGTCTCAGGGCACAGAATAACGCATCTATCCTATATGCTACCAATTGCAACACCCAACCTTACCCCGGCTCCTTTGCCTCGCAGGATCAGTTGCGTACCGCGCTGCGTTGGGAAAGACGGTTGGAGTTTGCAATGGAAGGCAGCCGGTTCTTCGACCTCACCCGATGGGGAATAGCAGCAGAGGTAATGAATGATTATTATATGAAAGAGCAAACACTGCGTACGTATATGCAAGGTGCGCATTTTGATAAGAACAAAGAGGAGTATCTGCCGATACCTCTCCAGCAAATCAGTTTCTCCAAAGGATTATATCAACAAAACTATGGGTACTAATAGATTACATATCCTCGCGGCTTTCCTGATGGTCATGATGCTATTGGGTGCATGCAGTCCCAAAGACCGCGAGCATTTGGAAATACCGGCCGAAGTAGCTATCCTTGAATTTCGGGTAGGAGATATCTCCGGTTCCATCCTCAAGGACACGATCCGTCTGATTCTCCCTCGCGGAACGAAGCTTGAGCAACTCAGTCCGCAGATTACGGTGACGCAAGGAGCCACGGTCTCGCCTGCCAGCGGCGAAATGGTGAATCTCCGGAACCAACCGGTCCATTATCGCGTTACCTTGGGGAATATCTACCAAGACTATTGTGTCATTGCGGTTACGGACGATGTGCCGCGTCCCCATGCGCATGGTCGGCGAATCGGCTATATCAATTGGGAAGACACGGAGAAAACAGGAGGCCAAGAGCGCGCATGGCAATGGTTACAAACAGCTTATCCTGACTCCTGCGATCTGCTTTCCTTATGGGATATCCAGCATGCGTCGCTCAATATGGACGACTACGCCGTGATATGGTATCATACGCGCGGCGTGGCGGGAGACGGCACCCTGCCTTTTAGAGCCTATGATAGAGAACTCGTGGAGCAGATGAAAGCGTACACCAACGGCGGAGGCAAGCTGCTGCTCACCGGCATGGCGCCCAGATGGTTGCAGACCTTGGGGCTTATTGATAATCGATATGTGCCGAATAATTTCTATGGCCATGAGTCTGTGCGGTTAGATGCATCTTCCGGATTCAAGCCCGTCACCAAACCTGAACTCTTTGCCTCGATTCCGTTAACCGAGGGCATGGTGCAACTGATGGGAGCGGATTGCGTCTTTGAGAACAATACCTCCGCATGGTACCTTGCTTCTTGGGGAGGATATAACAATAGTGTCTCCCAATGGGAGGAAGAAACAGGCGGAATAGCCATCGCTACGGATATCGTCGATGGAGGAACGGCTACGCGTGTTGTCATGGCGGAGTTTCCCGTAACGGACAAACGTGCCGCACAGGTGATCTCTATCCATTCCGGTACCTACGATTGGGGCAATCATGAGGCTAACTCTTGCCGCGGCGCGATTGAGCAACTCACCCGAAATACCCTTGATTATTTAAGAAACGCCAAATAGTCTATTCGTATGAAAAAGAACATTCTGATAACTACGATACTGCTTTGCAGTCTTGCATCTTGTACAGGAAAGAACGAACCCGCGCCGTCACCTGTCATTGATAATGACTCCACGGACACGTATCTCTCCACCAAGGAGCGAGGCCTGTATCGTACTTTCTTCAAACCGCAGATAGCATGGGTGGGAGATGTGATGCCTTTCTATGATGAGAGTTCCGAGACTTTCCATATTTTCTATTTGCAGGATTGGCGTCCGGCAGCCGGTATTATTCATCCTGTTTGGGATGTGGAGACCAAGGATTTCGCTACCTATCGCAATAACCGCGAAGCGATCCCTCTCGGTAAGAATTATGAGCAGGATGTTACCATCGGTACGGGAGGTGCTATCCGTGCGCAAGACGGCAAATACCATTTCTTCTATACCGGCGAGATGGCGGATAATAAAGATTGTATGCAGGCAATCATGCATGCTACCTCGGATAATCTCGTTTCATGGACCAAGGACAAGCTCTTTGGCTATATGCGCGCTACGGAGGGGTATAGCCCGAATGATTTCCGCGATGCCTGTACGTTCTATGACCCCGATGCACGTATCTATCGCATGGCGGTCAGCACCCTCTTCCGAGGCTCCAATGCCATTGCCCATTATACCTCTTCCGATCTGCAAACATGGACACCGGCGCCGGAACCGCTTATCAAGGATGCACCGCATTTCATGGAGTGCTCCGATTTCTTCAAGATGGGCAATCGTTGGTACATGACCTATTCGTCTATCAACGCGCCGCGGTGCGTCTATTATCGCTATAAGGACGGCGATCTTAATAATCCGTACGGATGGAGCGATCCGCAGCCCTTGGACGGCCATTGTTACTATGCGGCAAAGACGGCGGCGGACAAACAGGGAAGACGATTCCTTTGCGGATGGCTGCAGACACGTGCCGGCACCCATGACAGTAGCGACTGGGGTGGGGCGCTCGTGGTACATCAGATAGGATTAGACGGCGCGGGACCCAATCTCATCTGTTCCGTTCCCGAGGGCGTGTTTAATAAATACAGCAAGGCGGTACAGCCCATTGAGCAGAAAAAAGAATATACCACCCTCGAGCAAGGCGTTTATCGGATGGATGCTGCGGCGGGAAGAGCTTTCGTGCAGTTCAATCGGCTCCGTAGCCCCATGCGGATCACTTGCCAACTCAAACGGGTAAGTAATAACGGCATCTTCGGCTTTACCTTTGCCGCCTCCTCGGATGAGCACAAAGCGCATCACCTGCGGTTTATTCTGGAGCCGGATAATAACAATAAATCCGATTTGGCGCATGATAGCGAAGAGAAAGGACAGATGAATCTATTCAATATACACCGTATCAGGGATGACAGGGAGTATCAAATCACCCTCTGTATCGAGAAATCCGTAGCGGTCATGTATATCAACGGGAAGGTAGCCTTCTCCTGTCGCATCTATGACATGGAGAATAACCCTTGGCAGATCTTCTGCGAAAGCGGACAGATAGAGATATCCGATTTGCAAATGACAACCTATTAGTAAATGTTATGCACTCAAATTGAATAATTGATATTATGAGAAAATCTTTTTTTGCTTTTTGTGCGTTAGCACTCTTAACCTTTACTGGATGTACGCAGAAGCCTTCTATGCATCCTACCGATGAGCCCTTCCGGTCCGTCTATCATCACACGCCCGAGGCGAATTGGATGAATGACCCGAATGGTATGTTTTATGACGAGGCTGCCGGCGTTTGGCATCTCTATTACCAGCATAACCCTTATGCAACCGTTTGGGGACCTATGCACTGGGCGCATTCGACCTCCAAGGATCTCATTCATTGGGAGCATCAAGGTATTGTCCTCTATCCCGATTCGCTTGGAACGATCTTCTCCGGTTCTGCAGTAATCGACAAAAACAACACCGCAGGCTTCGGCGAGAACGCCATTGTGGCGATCTACACCCAGTCGGAGAAAATAGGTCAGAACCAGTCTATCGCTTATAGCACCGATGGCGGCTATTCCTTCACCCCGTACGAGGGTAACCCTGTCCTCATGGGCGACATCGCTGACTTCCGGGATCCGAAAGTGACGTGGGATGGCGACCATTGGCTCATGACGCTCGCTTGCCAGCAGGAGATCCGATTCTACGCTTCTCCTAACCTCAAAGAATGGACATACCTCTCTTCTTTCGGCAAAGATCTCGGTGCCCATGGTGGCGTATGGGAATGTCCCGAACTGTTGAAAATGTCAAATGTCAAATCTCAAATCTCAAATGAGAAATATGTCCTCCTTGTTTCCATCAACCCCGGTGGACCGTTCGGCGGCTCCGCTACCCAGTATTTCATAGGCGATTGGGACGGCAAGGAGTTTGTAGTCGAAAGTCAAAAGTCCAAAGTCGAAAGCAAATGGCTTGACTACGGCAAGGATAACTACAGCTCCTTTACCTTCCATAACTCGCCCGACGGTCGTCTGGTAGCCTTAGGATGGATGTCTAACTGGCAATACGCCTGCCAACTCCCTACTGTGGCTTTCCGTTCGCAGAATACCGTAGCGAGAGACCTCTTCCTCTTCCTCGATGATGAGGGCGAATACCGTCTCGGCTCAGTGCCTTCCAAGGAGACCATGGCGCTCAAGGGTGCAGAGACCAAATACCTGCCCGATGCCGGTATCGTGGAGCTGACGCTCGATGGCTCTCAGGATGCGCTCATCACGCTCTCCAATGACAAAGGTGAGAAAGTGGTCATGAATCTGGATGTGCACCGACGTACCTTCTCCATGGATCGTACTGCTTCGGGCGATTGCTCTTTCTCCCATGATTTTGCAGCACGTACGGTGGCGCCGCTCTTCATCAAACGCGATACCTATAAGGTTCTTCTCTTCATCGATCATTGCTCCATCGAGGCGTTTGATGCGGACGGCGCATGGGCGATGACCAACCTCGTCTTCCCCTCCGAGCCATACAACCATCTGGATGTACAGGGCGGCGAAGCGAAAATCTACAATGTAAATATCTAAATTGTTAAATGTCTAAATAAATGAACAAATGGAAAATGACAAAATGGTAAATAAATGGGCCCTTTTGCCCGTGATGCTATGTTTCTTCACCATGGGATTTGTGGATCTCGTAGGTATCGCTTCTAATTACGTGCAGCAGGACCTCGGTCTGACGCATGCGCAAGCGAACATCATGCCCTCGCTCGTCTTCTTCTGGTTCTTGATCTTCTCCGTGCCTACGGGTATGCTGATGAATAAGATCGGACGCAAGAAGACCGTGCTCCTCTCCATCATCGTGACCGTCCTGTCGCTCGTTCTGCCCCTTTGCGGCGAGAGTTACGCGCTGATGCTCTGCGCTTTCTCGCTCCTCGGTATCGGTAACGCGCTCATGCAGACTTCGCTCAACCCGTTGGTGTCGAATATCGTCACCGGCAACCTCTCCTCGACCCTGACCTTTGGTCAGTTCGTCAAGGCAATCGCCTCTTTCCTCGCGCCGTATATCGCGATGTGGGGTGCTACGGCGGCTATTCCGAATATGGGCTTGGGATGGAAAGTGCTCTTCCCAATCTATGCGGTGATCGGTATCGTCGCTATCCTCGCGCTGGCGTTCACATCCATCCATGAGGAACCGGTAGCGAAAGGATCCTCTTTCGCGCAGTGTTTCAAGCTCCTTGCTAATCCGTTTATCCTCCTCTGTTTCTTAGGTATCATGTGCCATGTCGGTATCGATGTAGGTACCAACACTACGGCGCCGAAGATCCTCATGGAGCGCCTCGGGATGGACTTGGCGGCTGCCGGATTCGCCACTTCGCTCTATTTCATCTTCCGTACTATCGGTTGTCTCTCCGGCTCCGCGATTCTGCGGCTCATCCCGGAGAAAGTGTTCTTCGCCATCTCCGTATGTATGATCATCGCAGCGATGGTGCTTTTAGCAATCAGCAATAACCAATTAGCAATTTATACTGGTATCGCACTCGTCGGATTTGGTAACTCCAATATCTTCTCTATCTGTTTTGCTCAGGCGCTCAACCATGACCCCGAGCATAAGAACGAGATCTCCGGTCTGATGATCATGGGACTTTTCGGAGGAACGATCTTCCCGCTTTGCATGGGCGTTATGTCCGATATGATGGGCTCTCTCGGCGCCGTCCTCGTCATGGCTGTCGGTGCCGCATACCTCACCTTCTTCACCCTGAAGATGAAGAAATAAATTTTTTTTAATCGAAAATGCGCAGCCTACCGAGCCTGATGGCTCTCGCGCCCAAGGACCTGTAAGCCGGTCAGTAAGCAAGCTTCCTGCCGTCCTCCATGCCCTCGGTCTCAATCGATTGCCTTGATAGGCATCGATGGGCTGCTTACAAAAATACGGGATTGCATCCCTCACAAAAATAAAGAAAATAAGCCATGCGGAGCGTAGTGATAATGCTACACGCTGAATAGATTTTCTTAATTTTTGTAAGCGTTAGCGCATTTTTGTAAGGCGGTAGGACGGCACTATCGAGTGCCGGACGAAGCGGGGCTACGGAGCGGCAGAACGAGAAGCTTGCTTATCGGGCAGAAGAACCGGAGACACGTAAAGGCGCATCAAGCGCCGAAACCGCCGCATTTTTGATTATAAATAACTAAACGTAGTGAACGGTCTTTAATCTTAAAATTATATGAAAAAATATGTCATCGGAATAGGTGAAGCGCTCTTTGACTGCCTCCCGGAGGGACGCAAACTCGGAGGTGCACCGGCTAACTTCGCTTATCATGTCTCGCAGTTCGGGCTCAACGGATGTGCTATCTCCGCGATTGGAGCAGATGAACTTGGTGATGAGATAATGGATAAGTTCACGGCCATCCGTAATAATCTTTCGACTTTCGACTTTCAACTTTCGACTGTCGAGCAGCCTACCGGCACGGTCAAGGTCACGCTCGACGACAAAGGTGTGCCGCAATACGAGATCTGTCTCGGCGTAGCGTGGGATAACATCCCCCTCACCAACGCTATGTTAGAGGTCGCGCATCAGGCGCAGGCGGCGTGTTTTGGTTCGCTCGCGCAGCGTTCCCAAACCAGCCGTGAGACCATCCAAGCGATTCTTGACGCTATGCCGGAGGATGCACTCAAGGTCTTTGATATCAACCTCCGCCAGTCTTGGTACACCGCCGAAGTGATTGTGGAATCCCTTCAGCGGGCGAATGTGCTCAAGATCAATGACGAGGAACTCGACGTTGTTGCTACTATGCTCCTTGGCGAACCTACCGTCCCCGGCAAACTCATTGCCGAAGACCCGGATAAAACCCGCCGTATCTGCCGTGAACTCATCGCGCGTTACGAGCTGGATATGCTCATCCTCACCTGTGGTGCCATCGGCTCTTATGTCTTCACGGCTTCCAAAGAGAGCTATGTCGCTACGCCCAAAGTGCAGGTGGCTGACACCGTCGGTGCCGGAGATTCCTTCACTGCTACTTTCGTAGCCCAGCTCCTCCTCGGCAAGACCATCCGCGAGGCGCATGAGAAAGCCGTAGCCGTCTCTGCCTACGTCTGCACCCAGCGCGGCGCCATGCCTCTCCTCCCTGCGGAACTCAAGGCATAACCCCATACCCCGCAACCCATTCAGGCTCACTCCGTAGTGAGCCTTTTTTTTCAAAAAATCACACGATCTCTTGCATATATCAAAAAAATGTAGTAATTTTGCACCGGAATTTTGATAATTTGTTGCGGAGATAATCGATTTTATTCGCCGCATACACGCGGAGATAACTACTCATTACGAGTTGATCGGTTAAAAACGGTAAAAAATCTACCCGTGCGTATTTCAGAAAAAAAGTATACCTTTGCAGTCGTTTATGAAAAAAATCTCTCCCCGCGAATGGAAATATAAACGCATCTTCGGGTGCGTTTTTTTACATTTATGTGGGAAAATTGACACCTTTTATATACTTTCCGTAAAAAAATGACATAAAAATGATACTTTGCGTAAATTTCTGCACGTGCGTATTGCGTACGTGCATTTTTTTTTATAATTTTGCGCCGTGAGATAATCTTTTATGCGAAAACGATATGAAACAAGGATTGAAAATAATGTTAGGTTGGCTGGCAGGCATGATGTGTCTGCCGCTGATGGGTCAGGACCCGTACCCTCAAGCTCCTCGAGGAATTTTCTCCGTGGGTCCCAACAAGTACGTGCAGTTCAAAGAGGCGAACGAGTCGAAATTGGTGCAATGGTCTGCTCTGCCGACGGAGGATGCCTACGGTTGGCGAGTACTGACGAGTGATGAGTGGAGCTATCTGTTGGTAGATGGCGGTGGAGTAGGTCGCGAGAACGCGAATAACCTGAATGCCTTGGGGCGAATTAAAACCGGGGAAGATACCTGGCAAAACGGTTTGGTCATTTTGCCGGACGGTTGGGTGCAGCCGGAGGGGGTGCCTGCTTTTGTGACGGTGTCGCATGGGATTGGTTATGAGTTGAATAGTTATACCTCTGAGCAATGGGCAATCATGGCATCGTCCGGCGCTGCTTTCCTGCCCTGCGAGGGGTACGGATATAATAAGCCTGTTCCGAGTACGGTGAAAAAAGTCGATCCGGATACGATAGAGAATGTCATTGATCACGGTTCGTACTGGGCAGCGGATGAGCATAGTGAAGATACAAATAAAGCTCATCGTATGCAATTCAACGATCAATCCGGTTCGTCGGATATTCACGATCTGAATAATCAGGATAAATATACATATTACTCCGTTCGTTTAGCTCGGACGGTTGTTATCTTAGACGAGATGGACGAGACGGCGGCTTTCTTGACGAAACTATCGGAAGCGCGTACGAAATCGTTTGCTTTGATGCGCCGCACGCTCTACAAGGACGGTTATTTCAACACGATCTGCCTGCCGTTTGACGTGCCGGATATCGAAGACTCGCCTCTGGAGGGCGCGGAGGTTTATACGTTTGATGGCGGCACGGTGAGTGGAACGACGGGAAATGAGCAACTGAACTTATCGGTGAGTCCGTTAGCGGGCAATCGTCTCTCAGCGGGTGTACCTTATCTCATCCAATGGGAGAACACGGGCGAGGTGATGACGTTCTTGCGTTTTGACGGCGTGGAGAACTGGGTTGCCGCAGGTACCTCGGAGGCTCCGTCCGACCCCGGCAACGAGAACATTAAGTTCCACGGCCTCTATCCCCGTAAGCGTATTCCGGGATACCAAACAGGCGAAGTGCCGCATTATAACTTCTTTGTCGATACGGAGAACACGCTTTGGTGGCCGGATGACAAACTCTACCCGGAATCGAAGATGAAAGGCTTCCGGGCATATCTCTACCTGGAGGGCGGTGGCCCGAACGGACATGAGTTTAATAATCAATCTCAGGCTCAAGTAGCTGCGCGATACCGTAATATGCCTGCCGTTTGGCGCATACAGAATACGACAACGGACATTGAACAAGTACCAAGTGGCAAAGGACAATGTACAAAGATCATCAAGAACGGCGTCCTCCTTATCCGCCATGGTGGCAAGGAATACAACATCCTCGGTGAAATGATCAAATAACCCTATGCGAAAATGAGTAAATGCAAAAATATGAAAATGCGTAAATACATAACTCCCTCCGTGGAGATGCAGCCGGTACAGGCGTTGGGACAGATGCTGAATACCAGTACCGAGACCAAAACAGGCGGTAATCAGGAGAGGGGACGAGCTCCCAAACGATCAGACGCTTCGCCCTTCTAATCTAAAACGAATATTAATAGTTTAAAATCTAATACGATGAGAGCAACAATCCATCCATTCAGCAAGCATTTGATGATCACTTTGCTTGCATTGACCGTTTTCATGCTTGCACCATGCAAAATGCAAGCGGGAAACGATTATTTACAGAAGTTTGACAACTACTCCATCATGAGTATGGGGAATGGCGTATTGCGGTTCACCATCCCGTTGTGGATCTACGGTGAGGGGGACGATAACACCTATTATCTGAACCCCCAAACAGCCAACGACAACAACACAAACAACTCCTATGTATGGTTCAGTGAGCAGCCAGGGCAGGGACGCGGTTCGGCGAATGTACACCGTATCGCCTCTTTCGGTGCTACCCGTAACCCTAATTACACGGGGCGTTTTTCGGGAGGAAGCGGTACGGCCTACCTGCTGGTAGATACCGGTACCTGCGTCGTAACCAACACCTATAATTCGGTTCCTCTGACCCTTCATGCCCACGATAAATCCCACTGGATAATAGGTGATAATGATGAGAGCAGCGTAGCCAATTGGATCTATGTCACGCGTAAGAACTCTTCCTATGGCAAGCATCATGTCTATATCCAGTTTGACTGGTATATCCCCGTGGAGCTGCAGAACAAGAAGTTCTACGTCGGTCTGAATGTCCGCGATTACTATGTCAAGAACAACAATCTCCATAATGCGTACTGGTGGCAATGGGAGACTTATTTCGACGGCGGCGATATACCGCAGAGTCCGCAGCTCTTCGATCCGTTTTTCTACAGCATGGCGGGAAGTGACATCAATACCATTGGAAAAGCCGGTATTCAATATATGACTTTCCAAGATCCTATCTCGTATCATACCTCTCTAAACCCATCAATGGAGATAGCCCGGACAGAGCGGAGCGAGAAGATTTTGGTTGATATGCAGGATTCCGTGCAGGACCATTTCTATGCGGATTTCAATGTATGGATCAACAAGGACGGCGGTGTCAAACAGCGTCTCAAAACCAACTCGGTCATGATTCCCGCTTACCACAAGATATATAATTTTGAGGCATCGGAGGTCAAGGATGCGCAGAACAGCGTGACGGGTGATGTGCAGCTGAGCTGGCACACGCTTTATCCGAATGACCAGGACATCTTGGAGGCGGATATGTACGAGGTGCAACGTGCCACCCAAGAGGATTTCTCGGACGCCCAGTCCATAGGGGTGGTGCCTTATGTCACCGGCGAGAACAACTACTCCTATACCGATAACGCTGAGGATGTGCTGCAGCTCTTCCACGACGACAGTCTATACACCGTTTCCCGCAGCAGCAAGATCTCGGTGACGCAAAATGAGGTGGAGGTAGAAAACGCTAATGGGCTTCATGCACGCGTTACCGCTACGCTCCATTCGGATGTGAATATCCCGGGCGCTTCGCTTTTCTACCGCGTTCGCCGTGCTTCAACCGCTACGTGGGGATGGAACCCGTCCGATTATATGGCTACCACTTCCGTGGTCAAGAGTAATTATCTCTCTCCCTTGGCTCCTACACAGGAACCTTATACCCTCGATCCGGATTTTGAGAACAACCGGAAGGTACATTTCTTGCTCAAGATCGACAACCCCGCTATAGAACCGGTGATGCCAAGCGTCGATCGTACCAGTTTGGAGATAACGGTTGATCCTAATAAGGCTTACGGAGTATCCGTACCGGTGACGATCAAAACGGAGGGTACAGGGAAGTTCCCTCTCGATTACTTGTTTGTACACTATTCGGCAGTGCAAGAACTGAACGGCGTAATAACCCCTCTCGAAATACAGCACCCGTTGAATACGTTTACTGCGCAGAGCGGTGCGCGTGTGACGGTGAAAGCCAAGGCTTGGAAAAATGCTTTTGATGAGTCGGAAGGCTATGTAGGAAACGAGCTATCGTTCTCGTTCCTGGTTCCGACACGCGGAATAACTGTCTATACCAAGTGTAAGGTAAGCCCCGGTGAAAATATCTTCACAATGACCTATAATCAATCCAAGGACGAGCGTAATATCCTCACGGATGAGGAGCTGCAGGCAAGGGTTCTTGCGCAGATCGATCAGGACGAGCTTCGTAACAGGCTATACCCGTTTTTGGAAGCCAAAGCGCAAGCGATGTTAGCCGGAGACCGTTGCGTATGGGAGCGCAACGCGGATCTGGTACTCACCCGCACCGTGGTGGAGACCGGTTTGAAACAAGAGATCCGCGTGCCTAAAGACAGTATCGTCCTGCAGCCCGACGGGTCGTATCTGGCGCACGTGACGGATGTGGCGGACATGAGCTGCGTACATTTCCGGTACGACGTGCGTATTGATCAGAGCAACGCCTTGCTCCAGGTACAGAAGAACGAGCAGTTGGAACCGATTGCTATCACGGGTCCGGACCTCTATACCAATGCCTCGGCACAAATCGCCTCTTTTGAAGCCACCGACGGTACCGACAAAAGGGGCGTCATCCTGACCTGGCAACCTACCGCCGGTTCGGTAGATCACTATATCCTCGAACGCCGCATACAAGGTTCGGAGGCACCTTTCGACACGATCGCTATCTTAGATACTGAGGGTTATTTCGACGAGGCAAAAGATGCTCACGCCGTCGTTCCCGGTCAGAGTTACGAGTACCGCGTCTCGTCCTCTTTCTCCTGTAACGGCACGACGACGGTGCATACAGCCTCCACGGAAGGTCGTCGTTCGCCCTACGGCTTGATAGCCGGTAGGGTGCAATACGAGGATGGCAGCGGTTGCTATGGTACCACCGTCACGCTCTCACGAGACGGCGCGGAGGATATACATGTAGTGACCGATGAAAGGGGCGCTTTCCTCTTCGACAGCCTCCTCTACGGCACTTCTACCAACTATTCCATCACGCCTACTTCGCAAACAGCCGAGTTCGTCTTCAACAATACCGGCTCTCCTACCGCCGCAGTAACCCTCTCCGCGGAGAACAACGTGGTGGAGAACCTCAGTTTTGACAATATCTCTTCCGTCCGCTTCTCCGGACGGGTGCTCTATAAATTGTCCTCGGTGCCGGTACGGGATGCCAATATCCTGCTGAACGGAAAGACAGTCAAGAAATCCGGTGATGCGGTGAAGACCGATATGTCCGGTAATTTCTCTATCTCGGTACCGAAAGGATCCGCTTTCACGCTGCAGATCGTTAAGAATGGCCATACGTTCGAGGGTGACGGTTTTGTCCGTATCGACGGCGACAGTCTCTTGACCCTCTCCAAGGCGCTGGACGGCGTACGTATATGGGATCAGACCAAGGTACGTCTCGCCGGTAGGGTGGTCGGCGGTATCGACCAGGCTTCCTTACCGCTCGGACAAGGGCTGAGCCGTAATAATATCGGTGATAACCTGCAACTGGTGCTCGAGCTGGAAGGGGATAACATCGCCTATATCGTGCGTGACCCCGAAGATCTGACCCGTGACACCTTGGAATACGCGATCGGTGCCACCCGGATCCATTATCAGCATAAGCGTATCGTCATCAACCCCGATCCCATCACCGGTGAGTACGAGGCGGATTTGTTCCCGACCAAGTACAAGGTGGTACAAGCTACGGCGCAGGGTTACGCTACGCTCTTCGCGCAAGGAAAAACCAGCGAGACGATTGATCTGAGCAACACCGAACCCGGTGTCTTCTCCATTACCTATCGTACGCCGATAGAGGTGACCTATAAACAATCGCTTTACGGCAAAGATTATGATTATTACGGTCTGAAATCCTGGACAGCGGAGGCTCTCAATGGGGAGGAGATGAAAGTGGATCTGGTGTCGCAAGAAGCGGACGGAAGTTACAGTTACCTCTTTGGTGCTCCGGTCTTTACGGCGGGGCAGTACCAGTTCCGCGTGTCCGCCCATGAGGATTACTATTATAATAATGACCGCACGCGCGTACCCGACCGTGTTTACCTGAAAGGAGGAAACCTTAAGATTTACAACGGCATGCGTGAAACAACGGATATCCAATCCGCGCCGCTGGATGCCAACGGTTCCGCGCTGGTGAACGTGATTTTCGACCAGGTGACCTATGTCCAGACCGGAGAGAATGCGTTGCATTCATTGGATTTCTCGGTGGAGAGCGAAGGAGAGTATGTTACCTCCAATCCGCTGCAGGCGTATGTCTTAGGGGCGGTGGAGAAAGCAGCGGATTTCATGCAGCGCGATACAGCTTCGACAGGTATAACGCTACTCGATATTCTTCGTGACCCTCCCGGAAGCGGCTCATATGCTTACCTCGAGAAGGGTACTTCCTATCACGTCAAATACAAAGAACCTTCTAATTTCCGTGTGGGACTGAACCTCTTCGTTAAATGGGGAAATAACAGTCAGTATTTTGTAGGTACATACGCAGGCTCTCCGGCAGCAGGTGCTACAGCAGGCGTACTCAGTACAGTTCAGAAAACCACCGATTGGAATTTCCCGCTTACGGTACAATGGTATGGATATAATCAAGCGGACTACGAGTTTAAGACCACCGAACGGATTCAGACCGGTTCCGGTCCCTTGCAGGTTGGCACCAGAGGGGATGTCTATATCGGTGTGACCAACGGTGTGATGACCTCCAAAGCCGACGCTTTCCGCGTGGTGGACTCCATCTCTTTCGAGCAGATAAAAGCGAAAATCGACAACAAGAGTTACCGCATCGTTCGGCAGGGTGTGGACGCCAACGGCAAACCCTGGTATCTGATGCGAACCGAGGATGTGCTGATCAAGAAATTTATCCGATCCTCCTTCGCTTATACCCATCAGTATATAGTCGGTACAATCATCCCGGATCTGCTCTACCATCGTAACAGTCTTCTCTTGACCGGCACCCGGGAGGATGCGGTGGCCCAAGCTATAGCCAAAGACCGGCCGGTTTATTGGAGTAAGGTGCATCCGGACTCCCTCGGATTCGGTGAAGAAGGAAACTACGAGATCATCACGCCGGACGGGCTGAACTGGATGATCTTCGACCAAGTACAGTTGGACAACAAAGCCGTGGATAATTGGATCGGAGTTCTTGCTACCAACGAGGCGGAGAAAGTGTTAGCTATGACCAAAACACCGCTTGCCACCCATTCTGTCAACGGCGGTCTGACGCAGACATACTCCGAGTCGTATTCGTATGTAGATACCCGTTCTGCTTATTTCGCTTGGCCCTGGAATCACCAGACAGGTGAAGGAGTAACGAGCTCGAGTGGCTTTTTTGGAGACGGCTTTGCTCCTTTGGCAATAGCGCGTCTGAAGGATTTGTTCAAAGGGTCTAAAGGATTCCAATTACTGATAAAACACCTGAATGCCGCCGAAAAAGGTGCCTCTCCTTCGCAGTACGTACGAACGGAGGTGGGTGGTGTGAAATTCGATCTGGACTGCGATTTTATCTTAGAGACCGGATTTAACCTCCTGCCGGAGAATGGTGAGAGCGTTGGCTCGAGCAAGACCACCGGCTACGTACTGTCCCTCAATCCGTTGGAGCATCTGACGTTCAATGTGTATAAATCGCTGACGGATGATTTCAATGCGCAATCGAAAGAGACGCGTTATGAGGCACACGACTTCAATAGTGATAATAAGAACAAATACCTCTTTGGCTCACTGATGTACTCTACTTTAGGTGGTGCTACCAGGTGTCCTTGGGAGGCAGCGGACTCGACCTGTTTCTACAATCCGGGTACACCGCTTAGTGCTGCCACTCAGAAGATAGAGAACCCGCAAATGGTTATTAACCGTCATGAGATCAGCAATGTGCCGCATGATCAAGCCGCTAAGTTCAAGCTGACGATGTGGAACGAAACCGATGAGGTCGTGGGGCTTGCCAGCGGTCCGAATGTGTTCATGACCCTCAGGCTGGATGATGCCACCAATATCAAGGGCGCCAAGATAAGTATCGATGGTGTACCTCTATCCGATGGACGCGAGTTCCGCTTCCAAGGCAATACTCCGATCATCAAGACCATCGAGGTACGTGCCGG
Organism: uncultured Bacteroidales bacterium; assembly: GCA_946406195.1. Lineage (GTDB taxonomy): Bacteria > Bacteroidota > Bacteroidia > Bacteroidales > Paludibacteraceae > Colicola. The sequence continues at coordinate 40,888 of CAMJJT010000016.1, forward strand.
AGATGATTATGATTATGAAGACATTTGTCTTATCCTGCAATCGGAATGTACTCCTACGATCACCTATCAGAAAGTGTGCTTCTCCGTCCATTACATGCCGGTTAGTTGCGACGTGAATATCTCTTCTCCATCGGATAAATGGATCATGAACACACTCTCTCCGCGTGACGAGAACGGCTATTACATGCCGGTATCTATTGACGGCTTTGATGTGAACTACGACGGTTTTGACCATATCGAACTGCAATACAAACTAACGACCCAGTCCAATGACGCATGGGTGAACCTCTGTTCCTATTATGCGGAGGACAGCCTCTATCAGCAGGCCTCGGGATCGAAAGCGATGATTGAGGGCGGACGAATAGAGAACTTCCGTTTCTACGGCGAGCGGGATCCGATGGAGCAGCAGTACGATCTGCGCGCCGTCTCTTACTGCCGTCACGGTTCGGGTTATGTAACCAAGTCTTCGCCTGTCCTGACCGGTATCAAGGACACCCGTCCGCCACGCGTCTTCGGCGAACCCGAACCCGCGAACGCGATACTCGGGGTAGGAGATAACCTCAAGCTGCGCTTCAATGAACCGATAGCCGGTAATTATCTGGACGAGGACAATAACTTCCAGTTGGCAGGATATACCAACGAATCGGGTATTGCGGCCGGTACATCACTCCATTTTGGCGGTACCACAGATTCGTATGCCGAGTCCAAAGTGTTGCGGTCGTTCCTGGATAAATCGTTTACGATTGACATGATGGTTCGTTTGAATGATCCGAGTCAGACAGCCATGCTTCTTGAATTGCGATCCAAGAAGGGAAGCATTCATCTGGTATATGGCAATAATCACTTGATGTTGTTGATCAATGGGTTACAGGCTACTCATTCCTTGCCTTTACCCGAGCCCCCGACTGCATTTACGCGCTTTGTGACCGAATATGACCATACCACCCGAGCTGTGCGTTTCTTTGTCGGAACGCAGGATATAACCAATCCGAATACGCCTCCTCTCATAGATTTCTTCAAGGTATCGACGATTAATGCACCTATTGTTATCGGTCGGAATCTGAATGGAAACATGATGGAGGTACGCCTCTGGTCCAAAGCGCTGAGTGCGGATGAGGTAGCAGAGACCCACATGCACCGGCTGACCGGCTACGAGCGCGAACTGATTGCGTACTATCCTATGGATGAGGGTACGGGTGATGTCCTGATGGACAAAGCTACCGGTGCGACGCTGTACACGCATGGAACGTCCTGGGAGCATCAGACGGGTATATCGCTCCGTGTTCCGGAGAATGAACGGATACCCCTTGACGGTAACCTGATGAGCCGCTCCGACATTCAGGATGAGACCCTTACCTTCTGGTTTAAGACCACTGGCACAGGTACGCTTTTCTCCGCCGGAAGGACGGATAACAAGCATGGTTTTGAAATGATGGTGACGAGCGGAGGCCTGACCCTTTACTCGGACAGCACTTCGTGGCCGATGGCAGGAGCCTATTTGGATGATGCATGGCATCACGTAGCCATGGCGGTCAATAGAACCTATAATAATGTGGCGGTGTATATAGACGGTATCCTGAAGCAGACCTTCGCTGCCCGCAAATTGGGGCCGATTAGTGGCGCCATGTATTTTGGAGGTAGGAATTTTGCCGGTAATATAGACGAGTTCGCGATCTTTGAGCAGGCTCTTCCCAAGTCGCTCCTGGAGTCCATCTCCATGATCTCTCCGGTAGGTAACGAGATGGGGCTGATGGCTTATCTGCCTTTCAATAAGATGAAGGAGAACAGCAATGGCATCTACGAGCAGATCTTCTCCGTCAATGACCAGCGCGTATTCAAGACCACGGACGGCACGATCGTTGACAAACAGGTACCGCTCGTCCTGAACAATACGGTTTCGCCGATCGAAACCTATGCCGACAAATCGACCTCGGCACCGGTGCATAACATGGGCAAGCTGACCAAGCTCAATTTCGATTGGGCGTTTAACGCCGACGAACTCATGATCAATCTGAATATGCTGGATCGTGAGATTAACAAGCGTGCTATCTATGTCACCGTCCGCAATGTGGAGGATCTCAACGGTAACCCTATGGTTTCTCCCGTTACTTGGACGGCCTATGTGGATAAGAACGCCCTCAAATGGGAGGAAAAAACCATCAAGATGCACGCCATCTACGGCGAGGAGACCGACGGAGTGGAGTATGTCACCCGCGTACTCAACCATTCCGGCAAACTGCATCCGTACACCATCGAGTCCTTGCCCGATTGGCTCACTGTTAACGCTGCATATGGTTCGATCAACCCCACCGAGGAACTCTATCTCACCTTCACCGCCAATACCGACATGGCGCCGGGTATCTACGAAGATATCGTTTACGTGACGGACGAGAACGGATTATCCGAACCGATGAAGGTTGAGCTAACCATAGAAGCATTGCCGCCTTACGAAGCTGTAGATGAGCATAAATATCCGCTCAATATGTCCGTTTGTGCGCAGGTGAAACTGAACGACACAGAGTTCGACACCGATCCGAATGATATCGTATATGCGTTCTATCAGAACGAGTGTGTCGGCATGGATCATGTCTCCTTCAACGAGAATACGCATAAGTCCAAGGTTTATCTGACTGTTTACGGCGAGGATGCGATGAACCGTAAGCCGATTCAGTTCCGTTTGTGGAGAGCCTCTACAGGTAGGGTTTATGACCTCGGCACAAACCGTACTGTCCTCTTTGCTCACGGATTCGTCTATAACTGTGGTGATAGCGACCCGCTCATCCTGACCACGTATGGCAGCGAAGTTCAGATGATCGATTTGGAGGCAGGATGGAACTGGATATCCGTTAACATGGATCTCACATCTTCCGGCGGCTATTTGGCGAACTGTCTGAGCGCTAATGAGCCGTGGAAAGAAGGCGACATCATCAAGAACCCCAATACCCGTAAGTTCAGCACGTATAGTGAGACGTCCGCAGAGTTTATGGGTACGCTGGATAAGCTGCATTACTCGCAGATCTTCATGGCGTACAGCCAAGCCGGCAACAAGATGCGTATCTCCGGTGATTTCTTACCGGAAGACTCTATGCGGGTGAAGGTGCGTGGAGACGGGCAATGGAGCATGTTACCTTGCCTCTTTACCCGTACAACCCCGATCTCCGAAGCGCTCGCAAGTTATTTCCAGAAAGCGCAACCGGGTGACATCATCAAGGCGCATGACCGCTTTGCCTTCTTCTCCGAGGATCTTAGATGGGAAGGAAACCTGACCGCTCTCCGACCCGGCGAAGGATACCTCTTCCGACGTCTGGGAGTGGGAACCGTAGAGATTCCTTTCTATCACCAAACGACGGATCATGCGCCTAAGAAGATGCAGAAGAAGGAACAGAAGACGACGGATCATTTCCATAACCCTGCTGCCGCAACGAACATGACTATGATCGCCAAGATTAATGGTGAAAATGGTGCAAATGATGCCAATGATGTATTGATGGTATATATCGGCGACGAACTTGTCGGTAGAGCGGAGCCTTACAGCATTCCATCATTAAGCACCGAAGGTGCGTCATCATTAAGCGAAGCGTCACCATTATACTTCCTCACCATCCAGTCCGATCGGGTAGGTGAACTCCGATTCGAGATGGACGGACAGGAACTGACAATCGTCAATAACGAACAATTGGACAATCAATCGTACCTCGTCAATCGTCCAATCGTCAATTATGTCCCTGACAGCCATCATGGTACGTTGAAGGCTCCGATCGTGCTCCGCAAAGCGGACGAGACAGGCGTGTATAAGGTAATTGAAGATAATCATGTAGTAATCATCCGAAACAATGAGAAATATGATGTCACAGGTAAAAAACTCTAACAGCTCGAAGAGCGGTCTAACAGCGAAGCGGTCTTACAGATGGCTTGCCATCGGTCTAACAGCGGTAGCGGTCTTTCTCGCAGGCTGCGAGAAGAAGGATCCGTACGTAGATCCGGGTACCACCGAGAACCCCAATTGGGTGCTCACGGTTGACACAACCGACCTAACCGCCTCCATGACGGGCGTCGTGCGTGTGTCCTTCGCCCCAAACGAAGGCACCTTGGCGGCCTTTATGGGCGAGGAATGCTGCGGTATAGCCGACTACAATGCCGACCTCGGCCTCTACTGGCTCTATATCTCGCCTGCTACGGAGCAAGGCGGTAACGTCCAATTGCGTTTCTACTCGCCTGACCTGAAACGCATCTTCGACGCTACTTCCACTTTCCCCTTCCGCAACGATACCCAACGGGGCACTGTGGCCGAACCTTATACCCCTGAATGGGAAATAGCCAAATAGTATGAAGCGAGTAATCTTATTTCTCTTCCCGGTTCTGGTTTTGGTCGGTTGTCGAACGGCAGAACCGACCGAGCCGGGCCGCACGAAGAGCATCGTCATCCTTTATGAGAACGATGTGCATTGTGCGATAGACGGCTATACCAAGTTAGCCGGTTTGCGGGACGCTATAGCGGCAGCCGACACGGCATGGGTAGCCGTAGTCAGTAGCGGTGACTTCCTGCAGGGCGGCGTGGCCGGTGCGCTCTCAGATGGGCAGTATATCATCGATATCATGCGTCATGTAGGCTATACTGCCATCACCATAGGCAACCATGAATTCGACTACGGCGGAACGCGTATGAAATCCTTGCTGGCACAAATCCCCGCACCCGTGGTCTGCGCTAACTTCTTTGAAGTAGGTGCTTCGAAACCCTATTATGCGCCATATACCCTCTGCCGGTACGGACAACGTACAGTAGCTTACGTCGGCGTCCTCACCCCCCAGACGATGATCGGTGAATCATACTCGTTCTATGACAGTAACGGAAATCAGATCTATGATCTCCGAGCCGACGAAGTGCCCCAATCGGTACAACAAGCAGTGGATGCCGCGCGTGGCGAAGGGGCAGATTATGTCGTGCTGCTCTCGCATATGGGGGAGAAACACCTGTCCTTGGGAATCTCTTCCCATGAGTTAATCGCCGCTACCAATGGTATTGACGTTGTGCTCGATGCCCATTCCCACTCGGTCATCGTGCGCGATGAGGTGTTGAATAGCGATCAAAAGACTGTACCCGTTACCCAAACCGGAACGCAGTTCGCCCATATCGGCAAACTCGTCATCTTGCCCGACGGACATATATCCCTTACGCTGCTCCCTATCGATGATATCCCTTATACCAACGCGGTCGTCAGCGCTGCTACCGATAGCGTCTATCAGCTCTTGAACCAAGTCACGCTTACCGAACTTGCTACCTGCGCCTTCGATCTCACGGCCAACGATGCCAACGGGCAACGACTGGTGCGCAAAAGTGAAACCAACCTGGGCGATATCATCACCGATGCGTTCCGTGAAGTGTTACAAACAGAGATAGGCCTGTGTAACGGCGGCGGTATCCGCGTAAACATTCCTGCCGGTACAATCACTTACGGGGATGTGGTCAACACCCTGCCCTTCAACAACCCCATGGTCAAACTCCAAGCCTCCGGCGCCACTATCCTCCGTATGTTGGAGTCTTGTACGGCTTCGTTGCCCGAAGAGAACGGGCAATTTCCGCAACTGTCCGGTGTACGTTGTACCGTGCACCGGCTCAGCCATACCGTCACCGATGTGCAGGTATATGATGCCGCCGGCGATACATGGCTACCCATCGATCCTATGCGAACCTATTCCGTCGCTACGACCGATTATTGCGCACAGGAAGGAATGGCTGGCACGCTCAAAGATTGCCCTTACGTAACGATAACCGATAAGTTCGATAGCGGTACGTTTGCTTCTTTCCTGCAAACCACTCTCGGCGGCATCGTTCCCGACCGCTACGCGCAACCACAAGGCCGCATCACCATTAACGAAGATTAAATACTCCTCTTTTATTTTGCGTAAATTTTTGCACGTGCGTATTGCGTACGTGCATATTTTTTTTACTATATCTTTTAATTTAAGGGGGGGGTCAAAAAAAAAGGTACCATTTAT
>CAMJJT010000017.1 GCA_946406195.1 uncultured Bacteroidales bacterium
CCGATGCTCTGCTCCAAGCTCCTTAGAGCCAAGAAAGTGCACGTCGATGCAGATGGAAACCTCGTCGACGACGAGGCAGGGCAGAATAGCTGGTACGACCGTACCGTCGTGCGCGTGCTCGATAAGATAGATATGTATTACGCCAAGTCCCTCGGATGGTGTCTCAAGCATAAGGCGCTGACCGTCCTCATCATCTTCGGCACCTTCGCGCTCTCTCTGCTGCCGGTCTTCACCGGACATATCGGTTCGGACTTCATGCAGGAGCAGGATAATGCCCATCTCTCCGTCACCGTCAAGCTCCAACGCGGTACGCGTATCGAGGAGACCCTCAAGACCGCACGCCAACTCGAGACACGATTCATGGTCCTCGTGCCCGAGATCGAGCTTATCTACACCTCTGCCGGTTCGAACGATGATGCGACCATTGCCGCGCTCTTCTCTTCGACGATGAATAACAAGATCTCCATGACCGTCCGTTTGCCTAAGAAATGGGAGCGTGACCAGACTATCTGGGAGATAGCCGAGATCCTCCGTCAGGAAATGGCGCGTTACCCCGAGATCGTCGAGTACCAGTGTCAGGTAGCTTCGAACGGTCCTGGTGGCAGCAACACCGTCGATGTGGAGATTTACGGATATGATTTCGATAAGACCTCCCAGCTCGCAGAGCAGACCCGCCGTCTTTGCATGGCTTTGCCCGGTGCGCGTGATGTCAATATCTCCCGTGAGGACGACCGTCCGGATATCAAGATCACCGTCGATAAAGAGAAAGCTTCCCGTCTCGGACTCTCTTCGGCAACCGTCTCTACATACCTCCGCAACCGCGTGGCGGGTATGAACTGCGGTTACCTCAAGGACGACGGCTCCGAGTACGACATCGTCGTCAGACTCCGGGAGGAGGATCGTAACTCTCTCTCCGACGTGCTCAACCTCACTATCCCTACGCCGACCGGCAAGAAAGTGAAACTCTCCGAAGTAGCTACTATCGGTGAGTACTGGGCACCGCCTACCATCGAGCGTAAGTCCCGTCAGCGTATCGTCACCGTCAAGGTCACGCCGTATAACACTTCCCTCGGTGAGTTAGCCGGCCAGATCGAAGCAACCGTCCTGCCGCAACTCGACCTGCCTATGGGGTACTCAACCCATATCGGCGGTGACTACGAGGACCAGCAGGAGACCTTCGGCGACATGGGTCTGCTCTTCGCACTCATCGTCCTGCTCGTCTATATCACCATGGCGTCGCAGTTCGAGTCGCTCCGCATGCCGTTCATCATCATGTTGACAATCTTCCCGGCGCTCACCGGTGTCATCATGGCACTCTGGCTCACCGGACGAAGCCTTGATATGATCGGTGCCTTGGGTATCGTCCTTCTGGTAGGTATCGTCGTCAAGAATGGTATCGTCCTCGTGGACTATATCAACCTCATGCGAGAGCGTGGACACGAGCTCAACGAAGCCATCACGATGTCTGGACGCTCACGTATCCGACCGATCCTCATGACCGCGTTCACCACCATCCTCGGTATGGTGCCGATGGCGGTGTCTAACGGTGAAGGTGCGGAGATGTGGCAGCCGCTTGGTATCGTCGTTATCGGCGGTCTGACCGTCTCGACTTTCCTGACGCTCTACCTCGTGCCCGTCCTCTACGGTGCTATGACCAAGCACGGTGACCGCGACAAAAAGGAAGCCCTCCGCAAGAAATTCATCTTCATGGACCTCAAAGTTAAGAAATAATTTATAATTCACAATGTACAATTTACAAAGCGTCCTATCAGCTTTGGTACAAACATCATAGAAAGTACGTATCTTAAAACGTTGTACTATACTCGTAGAGCCCTTTGTTAATTGATAATTGATAATTGTTAATTGATTATGAAATCTGTTATGATCGTATTCAATCAAGCCAATACCGGCCGTGTCGAATATATGTTGGATGTCTTAGGCATCAAGGGCTTTACGTTCTTTGAGCAAGTACAAGGTCGTGGTACCAACGGCGGTGAACCCCGCCGCGGTACGCACGCATGGCCGGAGATGAACTCTGCGGTGATGACGGTGGTAGAAGATGAGCAGGTTCCGACCTTACTGGAGTCAGTAAAAAAACTCGACCTCCGGAATCCGGAGGTCGGTGTTCGTGCCTTTGTCTGGGCTATAGAAGCAACAGTGTAAGCGATTGAATCGCTCTTATCCGAGGTACGTCCGTAAGATGTGACTCCGTTGACCGGTGTCCAGCTTATGGATGGCCTTTTCTTTTATCTGGCGGACACGCTCACGCGTCAGGTGAAGCTCATCGCCAATCTCCTCTAAGGTCTTTTCCGGCGTGCCGATACCAAAGAACTTACGTAATATATCCGCCTCGCGCGGAGTCAGAGTAGCTAAGGCGCGATTGATTTCCGTAGAGAGCGATTCGTTGATCAGGCCTCTATCGGCATTTGGCGAATCTTCATTGACCATTACGTCAATCAGGCTGTTATCTTCTCCTTCTACGAACGGAGCATCCACACTCACGTGACGACCCGACATCTTCAGCGTGTCTGCGATCTTATCTACGGGAATGTCTAGCATTTCCGCGAGTTCCTCAGCACTCGGCTTGCGTTCGTGCTCTTGTTCAAAACGCTGGAAGGCTTTGTTGATTTTATTCATCGAACCTACTTGGTTCAGTGGTAAGCGAACAATACGGCTTTGCTCCGCTAAGGCTTGCAGAATAGATTGACGAATCCACCAAACTGCATATGAGATGAACTTAAAACCACGAGTCTCGTCGAATTTCTCGGCGGCCTTGATCAGACCTAAGTTACCTTCGTTAATCAAGTCGGGCAAACTTAATCCTTGGTTCTGATACTGCTTGGCTACAGATACAACGAATCGTAAGTTGCTCTTGGTTAACTTTTCCAGAGCGGCGCGGTCTCCATTACGGATACGCCCCGCCAACTCTACTTCTTCCTCCACCGAAATAAGCTCCTCCCGACCAATCTCTTGCAGATACTTGTCCAGACTTGCCGATTCACGGTTGGTAATTGATTTTGTAATTTTTAATTGACGCATTCCAATAAACAGAATAATGTACAAATATAAGGGCGCTCAGCCCAACCATTCATTTCGCTTTATCTTACAAGCAAGCTTGACGCTAAATCGTAATGAACGGTTGTGATCCGGTCGGGATTCGAACCCGAGACCCACAGCTTAGAAGGCTGTTGCTCTATCCAGCTGAGCTACCGGACCGCACGCAAAAAAGCGTGCAAAGGTACTGCTTTTTTTTTATATATGCAAATTTTTGCACATTTTTTTACAAAAGAGCATCAAAAAGTTGTGCCAAATCTTGTTTTCGGCACGCACCTACATGGCGATTTACCAGTTCGCCGTTTTGGAAGAAGAGCATCGTCGGGATGTTCATGATACCGTACTCTTCGCAGGTGTCCGGGTTGTCATCCACGTTCAGTTTACCTACAACCACTTTGCCTTCATACTCATTGGACAACTCTTCCAGAATCGGAAGCATCATCTTACAAGGACCACACCATGCGGCCCAGAAATCTACCACTAATGGTTTGCCTGACGCAATCACATCCTTGATGTTAGCGTCTGTAATTTCTACTGTCATACTTGTTGTTTGATATTTTTAATTGTGATACGTTTTTGGTTGGGTTTGCGCAACAGGATCTCTGTCAGCGAATCTTCCAGATAGGTCTGCACAGCCCGTTTAACGGGTCGCGCTCCGTTCTTGGTGTCGAAACTCTTGTCCACCAGTTGTCCGATCACCTCCGGCGTGACACTCAGTTGATGTCCTTGTGTCTTGAGGCGTTGTTGCAGCAGGCTGATCTCAATACGAACAATCTGTCCGATAGTGTCGCGGCTCAGCGGTTCGAAGGTAACGATATTGTCGATACGATTGACGAACTCCGGCGGGAATTGTTTTTGAAGTGCTTTGAGCAGCATCTTATTGGTCTCTTTTTGACTCATCTCGCCGGAGTGGAAACCTACGCCTCCTCCGAATTCCTGTAACTGCCTTGTGCCAACGTTACTTGTCAGCACGATGATCGTATTGCGGAAGTCAACGACATGTCCCTGACGGTCGGTCAGACGTCCTTCGTCCAGTACTTGCAACAAGACATTGAAGATATCCGGATGTGCTTTCTCTATCTCATCAAAGAGCACGATAGAGTAGGGTTTGCGGCGCACAGCTTCAGTCAGTTTGCCACCTTCCTCGTGCGCTACGTATCCCGGAGGAGCGCCTACCAGCAGACTCACGGTGTGTTTCTCCATATATTCCGACATGTCGAATCGGATGAGGGCGTCCTTGGATCCGAATAACTCCTCAGCCAGACATTGCGCCAGATAGGTCTTGCCGACACCGGTTTGTCCCAGGAAGAAGAACGTGCCGATAGGCCGTTTGGGATCTCGTAATCCCAGACGACTCCGTTGGATTGCTTTAACGACTGTATCGACCGCTCTGTCCTGACCGATGATACGGCGTCGAAGCACCTCACCCATTGTGCGTAACCGTTCGTTCTCGGCTGTAGCGACGCGCTGAACGGGTACGCCGCTCATCATGCTGACGACTCCTGCTACGTCTTCCGGGGTGATGGTGTAGGTGGATTGCTCGTCCTGCGTCTGTTGTTTGGCGTGACTACGGGCACCTACTTCATCCATCACATCAATCGCTTTGTCCGGGAAAGCGCGGTCGGTCAGATAGCGTTCGCTCAGACCCACACAGGCTTTGAGCACCTCGCGCGTGTAGATCACATGGTGATAATCTGCATAGTGGTCGCTCAGTTTGGTGAGGATAGTGTAGGTCTCATCGCCTGTAGTAGGACGAACGATCACTTTTTGGAAACGACGTTCCAGCGCGCCATCTTTCTCGATGGATTTGGCGTATTCGGCAGTCGTCGTGGCACCGATACATTGTACCTCTCCTCGCGCCAAGGCTGGTTTGAGGATATTAGCTGCATCCAACGAACCGGAGGCATTTCCGGCGCCGATAATCGTGTGTATCTCGTCGATGAAGAGGATGATTTCGGGGTGCTCGCGTAACTCCGTGATGACATTCTTCATCCGCTCTTCAAACTGACCGCGGTAGGTTGTTTCCGCTACCATGGACGCTAAATCCAGCGTCACGATCCGTTTATTGCTCAATGCACCGGCCTGCTCGCCTTTGATACGCAGTGCCAAACCCTCTACGATAGCGGATTTGCCTACCCCCGGTTCTCCGATCAGGATAGGGTTGTTCTTCTTGCGCCGACTTAGAATCTGCACGATGCGCTCTATCTCCACTTCGCGACCCACTACCGGATCCAGTTGTCCGTCTTCGGCTAATTGGGTCAAGTCTCGGCCGTATTTATCCAATGCGTTCGTGGCGCTTTTCTTTCCCTTCGTCTGCGGTTGTTCAGGTTGCCAAGGACCTTCATTTAGGTCTCCCATTTGCTGCGCACTGTTAGTGGGTACCTCACCGCTGTAATGAGGCTGACCGTAGATATTAACCAACTGCTCGTAGCTGATACCCCATGCTTCCTCCAAATAGGATGCGACAGGGTTGATCCCTTCGCGCATGATAGCCAGCAGCAGATGTGCCGTGCTGACAGCTTCGGATAGGTATTCCCTGCTGATTCCTTCTGCTATCCGCAATATACGCTCCGCATTGCTTGTGCGGCCTTCCGTCTTAACGGCGTTGGTTGATAAGAGCTGTAACTGCCGTTCAAAATATGCTTTGCCTTCCTCTGGCTTGAAATTCGCTTGGAGCAGCAAATCATATGCAGAGCACTCTACCAGCCTTAGAATAGCCAGCATGAAATGGGCGGTATCTGCCTTTCCGCTCTGCAACCGTTCTGCCTCCTCTTGCGCATAAACGATAATCCGGTTTAAATTCTGTGTTACTATCATTGTTAACTATTAATTATCAATTATAAAAGTGCCATGCTACGCCTGCGCGGATCACGTCGCGGTTCGTGGGATAATTAGGCATGGCTAAGTAGTCAATGCTATTCTTCATAAATAAATGGTTCAGGTGTTGGTATTGCACGAAAAAGCGCAAACGGATAGAGCGTACATAAAAACTGGCATATACGCTCATCCAAGGGTAGTTACCTACGCTTGTCTGTTGTTGGGTGGCAAATAAGCCGGTGGCGGGACATAGTACGGGCGCTTTGTATCTGGTGAAATAGCGCAGGTCCACACCAATCTGTGCGTCCATGGCGTGGCGAAACCATGAACCATGGTAATAAAGCCTGTTTTGTAACGTTACTAACGGAACAGGCAGCACGCTGTCATTCGTGGAGTGCTGGATAATAACGCGATTCTCTAAATTGACCCACGGTGTGGTGATGTCCAAACCTATATCCCCGGTCATGATCTGCACACTTCCTCTGTACTGGTGTGGCATCCAATCCGATGCTGTGACAAAAATGGGATTCGCGCGGTTCTCAAAACTGAAATCAATAGAGGGCGTGACCCATTTGGTGGGATAGGAAATAGAGGCTCCGCCTAAGAACCGGTAGGTGAACCCGAACGAGTTGTCCCATTTCAGGTGGTTGGAGGTATAGTGTTGCAGGTACGGGCTGGGAGTGATGCTCTTGGCGAACGCTCGTGCGTTGATATGTAGGGTGTTACCACCGGCTTTGAACTTGGTCTCCAATTCTCCGTGTACGTCAAACTCACCGATCTTGTAGCCCAGCAGACACACTTTGCCTTCCACCATATAAAGTATATGCGCGCCGCTTCGTTTATGGATGGAACCGCCTACGTACGTGTTGTTCATCCATCGGTAGTCATGAATACTGTCGTACCGGACGCTGTCATATAAGATACGTTGACATTCGTTCATGGCGAAAACGGTAGCACCGAATTTTAATTTCGTGTTGTACGCTTCGCAGAAAGTCACGGCTATCGTGTTCCTGATCGTCAGCACATCCGTGGTGTCGGCTGTCTCCGGGACGTTGAAATAGGTGGTGTCGTAAAATCCTTGGTTAGGATTCTTCTCAACGTAACGCCTGTAGGAATCGTTGGTCTCGAAAATATGCGAAAAAGTCATCAACGGGATGTCTTCCGTACGGATCGTGTCCCGCTTGATCTTCTTTCCGTCTTCGATCACTTCTATCGAGTCGTGGTACTCTCGCTCTTGGGTCAATGAATACTGGTTGTGCAGATAGCCGCTCAAAAAACGATACCCCACCATTCCTCCGTCCGCTAATCTGGTCGGTAAGTCATTCGTTCCTAATTTGCCGCGTAGGTCTTCAATGTCCACCAATCCTCCGTTATTGAATGAACTGAGTTGGCTCCAACTGAAAGCCCCGTGCATACTGTAGTTCGTTCCTGTATAACTGCCCCATATGGAGCCTCGGAATAACTTACCGGCGGTGTTGGCGTAATGACCGATCGACTTTAGGTACTCCATGTCCAAACCCAAGTTCGTCCGTTTGCCGATGTTACCGGTGAATAGTACGCTGATGTCGTGCTCCGAAGAGAAACCTCTCTTGTAGGCGATCGCGGAATAAGGGGTCGTCGTGTTGAAAAACCGTTGTTGCTGAGCGGTCACTACGTAGGGCGCCAGACTCCACGCAAACGGATCATCAATCGTCTCCAGCCGTTCTTGCACAATGCGTGACTCGATCGGCGATACCAATACATTTCCGTTCATCGCGCTGTTGGTGGAGTAACGATGTTGGATGTCGATGTCGAAATAATTGAGCATCGTGGTGTCCTTGAACGGAATAGTATCCGCTATCGCACTGTAGTTCGGCATAGTCCATGTGCGCACAACGGTTCGTGTACGCGGCGGCTTGGCAGCGGCCCATAAGGTCGCTGCCAACAGCACTAATACTATTCCGATACGAAGAATTTTCAATTTTCAATTTTCAATTTTCAATTCTTCTTCTTTAGCTTGGCTTGAAGAAGCTGAATCTCCTCTTCCTGATTGCGGATGGTCTTGAGCAACTCGTTCAACTCTTCATTCTCAATCGTTGTTGGGTATTGCTCTTCCACGGTCTGCAAGAAATCAGAAAGCACGTTCATATAATTGATGAACGCGTCGTAAGCCGATTCATACTGCGTCTCGCCTTGATCAATATGATTCATGTAATGCAGGTAGTTCACGTCCTGAAGGCGCAACCAATTGGTCTTCAGCGCCTTGTCTTGGCACAGGTGAACACGCTCTGCTACTGCGAACAACTTATGAATCGCCTCCTGCTGCAAATCATTGCCGGCGTAGATACTCAGGTCTTTCGCCTCGCCGCTCCATGTCAGCGGATAGGGGCTGGACAGCACGTCGTTGGCCGCCAGTTTCTTAGCCGCCTCACTCGGTGTCATAAAGCCCATCTCACGCTCCAACGCATAGTACGGCAACGCTTTCAGGAAATCGAAAATACCGGTTCCGGCATTTTGACGAACACCGAAAGTCTCAGCGCCAACCCATATATTAATGATCTCATCCTCTTCGGGCAGTGCTTGCAACTGATTGGCATATTTCTCTGCATCCATCGGGAAATTAGCCCATCCCGGATCGGAGAAATGGAAACTCAACTCATCGCTCAGATTCGTATTGCGCAGCAACACTTTCATCTTCGGAGCGCCAGCCGACTGATAGAGATGGTTCGGGCTCTTCCAACTGATGATGTGTTTGGCACCTTCGGTCATGATCGTCTTGTAACCCATCTTGTTCAGGTTATAAGCCAACTCGTCGGTGTACAGCAACTCTGTGTTCCAAACAGTTTGTGCCTTCACGCCAAGGATCGACTCCAACAGCGCAGCCTGTTTCTTGAACTGCTCTTTCATCTCGCTCTCGTTGTACTCCGATGCTAACGAATAGCTGTACGGTGTAGCAAGGAACTCAACACATTTGCTGGCAGCCAACTCCTTGAGGATGTCAATCATCTCCGGGTTGAACTGCTCGAACATCTCAATAATCGTACCGCTTACGCTGATGGCGCAGTGGAACTTGCCCTTACTCAGGTTGATCATGTCCTTGATCGTTTGGCATAGCGGCAGATAGGAGGTCTGTACCAGCCAGTTAACATGTTCCTCGGTCGCCATGTCATCGTAATAATAATGATCATGACCGATCTCAAAGAAACGATAGCGCTTCAGACGATACGGGCTATGCATCTGGAAGCAAAAACATATATTTTTCATAATGATTATAATTTGTCAATGATTAAATAATTCCATCGTACATAAATCGTACATTGTACATTTGTCCTTCGTACATTACAAGGTGTGATTAATCACACCGTCGTAGATCGCGCGCACTTTCAGTCCTGCATCAGACCACTTGATGTTGTTGACCTCAGCCATACCGAGTTCGTGCAGGCTCTTGTACATCGCAGGATATTTGACGATCGCGTAAATAGCGTCCGCCATGGCATCGATGTCCCAGTAATCGGTCTTGATAGCGTGTTGCAAAATCTCTGCACAACCGGACTGATGGCTGATGATGGACGGGCAGCCTACCTGCATCGCTTCCAGCGGCGAGATACCGAACGGCTCGCTTACGGAGGGCATGATATACACGTCGCTCATCGCTAACATCTCCTGTACCTGCTTGCCCCTCATGAATCCGGGGAAGTGGAACTTATCCGCTATACCGCGTTTAGCCACCAGATCAATCATCTCTGCCATCTTGTCGCCGCTTCCGGCCATCACGAAACGAACGCCGTCCGTCTTGCTAAGCACTCTTGCTGCGGCTTCGACAAAGTACTCCGGTCCCTTCTGCATCGTGATACGACCAAGGAAAGTAACCAACTTGTCTTTCCTCTCCGGTTTCTTGAACTCTTCCGGATGTGCCAGCGGCTCCACGGCGTTATGTACCGTGCTTACTTTACGCGGGTCAATACCGTATTTCTCAATCACCGTGTTACGCGTCAGGTTACTTACGCACATGATGTGGTCCGCTGCTTCCATACCGCGTTTCTCAATCGCAAAAACCGTCGGGTTGACATTACCGCGACTACGGTCAAAATCGGTCGCGTGTACGTGGATGACAAGCGGCTTGCCGCTGATCTGTTTCGCAAACACACCTGCCGGATAGGTCAACCAATCGTGGCTGTGGATGATGTCGAAATCCAGACTGTGGGCTAACACACTCGCCACAGCCTCGTAGTTACCGATCTCCTCAATCAGGTTGTCCGGGTAACGACCCGAGAAACCGACGCATCCTAAGTCGTCCGTACCGATTCGGCGATAATCATAATGGATTCCGTCGCGCAAATGGTAATACTCCTCCGGGCTCATCTTGCCTTCCATCCGCTGTTTAACGTAGTCGTAGTTCACGTCTTTCCAAACGATAGGTACGCTGTTAGCGCCGATGATCTTGAGGAAACTCTGATCCTCATCGCCCCACGGCTTTGGAATAACGAACGTAATCTCCATGTCTGGCTGTTGAGCCATACCACGGGTCAGACCGTAACTGGCGGTTCCCAAACCACCTAAGATATGAGGAGGAAACTCCCAACCGAACATTAACGCTTTCATTTGTTTTCCTCCTTTCCTTCTTGTTCTGCTTCTGCAAGCTGATATTTTTTCAAGGTGTCCATCACGCTAATGACGGCGGCTACACTCGGTGCGTAACTCATGCCGCCGTGTCCTTTGTAGGGCGGGTTACCATCGTACATCTCGTTCAGCGTACCGATCGTCAACTCGTCCATCTCGGCTTCAAAACCGACCAGCAGTCGTTCCATGAAACTGATACCACTGTATTTATAGACGTTCATATAAGCACGCGCATAAGCAGCTATCGTGAACGGCCAAACAGGTCCGTTGTGGAAGTTCCGGTCGCGTTCTTGCTGACCGCCGCGATAGATCGGGCGGTAATCGCCGCTCTTCGGACTCAACGTACGAAGTCCCTTCGGCGTCAACAACTCTTTCGTGCATATATCTACCACTGCCTTCTGCTGTCTCTTGTCCAGCGGGCTGTAAGGCAAACCGGCTGCCCAGATCATGTTCGGACGCACCTCGCGGTTCTGATAACCGTCAATGACGTAATCGTTCAGGTAAACACCGTTCCAGAACGTCTTGATGAAGGCATCTTTGGAAATCTCCGCTTGGTATTCCATCAGATCCGCACTGGTCTCTTTACCCATCTCGCGCAGCATCTCTGCCGTGAAACGCATCGCGTTGTACCAAAGGGCATTGATCTCCACCACATATCCTGTACGCGGGGTGATCGGCCATCCGTTCTCCGTCGCGTTCATCCATGTCGCAGGGCGTTGCGTACCCTCTACCCAAAGCAGTCCGTTCTGATGTAACTTGACACGCGGATGGTTCTGCTTGCGGTAATACGTGATGATGTCTTTGCATAACTCACCGTATAACTCAGCAGCCTCGCGTACCGTATATTTATGCGCGTATTTCTGTGCCGCGCGGATGAACCATAACAGCGCATCGGGCTCGTCCATACCGCTCATCTTGATGTCGTGAATACGACCGCTCATGAACAGCAAGATCTCATTGATAGCCGTCTTGTTGATGATGGCGTCCCAGTATTCCGGACGGTCGATGTCTAACGTACAACTCGGTACGCTGAAGAACGTGTTCCGTGCGTCGGCTTTGAACCACGGGAAACCGCTCAGGAAATAACACTTGTCCCCTTCGCGTTTATAGAACTGACTCGCGCTGTTCTTCAACGTGCTGAACATGTCCTCACGACGGTTACGACGCTCCAACTCTTTCTTCCAGGTCGCTTTCAATGTATTCGTTTTCACCTCCGTTACGCCGGCGGCAAAAATGACACTCTCCCCTTTCTTCATCGGCAACTCGAAATAACCCGGAACCAACAGATCCTCTTTGTACGCATAGCCGCGCTCCAACTCTTTGCGGTACGAGATGTCCTTGTACCACTGCGGATCATGATGGTACTCGCAGGCCTTGCTGAACTGCATATACAGGTTCGGGAATCCCGGGTACATGCGGTTGAACCTGCCGTTCTCGCACTCGTCCATATTGGCGTTCGCTAACGGGTTCTCGTGGGTTAACTCGTTCACGCTGCGGAACGCAAGGAATGGTCTGAAACGCAATGTCGTCGGACTGCCGCTCTCTAACAACGTGTAACGAATCAGCACGCGAGGCTCGAAGCTCACCAACATTCGTTCTTTCTCCAATACCATCGCACCGACGCGATAAACGGTCTTGGAGATCAACTCGCAGTCGAACTCGCGAATGTACTTGTGTCCGTTCGGACTGAAATGGTTCTCTCCGTACTCGTGCAGACCTAAGTTAAACTCCGCGCCATGTTGGATAACCGTCTCGTCCAGCGAACTGAGCAACACATAGTTGTCATCGCCTACCTGAGGTAGCGGCATCACCAACTGACCGTGGTACTTACGTGTGTTGCAATCAACCAACGTGGTCGAGTTGTACACACCTGCACGGTTCGTTCGAATCATCTCTTTCTGAAGCGACCGCTCCAGATTAACAAGCACTGTCTTGTCAAAATTCAGATAACTCATGATGTGATTTAATATTAAGTAATTTGTTTGTTAATTCGTAATTCGTAATTCGTAATTTTTAATTCAACTCAAGAACCCAGTTCTTGAGTTGCTGCTCCTCCGCTTTCTTGCAAACCAGCAACGCGCCGCCTTGCTCCACAATGATCATATCCTCTACGCCTTGCACAATCACTTTCTTGCCCGGCTCCAGAACCACAATATTGTTCTTCGCCTCATGGAAATGTGCCTCGCTGTGCAGACTCACGTTACCGTCCGCATCTTTCTCGCTCAGTTCGTACAAACTGCCCCATGTTCCGAGATCTGACCACCCGAACGAAGAAGGCATCACAAACACGTTCTCCGCTTTTTCCAAGATGCCGTAGTCAATGCTGATGTTCGGACATTTCGGGAAAATCTGCTCAATAAACTTCTCCTCTTTCTCCGTGCCCATCAGCAACTCGCCCTCTCTAAACCTATCCGCCACTTCCGGCAATAAATAACGGAACGCCTCACTGATCGTCTGCAGATTCCAAATAAAGATACCGCTGTTCCATAGAAAATCTCCGCTCTCTAAGAACATCTTCGCCATCTCCAAATTCGGCTTTTCCGTAAACGTCTTCACCGGATAAATACCATCATTGAGCGGCTTTGCCGCGCTCATTCCATCATTGAGCTCGCTCTGCGAGCGCTCATTTATATATTGAATGTACCCATACCCCGTCTCCGGCCGTGTCGGCTGCATACCTAACGTACAGATCGCCTTGTTCTGACCTACAAAATCAAACGCTTTCAAGATCGTCTCACGGAATTTCTCTTCCTCTAAAATCAAATGATCGCTTGCCGCCACCACGATATTCGCCTGCATCTCCGGTTTGTTCCAGTCGATCTCCAAATAACTCGGTAACTTGGAGCCCGTTGTGCCTCCTTTGACGCTGCCGTCTTTGGCAAAGCCTTGCTCTTCCTGCGTATAACCATAGGCTTTTTGCAGACATAGCGCCCTTATATGTGCCGTCGCATATGCTATGCAAGGAGCCGTGTTTCGTCTGGCCGGCTCGCATAAAATCTGCACCTCTTTCAGATCGGGCACTTGTTCCATAATAATTTGCTTATATGCTACATTAGTCACAATAAACATATTCTCTATCGGAACAATCGGACGGAAACGGTCCACTGTCATCTGAAGCAAACTCCTTCCCGTTCCGAAAAAGTCCAAAAACTGCTTCGGTTTGTTCTCGCGGCTATACGGCCAAAAACGACTTCCAATGCCGCCGGCCATGATCACACAATAGTTGTTTTCCTTTTTTGTCATAATAAATGTGTATCTGTGTTTTTTATGGTTGTTATCTCTTAACTTTTAACTTTTAACTTTCTACTAGACGACTTCTCTCAACTATCAATTATCAATTATCAATTATCAACTATCGCCCTTCCACCTGTTTTCCACCTTCCTCCAATGGATGCTCAATGGATGCTCAATGGGTGCTCATCGGTTGCTCATCGGATGCTTCGTATGACGTTAACGGGAGAGGATAGGCACAGTAGCTCTCTAAAAGCGCACAAAGATACAACATTTTTTTTATATACGCAAGCGCGCACGTACTTTTTATTAAAAAAAGTGCATTTTTGTCCTAAAAATACACTTCTTTCAACTTTCAACTTTCAACTTTCAACTTTTTATTGTATCTTTGCATCGTATTTTGGAATAATATGGGCTTTTTGCAAAAAAATAGAAAACATAATTCTCAATTCTCAATTGTCAATTGTCAATTATCCATTCTCCTGTTGTTGGCATGTGTCTCGTGCTCCAATAACTATACCCCGCGTCCGTATGGTTATTACCGAATCACAGTCCCCGACACCGCCTATACGGACTTTTCAATTGTCAATTCTCAATTGTCAATTCTCAATTACCCTTACTCCTTCGCCCTTTCCCAAAATGCCATCGTTCGGCCGAGAACCGAAGAACCCTTCTGGATTAACATCTATTACCCCTCCCTCGATGCTACCATCCATTGCTCCTACAAACCTGTGCACAATAACCTGCGCGAGTTGACCGAAGACGCACTGGAATTTGTCTATCGCAATGCTTCTTATGCTACCTCTATCCCCGAACGCGAATATATGCATCCCGAGGCGAAAGTGTATGGCGTACTCTTTGATTTAGAGGGAAATACAGCTTCGTCGTGTCAGTTCTTTATCACCGATTCAACCCACCATTTCTTCCGTGCTTCGGTCTATTGTAACTGTCCCCCTAACGCCGACTCCCTTGCTCCGGTGTACAACTATCTCCGCACAGATATCATAAAAATGGTAGAGACCTTCCAATGGACGAAATAAACCACAACATATTATATCGACCAAGCTTGGGCGATAAAAAACTTGCCCTCCTGCTTGACCCCGAGAAAGCGGACCTGAATGCCCTTCCGCTCTCCCCGGATTGCCTCCCCGATTACATCTTCGTCGGCGGTTCCACCGGTGGTGATACAACGCCTTTCGTCCGTGCCCTCCGCGAAAAATTGTCAATTGTCAATAGTCAATTATCAATTATCCTCTTTCCTGGCTCAGCCGCTCAGTTTACCCCCGAAGCCGACGCTATCCTTTATCTCTCTCTTCTTTCTGGAGATAACCCGGAATACCTTGTTTCTCAGCAGATTAAGTCCGCACGGCGCATTCATGCGTCGTCTGTTGAAGTCGTCCCTACCGCCTATATTCTCATTGATGGCGGAGTAGAGACCTCTACGATGCGCGTCACGGGTACCAAACCCCTCAACCCCTCTGACCTCCAAACGATCATAGACACCTGTATTGCTGCCGAACTAATGGGCAAGCAAGCAATCTATCTGGAAGCCGGTTCCGGCGCTAAGACACCTGTCTCCCCGGATATCATTCGCGAGGTGCGAAAAAACACCTCCCTTACCCTCATCGTCGGAGGCGGAATCCGTACTCCCGAAGCCATGAACGCCGCCTATTCCGCCGGAACGGACATCGTCGTCATTGGTAACCATTTCGAGTCCCATCCCGAAGACCTGAAATCATTCTGTCGAAATATCGAAATATCGAAATCTCGTGATATCGTGATCTCGGAATCTCGAAATATCGAAACGGACGAGCGCTTCATGCGACTCGCACTAAGCGAAGCGCAGAAAGCCCTCGCGGCGGACGAGATCCCCATCGGCTGTGTCATCGTCTCCAATAATCAGATCATCGGACGCGGACACAACCTCACCGAGACCCTCGCCGATGTCACAGCGCACGCCGAGATACAAGCCATCACGGCGGCTTCCCAGACCCTCGGAGGCAAATACCTCCCCGATGCCACCCTCTACGTCACCGTCGAACCCTGCGTCATGTGCGCCGGAGCCATCGGATGGGCGCAGATCAAACGCATCGTTTATGGCGCACCCGACCCCAAAAGAGGCTTCGCTACCTACGCGCCGAGGGCTTTTCATCCCAAAGCAACCGTCACGGCCGGAGTCCTCGAAGAGGAATGTCGTGCCCTCATGCAAGAGTTTTTTAAGAAAAAAAGGTCGTAATCACGTGACCTCGAGATCACGCAAAAAATAACAGCTAATTATGAAAATCCCAAAAATCCCGTCCACCGTCTTGCGAATGAGTATTTTTGTGCTCCTCGCAGTAGTCGTTGTTTTAATGTTCCCGCGGTATAACAATGCCTTCCGCTATCATTTCGAGATAGGCAAACCGTGGGGCTACGCCACGCTGACGGCGGATTTTGACTTCCCGATCTACAAGACCGATGAGCAGTTGACGAAGGAGCAGAAACAACTGCTCTCCACCTTCACGCCTTGTTATAAATATATCAAAAACGTCCAGCGTCAGGTGCTCGTCGTCTCCCTTCAGGAAATGGAGTGGTTGCAGGAAAATGGGTTCGGACGCATCGCTGTTTCGCAGAACAGGGTCTCCAAAACCTATCCCCTTTCGGAAGTCTATACCCTCAAGAGCGCTTTCAACCGTTTCGGCTATGACTGCGCTCAGAACCTCGTGCGCGACACCGTCCTCACCGACCAACTCAAGACACGCCTCCTCTCTTCGCTCTCGCCTACGCAGGGACTTGTCCAGAAAGGGGAGAAAATCATCGAGAAAGGAGAAATCGTTTCCGAGCGGGATTACCAGATCTTGCAATCTCTCCGCCGCGCTTATGACGAAGAATCGGTCAGTGCTCACCAACGCACTCTCTCCATCCTCGGGGAATCGATCCTCGTGGCGCTCTTCCTCTTGCTCTTTGTCATCTATCTGTACGTCTTCCGCCTTCAGTACCTGCGTTCTACCTCTACGGTCCTTTTCTTCTGCTTGCAGATGTTCATCGTCATCGCCTTGGCGTGTCTCTCCTTGCGGTTCAACCTCTCCGTCTATCTCATTCCTTTTGCGTGGGTACCTATCTTAACGCGCGTGTTCTTCGATTCGCGTACCGCCCTCTTCCTGCATTTCACAACGATCCTCATCTCTTCAATTGTGGTACCTGCTCCCGTGGAGTTTTTCTTCATCCAGATCGTCGTGGGTATGGTGGCTGTCTCTTCGCTCAACGACATGACACGCCGCGCACAACTCGTCCAAACGGCAGGATGGATACTCCTCTCGCAATCACTTGCTTACACCGCGATCTCTTTTGCCCAAACGGGCTCGTGGCTCTCTATCGACCCGTGGTTGTACCTCTATTTCTTCATCTGTGCCCTGCTCACAGTCGGCTGCTACGGACTGATTTATATGTTTGAGAAGAGTTTCCGCTTCATCTCTTCTATCACGCTGGTCGAACTCACGGATATTAACTCCGAACTCCTCCACGCGCTCGCAGAGAAAGCCCCGGGCACTTTCCAGCACTCCATGCAAGTCTCTAACCTCGCAGCCGAGGCAGCGAAGACCATCGGAGCCAACGCTCTCCTCGTCCGTACCGGTGCCCTCTATCATGACATAGGAAAAATGACCAACCCCTTCTATTTCGTGGAGAACCAGACTGGAGTCGAGAATCCGCTCCTCTCGATGGATCCCCGCGAAGCGGCACAAGTGGTTATATCTCATGTCTCGGAGGGAGAGAAAATAGCCCGCAGAAACCATCTGCCCGAAGTGGTCATCAATTTTATCACCACCCATCATGGCACCTCCCTCACCCGTTATTTCTATAACACATGGTGTAACGCCCATCCTAAAGAGACCGTCGATGAGTCCCTCTTCCGCTATCCCGGACCCAAACCTTCTACCAAAGAAGGGGCAATCCTCATGATGGCGGACGCTATCGAAGCGCGCTCACGGAGCCTCGAAGACTTCTCCGAAGCCTCCATCGCCAAGGCGGTGAACCAGATGATCGACGCCCAGATAGCCGACGGACAATTCGCCGAGACACCCCTCTCTTTCAAGGATGTCGAAGACATCCGGCGTGTCTTCACCTCCCGCCTCACCGCCATGAACCATCATCGTATCAGCTATCCCACATTAAATAAATAGTATCGACCAATTTTGGTCAATCCCAAATCGTACATTGTAAATTGTCAAATCGTAAATTATATTTGGCTCCCATGGAGGACGTCACCGACCCTGCCTTCCGTGCCCTTTGTAAACGCTACGGAGCGGATCGCGTCTATACGGAGTTCGTCAACGCCGACGCACTCGTCCGTGACATCGCCTCCACCACGCGCAAACTGACCATCTCCGATGCCGAGCGACCTGTCGCCATCCAGATCTACGGACGCGAACCCGAAGCGATGCGGGACGCTGCCCTCATCGTTGAGCAAGCCAAACCTGACTTCATCGACATCAATTTCGGTTGTCCGGTGAAGAAAGTGGCGGGTAAAGGCGCCGGGGCTGGTCTTCTCCGCGACGTCCCGAAAATGCTGGAGATCACCCGTGCGGTCGTCAACGCCGTTCACACTCCCGTCACCGCCAAAACCCGCCTCGGTTGGGATGAAAAAGACTTAATTCCGCGCATCAACCCGCTGGGACTCAACACTCCCTTCCCTTCAGGGGAGGGTCGGAGAGAGGCTTCTTTCTTCATCGTCTCCCTCGCCGAGGCTCTCCAGGACTGCGGTATCGCCGAACTAGCCATCCACGGTCGCACACGTTCGCAGATGTACCGCGGTGAGGCGGATTGGACCCTCATCGGAGAAGTGAAGAACAACCCGCGCATACACATACCTATTATAGGTAACGGGGACGTATGTACGCCCGAACGCGCACGTGAGTGTTTCGACCGTTACGGCGTGGACGCCATCATGGTCGGTCGTGCCACCTTCGGTGCCCCATGGCTCTTCGCCGAAATGAAAGAGTATCTCGATCCCTCATTCACGAGATCACGTGATCACGAGATCACGATCCCTCGCTCCATGTCCGACAAGGTCGCTGTTCTCAAAGAACACGTCCTTTCCTCCATTTCATGGTGTGGCAACGACGAGCGAAAAGGCATCATCCATTCCCGTCGGCATTTTGCAGCCTCTCCGGTCTTCAAAGGCCTTGATAACTTCAAGCAAACCCGCATCGCCCTCCTCCGTGCAGAAACGGTCGAAGAAGTCTTTGCCATCATGGATTCCATCGTCGCCCAATGGGGAAACTAAACTCGAAAACCCGAAAACTCGAAAACTCGAGATCACGTAATCACGAGATCCCGAGATCACGAAAAATGTGAAAATGTGAAAATGACCAAATGAAAAAATTCTTCGATTCCAACGCCCTTTGGCTCTCCATGCTTATCGGAGCCCTCGGTTATCAATTCTTCTTACCACTGAAACCCACGCTCCCGTGGCTCATCTTTTTTATGCTTTTCTTCACCTTCTGCAAGGTGAACCCCCTCGACTTGCGCCTTCATAAATGGCATTGGGTCGTCTTGGCGGCACAGATGATCTTCAGTTTCGGTTCGTACGCCATGCTGCTATATTTTACGGGTAACACGATCCTTGCACAAGGCATTCTCATGTGTTTCATCATGCCTACAGCTACCGCTGCGCCGATTATCGCAGGTAAAATGGGCGGCTCCATCCAGAACCTCACGACCTTCACTCTCCTCTCTAATTTTGCGACAGCTATCGTCGTACCGGCTACTTTCCCGCTTATTAACCCGGCTTCCGATATGAGTTTCTGGCCTGCTTTTCTCCTCATCCTCTCTCGCGTCGCACCCCTCCTCCTCGGTCCCTTCTTCTCCGCATGGCTCCTCCGTCTCGCGTATAAATGGAAGACCCGCAAGGAGTTCGTTCTGCCCGTGAAAATAGCTATCATTCCTTTTTACCTCTGGGTCGCCTCTATCGTTGTTCTCTCAGCCGTCGTCACGGAAACAACAATTTCAAATTTCAAATTTCAAATTTCAAACATCCTAATCCTATTAGTATTGTCTTTCTTTGTATGCCTTCTTCAGTTCGGCTTGGGCAAATTCATCGGCTATAAATTGCCGGCAGCCAGCAAAGGAACTGACTATCAGGACGTTCTCATCAACCCCGCTGCCGCTCCAAAAACCATGGAAGGTGTCTCGTCCATCACCGCAGGACAGGCTTTCGGACAGAAGAACACATCACTCGGCGTCTGGATGGCGAACACTTACCTCGACCCCTTGGCTTCCCTCGGCGCTGCGGCATACATCATCTGGCAAAACATCTTCAATTCCGTTCAATTGATGGTCGTCGCGCATAAAAAATGAGCATCAACTCTATAGCATCGACCATACATGGGCGATAAAAAATAAATGTTATTTAACATTTTATTTGCACATATCAAAAATTCTTTGTAACTTTGCACCCGAATTTGAAAAAATGTATCGACCAATCTTGGGCGATCACCCCATAACAACAAACTAACTTTATTGTTTAACTAAATCAATCAATCATTATGAGAAAACTATTCTCTTTGATCGCTGCCGTGCTTTTCGCAGGCAGCATGATGGCAACAACTGTGACAAAGACTGTCGAAGAGTTGGCTACTGCTAATTCTTGGGAAAATAGTGCAGTTGTTACACCGTTTAACTTTGATGACGTGATTTCCGTTGCTACGGAAGCTACTGATGCCAACACGGGTAAGTATTACACGAATGGTCAACAGATTCGTCTCTATCAGACGGGTTCTGCCAAAATGATCATCTCCGCTGCTGATGGCTACACGATTAGTTCTATTACTTTGGAGTACGCTTCCCAAAACGGCGGTATTTTCGCAGAAGCTGCTTCGGGAGTAGCCGTTCCTTTTGAAAACGTACAGTCCGCTACTTTCACCGTAACTAATTCCGGTGATGCTACTAACGGTCAGGCACGTGTCACTTCTTTCTCTGTAACGTACGCTGCTGCTGGTGGTGAAGTTCCTCAAACGGCTGCCGATACACTTCAGGCCTACATCGCCGACATGATCTTAATTCGAGAATTTATTGCTACTTTTAGTCCGCAGGCAGCTTCTTCGTTTGACGGGTATATCTCTGGTTATCAGCAAGTTTTACAGTCTGAAAACGTGGAGCTGATAAGAAAGGCTATCGCTGAAATAGATCAGCAAAGACCCACCTTCATTAGTATGGTTCTCTCGCTTGGTAAAGAAGCATTGAATACTACTCTTCAAGCACTGTTGCAGGATGGCGACAGCGAAGAGTGTCAACAAATCATTTCTAACGCACAGGCTGCAATTAACGCAATCAATTGGGATGATTCGAAGTCGGTAGAGCAAAACCTGACTTACCTCCAAAATGAAGGAACCCGAATCTATAACGACGCTGTCGCTGCTCTTGACAGAGCGCGCAACCCGCTGACACCGATCACATGCTTAGAGGTTTATCAGAAAGCAAAGAACGATACAGTTCTTCTTAACCCTGTTACCGTTACCTATTCGAACGGTGCTAATGTATGGGTAATGGATGGAAGTGCATCTATGTTGATTTATTTGCCGAGTGGTTTTACCAATAATTTCAAGGCTGGTGACGTCCTCACAGGTGTTGCCGGTGTTGTAGATATTTATCAGAATATTGTTTATGAGGTGAAACCTGACGCTACGCAAGCTGCTGCTATCACGGTTACCTCGGGTGAAGCTCCTGCTCCTTCTCAGGCAGCTGTTATTGAGGCAAGCGACGTGAACAAATATGTGATTCTTCCGGGCTTCTCCATCAAAGGTGCGTTTACTGCTGACTCCAAGACTAGTCTGCCGGCTGCTTTGGGTACCGATACAGTAACTATCTATAATAACTTCAAGTTTGCTTATACTTTCGAGGCTGGTAAGACCTACAATATTACTGGTGTCGTTTCCGCTTATAAAGGCAACCCGCAAGTTTACTTCATCTCCGCTGAAGAGGCTGGTGGCGACGTTCCTCCGACTCCCTCTATTAACTACTACGTAGCTGGTTCGATGAACGGATGGGCTGCTGATGCAGCGTATATGCTCACCCCGAACAATGAAAACCTCTATCAGGGCGAGTTCACCTTTGCTGCTAACGATGAGTTCAAAGTAATCGGTGTCGAGGGTGAGACCACTACTTGGTTCCCGGGTGGAATGGACAACAACTTCAAAATCACCGAGGCTGGTGACTACAAGATCACCTTCAACCCCGCTGGTAACGTTGACGGTTGGTATGCTGGCTACTTCAATGTAGTTAAGAAGCAAATCATCCAATACGAAGTAGCACAAGCTATCTCTGCTGGTATTCCGGATGGAACAGAGATTATGGTTCGTGGTATTATCACCAAGATGGAGTTCAAAGGGGCTAACTTCGCTAAATTCGGTTCTGTCAACATCTACGTGGCTGACGTTAACGGCGCTGAGGGTGAGTTTGAGTTCTTTAACTGCTTCTCCCTCAATGCAGATACCTTCCGTACTTCTATCCCGAACTACGACCCGACTGACAAAAACTGGGCACAGTTCCGCGAAGTAGCTGACGCTAACGGCAACGCTATCCACGTAGGAGACACCGTCATCGCGTTCGGTGAGTATCTCTACTACCAACAGAAATCTATTTACGAACTCAACACTGGTTGCTACCTCGTGGACATCAAATCCGCTCCCGTACCTCCCGCTCAAGACATCAATGTGAATATGTCTGAAGGCTTATTCTACAACGATTACGTAGCTGATGAAGGCTGGTGGCAAATCTATGGCTCGAACGAGAAATTTGACGTTTCTATTTCTAATGTCGAAACGACTCAGGCGGAAGGTACTTATACCATTAATGACCTCGATGCAGACTATACCTACGTAGGTGTTATCAATGGCAACGATACCAATTATGTTTCCTTCGTAGATGGTTCGGTTACCCTTTCTATCGACGCGCAGACTGATGCCGTAACCATTGCCGGTACACTCGTCGGCGATGATGGTAACAACTACATCTTCAACTTGCAATTCATCGTTCCGAAACCGACCGAGACAGTTAACGTAAACATTCAGAACGCTGAGCTGATTGATTATTATGTTGATTACGGCCTGTATGGTGTTTATGGTACGGACGCAAACGACATTTATGTTCAAATCGCTATCTGGACTGAGACCTTCGAAGGTAACTTCACAGAAACAGACCTCGACGTTCAATATATAGGCTCCGGTATCTTTGAGGGTGAAGAGCAGGTGAATATCTACACGGCTGCTATCACCGTTACTCCGGGCAACGGCGGTGACTACAACATCACGGCTACACTGCTCTGCTACAACAACAAGCAGTACAACGTAACCATGTACGTTCCGGCTGGCGAAATGGCTATAGAGAACGTTGATGCCGCTATTAAGGCCATCAAGCGCCTCGTTAACGGTAACCTCATCATTGAGAAGGGCAACAAGACCTACAATGTAAACGGTACTGTTATCCGCTAATAGCCACCGGCTATAACAACTATCCGCCAAGTTTGGCGGATGAATCAGAGGGACGCTCAACAGCGTCCCTCTCTTTATTCTCCTCTGCCCGCCTAACAGGCTACACTCCTTTATAACTACCAAATCGGAACTGAACCATAAGATCACCATAAGATGACCATAGAATCACCATAGGATGAATACCCCAAAATGGAAAAAAATCACGCTTTATACTATATATACACAGTATATATACATTTTGTTTGATTTTTTTTGTTCAAATATTTGCATATTCGAAAAATTATTAGTAATTTTGCACCCGATTTATGAAAACCCTAGTAAACCTAGAAAATCTAGTACCTCTAGTCTATCTAGTTCTTCTAGTGCATCTAGTAAATCTAGTATAATTAACATTTATTAACCAAAAAAAATCAAACTATCATGAAAAGATTCTTTTCTTTTTTTGCAGCAATTTTGTTTGCTGGTGTTTGGATGGTACAAGCTGCTACCTATACCGTTGCCGGTGGTTCGGATGTGGCATTTGGTACAGCTTGGGCTCCTGCTAACGAAGCAAACGACATGACGCTCGTGGAGGGTCTCTATCAGTGGGAAAAAACTGATCTTACCTTACCGGCGGGTACAATCGAGTTCAAAGTGTGCGAAGATCACGCTTGGACTATTGCTTATCCGAGTCAAAACTATCAGTTGGCTATTCCGGAGGCTGGTATTTATAGCATCACCATTACCTTCAATGCCGACTCTAAAGAAGTAAAAGCTGTAGCTACCAAAACTAGTTCTGCTGTAGTTGTTCCTTCTATCGCAATGCACGGTAACTTCCTTGGCTCATGGGCTGACACAGAGAACTTCACCGTAGTAGAGGGCAATGAGACCGCTGTACTGACGTTGAACCTCGTTGCCGGCAGCTATGAGTTCGGTATGCGTATCGGTGGTTCGGGTAACTGGACCTCTAATGGAGCTGCGTTCACCCGTGAGAACCCGTCGGCTGTTGTTGTGGCTGGTCAAGGTAACCTCACCCTCGCAGCTGACAAAGAGGGTACTTATACCTTCACTTGGACTTACGAGACCAACACACTCGCTGTGACCTTCCCCGAGAAGGGCGATGATCCCCAACCCGTTGAAATGACTGCTATCTACGATTGGGCTGGTGAAATCGGTACTACTATCCTTGGAGCTTCTGGCGTAGAAGTTACTACGGTTAAGATTCATACCAACACCGATGCTGTTCCGGCTATTAAGTTCGGTAGCTCCTATGTATATGCTGACGGCAAATGGCTTGCTATCAAACCGGCTGAGGGTGGTTTCAAGGCAGGTGACGTAGTTAGCGTCGCGGTTGTATTCAACAACTCTGATGACACCAAGTATGTGCAGGTAGATTTGCGTGCTGCTAACGGAGACACTCGTATTTGGCTTTCTGAAGCTGCAGCGGGTATCAACGGTCGTACCTCGGCTACTGATCCGATCGTTCAGAAATACACACTGGAGGCTGATCAAGATTCTCTCTTCCTCGGTCGTTACGGTAACACCGCTATGTTTGTTACCCTTCTGAAAGTAGAGCGCGCAGGTGGTGATACACCTGAACCTCCGACACCCGGTACAGTATATTACATGAAGAACAACTGGGGTGCAGGCGCAGACTGGACCTGGAAAGCGA
This sequence comes from uncultured Bacteroidales bacterium, assembly GCA_946406195.1. GTDB lineage: Bacteria > Bacteroidota > Bacteroidia > Bacteroidales > Paludibacteraceae > Colicola. The sequence continues at coordinate 24,820 of CAMJJT010000017.1, forward strand.
TGACCCAAGACGGTGAGACGTACAAGCTAGAGTCTGTGATTTTCGGTGGTAATGGTGTTAACTATAACACTGCTGAGTCAGATGAAGGTGCAACTTGGGTACCTGCAGATCAGATTCTGGGTGACAAGATTGCCGCTAAGGATACGGTAACGTTTGTATTGGATCCGGTAGCAAAGACAGTAACTGCTACGTTGGTAAGCGCAGGTGGTGATACACCTGAACCTCCGACACCCGGTACAGTATATTACATGAAGAACAACTGGGGTGCAGGCGCAGACTGGACCTGGAAAGCGATGACCCAAGACGGTGAGACGTACAAGCTAGAGTCTGTGATTTTCGGTGGTAATGGTGTTAACTATAACACTGCTGAGTCAGATGAAGGTGCAACTTGGGTACCTGCAGATCAGATTCTGGGTGACAAGATTGCCGCTAAGGATACGGTAACGTTTGTATTGGATCCGGTAGCAAAGACAGTAACTGCTACGTTGGTAAGTGCAGGTGGTGATACACCTGAGCCTCCGACGCCCGGTGAGCATACTTACACTGTAGCAGGTAGTTCGGCTGACGCCTTTGGTACCGCATGGGCTCCAGCGAATACCGATAACGACATGAGCCTTGTTGAGGGCCTCTATACATGGAAGAAAGAGAACCTTACTCTTCCGGCAGGTTCTATCGAGTTCAAGGTTTGTGAGGATCACGATTGGAAAGTTGCTTATCCGGCACAAAACTATGTGCTGAACCTCGAAGAGTCTGGTATCTATACCCTCACTATCACGTATAACCCTGCAGACAATGCGGTTAATGCTGTAGCTACCAAAACTGGTTCTGCTGTAGTTGTTCCTTCTATCGCAATGCACGGTAACTTCCTTGGCTCATGGGCTGACACAGAGAACTTCACCGTAGTAGAGGGCAATGAGACCGCTGTACTGACGTTGAACCTCGTTGCCGGCAGCTATGAGTTCGGTATGCGTATCGGTGGTTCGGGTAACTGGACCTCTAATGGAGCTGCGTTCACCCGTGAGAACCCGTCGGCTGTTGTTGTGGCAGGTCAAGGTAACCTCACCCTCGCAGCTGACGAAGAGGGTACTTATACCTTCACTTGGACTTACGAGACCAACACCCTGACGATTACCTTCCCGACTACGACAGCTTTGGATAACACCGCTGCTCAAGAAAAGGCTACTAAGATCCTCCGCAATGGTCAGATCTTCATCCTCAAGGGTGACAAGATGTACAATGTAATGGGAGCGCTTATCCGCTAATCTCCTGCACGATGCATGGATGCATCGTCAAACAAAATGGGGAACGCATTCAGCGTTCCCCATTTTTCGTTTTCTCAATTCTCAATTCTCAATTCTCAATTCTCCTATAAACTCCTCCCGGCAGCGATCGTACCATCCCTTGCATCTCCATCATCATCAGTTCGGACGCTACATCGCTATACGGCATCTCTGTCTCCATCACCAGCAGGTTAATATGCATCCCGTCTTCGGCTTCTTGCAGCAGTTCCAGTAACTTCCTCTGGCTGGGCGTCACCTCTTCTGTCAGCCCGATGATGCTGGTTTGAATCGCTTTCTTTGGTGTCGTGCGCGTTTTCCATCCCATCGCTCCAATGAGATCCTCCGCCGTGTCAATCAAATGGGCTTTGTTATCTCTTATCAGATGATTGCACCCGCAGGATGAAGGATCATTCGGCCTCCCGGGAAAAGCAAATAACTCGCGATTATAATCGATTGCCATTCGTGCGGTGACCAAACTCCCGCCTTTCTCCCTGCTCTCTACGACCACTACCGTGTCCGCCAAACCTGCTACGATGCGGTTCCTTTGTATGAAATATTGAGCAAGAGGCTCATTACCCGAAGTGAACTCAGTCAATATACCTCCGTTTCCTAACGCGCGGATAGCATCTTGACGATGCGCATAAGGATAAATCCTGTCGAGTCCGTGTGCCGGCACAATGATCGTCGGTATCCCGCAGTCCATAGCTGCCCTATGCGCCGTTATATCTATCCCGTACGCTCCTCCGCTCACAATCGTCACCTGCTCTAACTGCTCATGTAAGTCCTTCACAAACTTGGTCGTTAACTCCTTGCCCCGTTCCGTCGGACGACGAGTGCCGACAATACTCACGATATACCCCTCTGAAGGATGCATATCCCCTTTCCCGTATAACACAATCGGGCGGTCGGGACATTGACGAAGCCGATAGGGATAATCCTTGTCGCTCAGCGTCCATACTTGTATCCCGTGTTCATGAATCCATGCCAGCTCTTGCTCGGCTCTCAATAGTGCTTCTCTCATCCCCGGCTCGTCGATATGCTTCCATGCCTCTTCGGCGGAACCGTAGTGCCCGATCAACGCCAGACTCTTCCGTAATTTTGTCCGGAAAAGTACTGAAAGCGCAATATCATATAGCGCATTACTCATGGCTCGAACGGTCAAGGTATCGGGATCTTGTGACCTCGAAGATTCCGAATAAGATTATACCGATGAGGGCGCCGATAGCATCTGCATACAGATCCGCCATCTCGCCTGAACGTGTGAGCGTGCAGTACCGCTGCAGTATCTCCATCAGCGCACCGTAACTCGTTGCTATCACGCACGTGTATATATAAGGTACTACGCGCGTGCGCGCATCGCGACTCACACCGGCCATCATACTGATCGCCAGCACGGCATATAGCACTACGTGCGCCAGCTTGTCGCTCACGGTGATCGCTTGCGGCATCTGCGGGTTCTCCCATAGGCTCGCGATAGCAATAACGATAGCTGTCAGTACTGCCGGAATAAATTCAATATGTGAGTTGGGTTTAGCGATCGGACAGATGGACTTTAACACCGTAACACAAATCACCGGCATCTCCTAATCCCGGCACGATATATTTCTTCTCGTTCAGGATCGGATCAACAGCTGCACACCATAGTGTCACATCCTCGCGGTCGTTGAGCGTGCGGCGCATGTATTCAATGGATTGCGGTGTGGCGATTGCGCAGCATAGATGTGTGTGCTTGGGCTGGCCGTGTTTGAGCAATGCCAGATAGCCTACCTCCATCGACATGCCGGTAGCCAACATCGGATCAGCCACTATCAGGGTCTTGCCATCTATTATCGGCGCAGCCATGTACTCCGCTACAATCTCCAACTCGCCCTTCTCGTTCGCGCGACGGTAGGCACTCAGAAAAGCATTCTCTGCACGGTCAAAGATATTCAGAAAACCTTGGTGTAACGGCATTCCTGCGCGAAGAATAGTGGCTAATACCAACTGCTCGTCCGGGATGTTAACCGTCGCCTTTGCTAACGGGGTCTGTACCTCCGTCGGCTTGTAAGCCAATTCCTTGCTTAACTCGATTGCCATCACTTCACCAATACGCTCGATGTTACGGCGAAAACGCAACGAATCCTTCTGAATAGTTACGTCGCGAATCTCACTCAAAAACTGATTGAGCACACTATTTTGCTCGGATAAGTTAATTACTTTCATGATAATTTTCGTTTTACGGCACAAAGGTACAAAAAAATTTGCATATGTGCAAAATTTTTACTATCTTTGCGCGATTTTTTTGATAATTGGCTTATGCAAAACTTCATTTATAGGGATTCTACTATCGCTTTTGTTACTGCGGCAGCGCAGACTTGCCTCTTATTGGAGAAGGTTCAAGAGCATGATCGCAGCGAATGGATTGAGCAACTTCTGCGTCTCCTCCCTGTCCTCTATCTGCGTACGCGCTTATTGGATTCGGAGACCGCAATGATCGAAGACGAACCCCAGCGATTTGTTACCGAGGAGGATTATAATTTTGTCCTCGTTGGGATCCGTGAGACACTCGGTTCGGATGATGCCTATCTCGATGTCTTTGTGGATCAGGGCGTTTATACCGACGAGGTGCAAACTTCCTATATCTCCGAAACCCTTGCTGATATCTATCAGGAACTCAAGGATTTAGCTGCGGCTTTTCAGTCGGGTAACGAACCCGTTATGCACGATGCCGTCGTCGCCTGTCGCGATGCCTTTGATATCCATTGGGGACAAAAACTCTTAGCCGCCCTCCGTGCCCTCCATCCCCTTGCGTTAAACCCTGATTTGTAAATCATAAATTTGTTTTACCCTCTTCATCATATTTCCAAGGACCTCCTGCAGTTCATGCCCGTCGTCTCTTTCGAAGGGGAGGTGATCGTCGTGGACCGCGAGGAGCAGATCCCGGAGGCGGTCGCATATCTCTCGCAGCAATCGGTCTTAGGCGTCGATACCGAGGCGCGTCCCAGTTTTCAGCGCGGCATCCATTACCCTACAGCCCTCGTTCAGATAGCTACCCATGAGCGCTGTTACCTCTTCCGCCTCACCCATATAGGCATGCCGCAAGCCCTCGCGGACATATTTGCCAATCCGGACATCTGTAAGGTCGGCTTGGCGTTCCGCGATGACATCAACGGACTCCGCCGACGTCGTAATTTCACGCCCGCTAACTGCATCGACGTGCAATCCATGGTTCCGCAATACGGCATCCTTGATTTGGGCTTGCAGAAGATTTTCGCTATCTGTTTCGGTAAGAAAATCTCTAAAACTCAGCAACTAACCAACTGGGAGAATACGCATCTCACGCCCGAGCAGGCTCGTTATGCCTCTACCGATGCTTGGGCTACCCTCCTCATCTACGAAGACCTCCTTGCCCATGAACCCCTTGCTCCCAAAGAGGTCGAGGCGCTCAAACGCGAAGAAAAAGAGCGGATGATCGAACATCAGCAGGAGATCCAAGACCAGCGTCTCCGCGAACAAGGCATCGAACCTCCTCCCCATATCTCACTCGAAGAGCGTGAGGCACGGCAGGCAGCTAAGAGACGCGAGTCCCGTAAACGGAAAAGACATCGTCAGGCAGCAAAAAAGAAAAATATCAAAAATACTCAAAATATATGAAACGCTATCTTTTGTCTTTTGTCTTTGTCCTTTGCTCCTTGTTCTGCTTTGCAGAACTCAAGTACGTCTTCTATTTTATCGGAGATGGTATGGGCTCTAATCAGGTCCTCGCCTCCGAGATGTATTACTCGGCGCTGAAGGGTCAACCCTTAGGTCGTGTACAGACGCTCATGACCACTTTCCCCTTCTCCGGCAATGCCTCTACTTATTCGGCGACGAACGGAATCACCGATTCCGCTGCAGCAGGTACCTGTTTGGCTACGGGCTCCAAGACGACGAATGGTACCCTCGGTCTCGATCCGGATGGCAAACGTCTCACCACGATCGCGGAGGAACTCAAAGCGCAAGGGTGGGGTATAGGAATCATGACCACCGTAGCGATCGATCATGCTACGCCTGCAGCCTTTTACGCACACGTGCAGAAACGAAACGAGTACTATAAGATCGGCAAACAGCTCTGTTCATCAGAGTTTGATTTCTTCGGCGGAGCCGGTTTCCATCATCCTCAGGGTAAACACGATGACAAGTCCGTCAACCTCTATCGAAAAGCGCAGAAAGCCGGTTACACCATCGCGCATGGCTACCAAGAGGCGCTCTCAATAGATTCTTCTGTCTCGAAAATGATCCTCGTCCAGACCTCTGACACCGGTATGGTACATGGTTCGAACCTCCCGTACGCTATTGATCGTAAGGAGGGGGACCTCACTCTCGCCCAGATTGTCTCCACCGCTATCCCCTTCCTTGAGGCGCGTCACGACCGCTTCTTTATGATGGTGGAGGGCGGCATGATTGATTATGCTTGTCATGGCGATGACGCTGCTACGGCTATCGGCGAAGTGTGGGACATGGATGAGGCGATGAAAGTGGCGTACGCTTTCTATGAGAAGCACCCCGACGAGACCCTTATCCTCGTCACAGCCGACCATGAGACTGGAGGACTCGCTCTCGGGAACAGCGATTATACGCTCCATCTTGATCAGCTCCGCCATCAGAAATGTTCGGCGTGGGTACTCTCCGATCTCTTCACCAAACTCTTCAAAGAGAATGAGAAACCCTCTTGGAAACAGGTTCAGGCTATCTATCGTGAGCAACTCGGTTTCTTGGACTCCGTGGAGATCGCCGATGAGGAAGAGGACGAACTTGAAGACCTCTATGAGGCGGCGGTCAAACATCAGACCGAGGACACCAAGACCATGTACAAAACCATCAATAAACTGGGTGATGCGGGAATAGCGCTCCTCAATAAAAAGGCCCATATCGGCTGGACCACTCGCGCTCATACTGCCCATTCGGTACCTGTTTTCGCAATCGGACCGAACGCGCAAATCTTCTCAGGATGGCATGATAATACGGAAATTGTGCCGCTTCTTCGACGTGCAATACAGAATTTGCCGTAAAAATGCAATTATATTTGCATATTTGCAAAATTTTTTGTACCTTTGCAGCCTAAAATTAAAAATCGTAAATCGTAAATCGTCAAATCGTAAATAATTTTATGAATTCAGCTTTAAAGTATCTGGGAGTTGTACTCCTCTTGTTGGGCGTCGTTTGCCTCGTGGTTTATAAATACGCTATGCCGGAGAACTGGCTGCTCGTTTGCGCAATGGTTCTCGAGGTAGCAGGTATCTTCGCCTATATCTTCATCAATAAGAAAGGATAACTGAGGCATGGCGGGCCAAGGTTTCAATGATGCGGTAAAGTATCATTTGACAGGCATGTACCAGGATTGGTTCCTGGATTATGCCTCGTATGTGATACTCGAGCGTGCGGTACCGGCAGTGGAGGATGGCCTCAAGCCGGTACAGCGGCGTATTTTGCATGCCATGAAGACGGTCGATGACGGCAAGTATAACAAGGTTGCTAACATCGTCGGTCAGACCATGCAATACCACCCGCATGGTGATGCCTCTATTGGCGATGCGCTCGTTCAGCTCGGTCAGAAAGATCTGCTCATTGATTGTCAGGGTAACTGGGGAAATATCCTCACCGGCGATGGAGCGGCAGCCCCGCGTTATATCGAAGCGCGCCTCTCTAAGTTTGCCCTTGAGACCGTCTTCAATCCTAAAACCACCGAATGGATGAAGTCCTATGACGGACGTAAGAATGAACCCATCCATCTGCCCGTTAAGTTCCCTCTCCTCCTCGCTCAGGGCGTCGAAGGTATCGCGGTCGGTCTGAACTCAAAGATCCTCCCTCATAACTTCAATGAATTATGCGATGCTTCTTTGGCGTACCTGCGAAATGAAGACTTTGCCCTTTACCCCGATTTTCCTACCGGAGGTGTCATTGATGTAACGAAGTACAACGATGGCGAGCGGGGCGGCTCTGTGAAGATCCGGGCGCGTATCACTAAAGCCGATGATAACAAGACCCTTGTCATCACCGAGATTCCTTTTGGTACCACCACCTCTAAGATCATCGAGACCATCCTCAAGGCGAACCAGAAAGGGAAGATCAAAATCAAGAAAATCGATGACTTCACAGCCGACACAGCCCGTATAGTGGTTCAACTGGCGCCGGGCTCCTCGTCCGACAAAGCCATCGATGCCCTCTATGCCTTCACGGATTGTGAGGTGAACATCAGCCCTAACTGCTGCGTAGTGGAGAACAAGAAACCGATCTTCACCTCCGTTTCCAACCTCCTCAAGCTCTCCTGCGATAACACCAAAGCCCTCCTCAAATGGGAACTGGAGATCGAGAAATCCGAACTCGAAGAGAAATATTTCTATACCTCTCTTGAGAAAATCTTTATCGAGAATCGCATCTATAAGCAGGAGGGTTACGAGAACGCACCTTCTAAAGAAGCCCTCATCGCTTTCGTCGATAGCGCCCTCACGCCTTTCAAACCGCAACTCATCCGTGAGGTGCGCACCGAGGATATTGAGCGCCTCTTCGATATACGAATGATTCGTATCACTAAGTTCGACTCCAAGAAAGCGGACGAACTCATGAAGGAACTCGATAAGAAGATCAAGGCGTGCGTCAAGAACCTCAACCATCTCACCGAATACACTATCGCGTGGTTTGAGATGCTCAAATCCAAATACGGCGAGGCATACCCCCGTCGTACCGAAGTCCGTAACTTCGGCGCTATCAATATACAAGCGGTGGTTGAGAACAATGAGAAACTCTATATCAACCGCGAGGAAGGATTCGTCGGAACGGGGCTCAAGAAAGATGAGTTCCTCTTTAACTGCTCCGATATAGATGACATCATCGTCTTCCATAAGGATGGTAAATACAAGGTCATGCGTGTGGCGGAAAAACTCTTCGTCGGCACGGATATACTCCATATTGCGGTCTTCCAGCGTGGCGATGAACGCACTGTCTATAACGTCGTCTATCGCGATGGTAAGAAGGGTATCTATTTCATGAAACGCTTCAACGTAACCGGCGTCGCTAAGGATAAGGAATACGACCTCACCCAAGGCAAACCCGGTTCTAAGGTCGTTTATTTCACGGCGAACCCCAACGGTGAAGCAGAGGTTATCAAAGTGACCCTCAAACCTGCCCTCCATCTCAAGAAACTCGAGGTCTGCAAGGACCTCTCCGAACTTGCTGTCAAATCCCGTACGGCGCGAGGAAACGTGCTCACTAAGTTCGAAGTCAAGTCCATCACCCTCAAGCAAAAAGGACATTCCACCCTCGGCGGACGCAAAGTGTGGTTCGACCCCGATGTGCTCCGTATCAACTATGACGAACATGGTATCTATCTCGGTGAGTTCTGGGATGAGGACCGCATCCTTGTCATCAATAACGATGGTACTTATTATACCACCTCTTTTGATCTTACCGCCCATTTTGAGGACAATATCCTGCGCATTGAGAAACTGGATACGGATAAAGTATGGTCGCTTATCCAGTGGAACGGCGAACTCAAATATTATTACGGTAAACGCTTCAAACTCGATGATGCTTCCGCGAAGATCCAATCCATGCTCGGTGAAGACGGAGACTCGCGTATAACCATCCTCTCCGACCGACCGGAAGCTACTTTCCGTATCCTCTTCAAGGATTCCAACCGCGAACCCCTTGATATACTCATGGAGGACTTCATTGATGAGAAATCAGCCCGTGCGAAAGGCAAACGAGTCACGACCCTTGACGTCGCTTCCATCGAAGATATAACCCCCGCTCCGGTCATCGAAGAGCCTGAGGTGGATGAGGTGTCTCCCGATGAAACGGGAGAAACCCTAGTGGAAGAGGGCTCCGAGGAATCCGTCGAGATCACGGAGTCCCATGATGCCGAGATCCCGGAAGAACCCGAGAAAATCGAAGTCGAAGGCGTTACCATGACCTTCGAAAAACCCAAAGATACACAACTTGATTTATTTTAATGGAGATTATACTCGGTAGTCAAAGTCCTCGTAGACGCGAATTGATGGCAGGTCTCGATCTGCCCTTTACCGCCATCACCATCGATGCCGACGAGTCGTACCCTGCTTCACTCCAAGCCGGTGATATACCTTATTATATATCGCGTGCGAAGGCGCGCGCGTACGAGACCCAACTCCTCCCCAACCAACTACTCATCACTGCCGACACCATCGTCTGGTGTGACCACCAAATGCTCGGCAAACCCCATAACGCGGACGAAGCTTTTTCCATGCTCCGCGCCCTCTCCGGAAAAACGCATCAGGTCTATACTGCCGTCACGTTTGCCGAAAAGCTTTCGACTTTTGACTTTCGACTTTCGACTATTGTCGACAAAACCGACGTCACTTTCCGTGAACTCTCCGATGACGAGATCCACTTCTACATCGATCATTACCAACCTTTCGATAAAGCCGGCGCGTATGGTGTACAGGAATGGATTGGGTATGTCGCTTGCACCGCTATGAACGGATCATACTTCAATGTCATGGGCCTTCCCGTGCATAAAGTATATGAATATATTAAAAACCACACAAATTTATTTGCTCTATGAAAAAGATTCTTTTCTTTTCCTTGCTCTTTGTTTCGAGCATCATCTTAGTCGCCAGTTGCGAATCGGGTCCATCGAAGGCTGTAGATACACGTGTTGGACCGAATGGTTGTTCCTGCGTTATCGGTGCAACTGCTTTTGATTCTGAATCCGGTCAAGGTCTAAGTAAAACATATACTCAGGAGTATTCGCGTGCACAACTGGATGGATGGTATACCGACTGCATGGAGTTGGTACCCTTCCTCGAGAAACAGTATAGCACTATCAGACTTAACGACATCAAACCGATCTTAACAATCTCTTGCCTCCCGAAATAAGAACTGCTTTTTATGTAAAAACGAATAAAAATGTAAAAATTTTACAGATTTATTTGCATAACTCAAAAAAAAGTCGTACCTTTGCAGCACATTCACCAAATGAAGCCAAACCCCGAAGGCGTTAGAGGGGAAATAAACATCTATTTATTATGAAAAAAGTATTCTTTGTAAGCGCAATCATGTGCATGGCTATGGTTGCCTTTGTAGCTTGTAAGAAAGACAATGGTAGTGGTCCTACCTATCCTGAAGGCGGTAATGGCGGCGGTAGCGGCGTATGTGCATGCTATGCATTTGGTCAGTGGCTGGGAGACTATGATCTCGAAGGCGCTGCTTCGTGTGCAACCCTGGCTTCGTTGGTTAACGACCAGTTAGGCGGTACGTACACCGTAACATGTAACGCGAAGTAATAATTCTCTATACTGAAAGGTAGCCCTCTTTGTGGGCTACCTTTTTATTTTCTTACTATGACAAATAGCCGTTTTCTATATGCGCTTCGGGCTTTTGTCGGAGTCATTTTTATGCTCTCCGGCATCCTCAAAGCGTTTAGCGCTTCCGCCTTTGCGGACCTCATGAGTTCCTACGGGGCTACATGGCTCGGACTCGGCGCGCCTCTTATCATCGCCTTCGAGCTCTTCCTTGGTATGCTCCTGATTTTCAATGCACTCCCAAGGATCACCTCCGCGGTCTCTGTCGCTTTCATCCTTCTCGTCTCGGCGATTTTCCTCTATGGTGTCCTCTTCCAAGGAATCACCAACTGCGGTTGTTTTGGACCCCTTACATGGCTTAACACCCGTCCATGGATCACTTTCCTTCGCAATGCGATCATCATCGCCTTGCTCATCCCCTCCCTCTGCCGACCCCAAGAAGGCGCACCGCTCACCATCCCTTCTGTGCTCTGCATGGCGCTCGCAACGGTCATCCTTATGTATATGTGTGGCTACTCTATGCACGGTGCGAAATGCTTGCAGCGCGCCCATAAACCTTTCCAATCTCTCCCTCTTGCTAACCATCCTCTCGCACAGCAAATCTCCTGTAACCCAGACTCCACCTATCTCGTCTTCGCTTTCTCTTATGCCTGCCCTTATTGCCAGAACTCGATTGGCAATGTCAATCAGTTCACCTCCATGCATGTCGTAGATCGCGTCATCGGACTTGCTATCAATGACTCCGTTGGACGCGAACGCTTCGATCGAATCTTCGATTATAATTTCGGCATAAAAGAAATACCGGACATAGAAATGTACAAAATAACTGCTTCGTTACCTGTCACTTTCTATATCCGGCACGACTCCATCATCAATGCCGTGGCTGGCTCTGTCACCACCCCTGCCCTTGGTATCCCTTAAAGACCTCTTAAAATACAAATGCTATAAAGCATGCCCAGCAGCATCGTGAACTTAACGAGCTGCTGGCATGTTTTGTAATCGCTCGGAATCTTGGCGCTCCATAGCAATCCGAGCACCCCAATCAACGGCGTCACGATTCCCAACGCAATATACCGTGTGCTCAGACTCATCCATCCCCGCTCAAAGGGCAATACATGCCACCATAAATGCCCGATGATAGCTATCGTCACAACGATCAGACCTGTCACAAACACTTTCGTCCATTTCTCCCCCCATACCACCGGCATCGTGTGACATTCCAGCTCGCGGTCACCCATCTGATCTTGTATATCCTTGATAATCTCGCGGATCCAAGTCAACAGAAAAGCAAACAGCGCAAAACCGCCTAACCATACGTATAAATCATGTGTCAGAGTGGTATAGGGTAGAATCGTTTCGTACCGTAGCTGCAGCAACGCGATATTCGTCATCGCTACTAATAGCGGCGTCAAACTGGCTAAAAAAGCGATGATCACATTGCCGATCATGAAGAGCCGTTTGTAACTTGCCGAGTAGAACCACAACAACCCTGGAACCATCATAAATACGATTCCAACGGATATACTCCGCAGCACGATAGCTATCGTAATCCCGCATATGAATCCTAAGAAATTAAGAATCCAACTCAGCCTCACAGCCGTCTCTTTGCTGATACTCCGGGTGATAATCACCTCGTCCGGACGGTTGATACGGTCTATCTTGACATCGAAATAATCGTTCACTACGTACCCTCCGGCGGCAACTAACATCGTCCCTGCCATCAGCAACCATAGCAGATATCCGGGCATCTGTTCGCCGAACGCCGCATCAACCAAGATAGGTGTCGCAACCCATTTCTCCATCACCCAGACCAACGCCCCGATAAACAGCACATTGCTCCACCTCACTAACTTTAATATGTCTCTAACTTTTTCCAATCGTCAATAATTTAAATTGTCAATCAATCGTAAATCGTCAATCGTCCAATCGTCAATTCCTGAAAATCCATGTTACCGGATTTTCAGAATCTCTCCTTTCCATGCTGACAGCGTCACTTCGATCACTCCTTCCGGTGTGAACTCGATCGTACGTTTCTTGCCTGTCAGCAAGTCTGTCGCACTCGCTTTCTCCTTGCCTTCCAGACCCAGATAAACGAATGCGTCATTCGGTATACGCACTTTGATCTGCTGCTCACGATCATGGAAATTGACCACTACTAACAGCGTCTCGCCCTTGATATGTCGCAAGAATGCATAGTGCTGACGTTTGTCGAATCCTTCGCCCTGCGCATAAGTGATGTCATACATCTGCCCCTTCTGGATCGCTTTGTCCTCGCGGGCTAAAGTCAGCAACTTCTGATAGAATTCGCGTAACTCGCGTTGCGCCTCATTCAACTTGGCGCCATCGAACTTACCCTTATTCGCCCAGGCCTGCAAACTCTTCACTCCCCAATAATCGAAGATCGTCGTCCTCCCGTCAATGCCCGAGAAGCCTTCCATGTCCATGCCGCGCTCGCCTAACTCCTGACCGCTGTAGATCATCACTGGGCATTGATTCAGCGTCGCAGCTACAATCATCGCCGGCTCCGCACATAGACCGCTGCCGCAGAAGAAGCCGCTCGCAATACGTTGCTCGTCGTGGTTCTCGAGGAAATACAGCAAATGCTTCAGCCGCTCGTCACCGTGTTGCATCCATTGATGTGTGATACCCTCCGTCGGCCAACCTTTGCTTGTCACGCCGCGCAGATAATCGTACATACCCACTTTGTCGTACAGGTAATCAAATCCTGCCTCCAGATAAGCGTTGTACTGCCCTGGATCGTAACATTCGCCGATGAACAGGAACTTCTTATGCTTCTTTCGAACCGCCGCGATAGCCCATTGGAAAAACTCCACCGGAACCATCTCTGCCATATCTACCCGCACGCCGTCGATGCCTTTGTCTGCCCAAAACAGCAGGATATCCCGCATCTTGAACCACGTGTTAGGAATCGGATCAAACTGCTTCTCACGACCGCCCTGATAGAACACACCGTAGTTCAGTTTTACTGTCTCGTACCAATCGTTCTCGCCCGGATGACTCGTGAAACAATCATTGCCTGTCACCTTGGCAGGGTACTCTTCATAACCCTGCAAATCCTTATCCATTGAGAACTTTTCCCCCGGCAGATAATAGAAATTATTCAGCGGTGAGAACGCCCATTCCGGATGATCGCCTTCGCCTAAATCTTCCACGCCCGCAGGTTTGCAAACGCTCTTGTATTCACGAGCTACGTGGTTCGGTACAAAATCAATCAGCACGCCTAAGCCTGCCTCATGAGTACGTTTCACCAACGCCTCAAACTCCTGCATTCGTTTGCTCTCGTTCTTCGCCAAATCCGGATCTACATCGTAGTAATCCGTGATCGCGTAAGGACTGCCGGCACGACCTTTGGTAATAGCTGGGTTATTGAATCGGTCGGTCGCGTGACGTATCACACCTGTGTACCAAACATGCGTTGCACCCAAATCCACTATGGACTTGAGTGCACGCGCGTTGATATCCACAAACCGGCCACAACCGTTCTCTTCCTTGCTGCCGTTACGTTTGCGCGTGTCGTTATAATTCGCAAACCACCGCGGGAAGAGTTGGTAAATAATGGGTTTATTGATCATATTGTTTTTTGTGTCTTTCTATGGTAAATTCAATCGTCAATTAATGAACAATCGTCAATCAATCGTAAATCGTCAATCGTCCAATCGTCAATCAAATAAGCGCCTCCGTATCCATCGCGATCATCAGCTCCTCATCCGTCGGAACCAGAACAACCGTCACTTTGCTGCCCGGTTTAGAGATAATCCGCTCCTCACCGCGAACCTTGTTGGCCTCTTCGTCCAACTCGATACCAAGGAAACTCAAACCTTTCATTACCTCTGCGCGGATGTAAGGATCGTTCTCGCCGATACCTGCCGTGAACACCAGAATATCAATTCCGTTCATTGCTGCTGCATAAGCGCCGATATATTTCTTCACGCGATAGATGAACATCTTACGTGCCAAATCTGCACGTTTGTTACCCTCGTTGATAGCAGCCTCGATGTCGCGGCAGTCGCTCGAAACGCCGCTGATTCCCAACAGACCCGATTTCTTGTTCACGAGGTTATTGAACTCAGCTGTGCTCAAATGCTCTTTGTCCATGATGAACGTAGCTGCGCCCAGATCCAGATCACCCGCACGAGTACCCATAACGAGACCCTCAACCGGTGTCAGACCCATACTCGTGTCCACGCTCTTACCGTCCATCACAGCCGTACAACTACCGCCGCCGCCGATGTGGGCAGTCACGATCTTCTTGCCCTTCGGATCAACGCCGAGGAACTCGCACACACGTGCGCTAACATAGCGGTGACTCGTTCCGTGGAAACCGTAGCGACGAATCGCATATTTCTCGTATAATTCATAAGGAAGCGCGTACATGTACGCGTAGTCCGGCATCGTCTGGTGGAAAGCGGTGTCGAAAACAGCTACCTGAGGAACGCCCGGCAGAATTTTCTCAATCGCGTCAATACCCTTCAGATTAGCAGGGTTATGCAGCGGAGCGAGGTCAATGCACTCGATGATCTGCGCTTTCACTTCCGGCGTGATCAGCACGGACTTGTTGAATTTCTCACCACCATGGACTACGCGGTGACCAACGGCATTGATCTCTTTGAGGTCTTTGATGCAACCGATCTCCGGATCCACAAGTTTCTCAAGAATGAGTTCGATACCAACGGTATGTTCCGGCATCGGTTTCTCGAATTTCACTTTCTCTCCGTTCGGCAGTTTCACTTGCAGGAACGAATCCGGCAAACCGATTTTCTCGATCCCGCCTTGTGCCATCACTTCCTTGCTCTCCATCTCAAAGAGCTTATACTTAATACTGCTACTTCCGCAGTTCAAT
>CAMJJT010000018.1 GCA_946406195.1 uncultured Bacteroidales bacterium
TCGGACGCTTAGCTCCGTATTTGGAGCGGCGTTGGAGACGGTTAGCCACACCGGCAGTATCCAATGTACCACGAACGATGTGATAACGAACACCCGGCAGGTCTTTTACACGGCCACCACGTACCATTACGATACTGTGTTCCTGCAAGTTGTGTCCCTCTCCCGGGATGTAAGCGTTGACTTCCTTTGCGTTGGTCAGGCGCACACGTGCCACCTTACGCATTGCGGAGTTAGGTTTCTTCGGGGTCGTTGTGTAAACACGTACACAAACACCACGACGTTGCGGACAACTGTCAAGAGCCGGGCTCTTCGACTTATCCAGCAGTTCTGCTCTTCCTTTTCTAACTAATTGTTGAATTGTAGGCATTTTGTTGTTTGTTAATTAAATTTGTTTATAAATGTTCCTTAGTGCTTTTCTCCGCTCAGCCCTTGTTTATTCTTTTGTTTTTATCTCACATACGTACGTGTGAGGCTGGGCATATCGCGAAAAAGCGTGCAAAGGTACGACTTTTTTTTGACATGACCAAATTTTTTCACAAGAAAATTCAAAAAAAGTGCATTTTGCACGGTTTATTAGGCATTTTGGGGCTAATAGGCTTGCATAATTAGACCTAAAACGACTGATAAACCACAGGTCTTCAGACCTTTTTTGAATTTTCGGAATTACCCCCTCTATATTTCGGAGGGACAAGATGGTAAAAACATATAATATTTTAAGAATGAATATACTTTTGTTAAGAAAATATTTATATCGTTTGCGATATTAAAATATTTGTAGTAATTTTGCATCGTGAACGATATATTTGGTCGAAAGTCGAAAGAAAAAAGACAAAAGCGATGAATAACGAACAAATGAAATTAGATAACCAGCTGTGTTTTCGGTTGTACTCGGCGGCACGGCTGATGACGGGAGCATATCATCCGTATCTGGATCCGCTGGGAATCACCTATCCGCAATACTTGGTGCTTCTCGTATTATGGGAAAAAGACAAGCAGCCGGTATGCGACATCGGCAAAAGACTGCTGTTGGACACCAACACGATGACGCCTTTGTTGCAGCGGATGGAGAAAGCGGGACTAATCACACGTACACGCGGTAAAGAGGATACGCGTCAGCGCATCGTAGCGCTCACGAGCGCGGGAAAAGCACTCTATGAGCAAGCAGAACAAATTCCCCATTGTATGCGCAAGGCGATCATGATGGAGCCCGATGAGGAAGAGGAGATAGCACGTATGATCCCATCCCTCAACAAACTGATCGAAGAACTAAAGAAACTGAATAAATAACCTTTAAATAATTACAATTATGACAAAAGAAGAAGCATTGAAACAGTTTGCCTATCTGGGAGCTGTTTGGTTTGGAAACAGTAAGCAACACTTCGCTTTCGCAGCGTACGACCGTCTGAACGGCTGGAACAAACTCGCTGACAAATGGAAAGAGGAAGCAGAAGAGGAATGGGCTGAGGCAGAAGAGGTGCTGAACCGTTTGGTAGAACTCGGCTGCAAACCGGCAGACCTGCAAGAGGCCATGAAGACCATCGAGTTTCCGTTCTGCGATGATCCCAAACAGCAGATTGAGGGTGACTACAACCCGAATGCGATTGAAGAGTTGAGCAAGTTAGCGGAGGCATTCAACGATGATTATGTAACCAAGAAACTCATCGAGAAATGGATCGACGGCGAGCAGGCTCACATGGCTTGGGAAGCACAATACCTCGGTTATATCAACAAACTCGGTTACGAGAATTTCCTCATCGCTATGATGTAAAAACATTTACCATTTGGTCATTTACCATTTACCATTTGGTCATTGAAGAATTGAAAAGGAATGAAAATTCACATTGCAATAGGAAACACTTTACGATACATGCTTTGGTCGGCATGTATCGTACTAACAACTTCATGTAATTTTAAAAACAAAACAGATATGGCAACAATTTATGATTTCAAAGTCCTCAATAACAGAGGCAAAGAAGTAGATTTCGCGGACTACAAAGGTCAAGTTCTTCTCATCGTCAATACCGCTTCCAAATGTGGTTTCACACCTCAGTACGATGGTCTGGAGGAGTTATATAAGAAATACAAAGATCAGGGATTCGTGATCCTCGGTTTTCCCTGCGATCAGTTCGCTAATCAGGAACCGGGCAGCGATGAGCAGATCGAGGAGTTCTGCCGCCTCAACCACGGTGTGACTTTCCCGCTGATGGCTAAGAGCGACGTCAACGGCGAGAACGCTAATCCGGTCTTTGAGTACCTCAAGGCGCAAGCTCCGACAGAGGAGTACAAAGGCGTCAAAGCCAAAGCTACACACCTCATGCTCAAAGGCATCAGCAAGACGTACAAGAAAGAGAGTGATATCCTTTGGAACTTCACGAAGTTCCTCGTTTCCAAAGACGGCAAGACCATCCAGCGTTTTGCGCCGGTAGCGGAGCCGAAAGATTTTGAGCAGAACATCGTGGACGAGTTGGCGAAGTAACCGATATGACGTACTCCCAATTCAAACAGAACGCGAAGTATTTTCTTCGCAAGCAGCTGAGCCTGACGCATTATATCGACGTGCAGGCAGCCGAAGTAAACATCCGCAAGAACATACCCTTCCGCGGACCGAATATCTACATCTTGTTTGTGGCGATTATCATTGCCTCGGTAGGTCTGAACGTGAACTCGATTCCGGTGATCATCGGTGCGATGTTGATCTCGCCGCTAATGAGTCCGATCATCGGTTTCGGTATGGGTCTGGGCACCAACGACACCCAACTGATCATTAACTCGCTGAAACATCTCAGTATCATGTTTGTGGTCAGTCTGGTTGCCTCCACCCTCTATTTCATGGTGACGCCGCTTGAGATGGAGAACCCGACGGAGTTGTTAGCCCGTACGAACCCATCGGTGTACGACGTGCTGATTGCTTTCTTCGGCGGCATAGCCGGTATCTTGGAGTTGTCGCGCAAGGAGAAAGGCACGGTCATGTCCGGCGTAGCAATCGCTACTGCTCTCATGCCGCCTTTATGTACCGTGGGTTACGGCATCGCTAACTGGAACTGGCACTATGCCGGAGGAGCGTTGTATCTGTTCTTTATCAACTGCATTTTCATTGCACTGGCTACTTTCCTTGCCGCCAAGTATCTGCATTTTCCCTCCAAGGCGGATGAGAAATCCTACCGAAGTCTGATCACTTACGGTGTGCTGATCCTTGTGGTGTTGGTGCCCAGTGTCTTCAGTGCGTACAGCATTGTGCTGGAGAACCAGTTTGCGAACGCGGCGCGGCATTTCGTGAAGGAGGACAAGTCCATCGGCGGTACGTATATCTATGATTACAGCACGGACGTGACGACGAAGCCTTATACGCTGACCCTTCGTCTGGCGGGCGAACAACTGAGTAACGATCATCGCGCACGACTATACTCTGACGCGGAGAAACACGGGATCTCCCACAAGCAGATCCGTATCTTGGAGGACGCTACAATCGAGATCCGCCGTCTGAACGAGACCGAGATCATGAAAGACTGGTTGGCTTCGACCGAGGCGAAACTGCAGGAGAAGGACGACTCCATCCGTGTGCTCAACGCGCAGATTGAGGCCTTCAAAGCGCAGGTACTGCCGGTGGAGCAGATCAGTTCCGAAGTGCACGCTCAGTGGCCGCAGATAAGCAGCGTCACGCTGGCTCGCAACGAGAAACAGATTGTATTAATCGTCAACGCCAAACCGGCACTCAAGCAAAAGGACCTGGAACGTATCAAACATTGGCTTGCCGTACGTCTGGGCACCGAGAACGTGGTGGTTGTGGCACAATAAATCTTCCAACTTTTTATCTTCTCATTTCGCTAAACGCTAAACGCTCAACGTTCAACGATTATCTCACTCTCACGCCTTGGAGCGTGTAGATAGCGCCATCTTGACGGAGGATGTAGATCTGTCCGTCGCGTAGAATCTTCCGGCACGGAGCGATGGTGGTGCCGGTGCTCTCTTGCAGCGGATCTTCCACCACGATTTCTTCGATGTCCGTTGTGGGGTTGGTCGCATCGATGCGTCCTATGGTGATCTGGCGTGTAGCGGTCACACCCGAACCGTCCACTGCGGTCGCTTTTACGGTCACCGTACCTCCGTTATTCGGGTTATTGGCGGTGAGCAAGCCACTGGACGGGTCTATCGTCGCGAGGTTGGCACCCGAAACAATAGACCAGATGACATTCTTATAGGTCGTATTCGTCGGCATTACCTCTACGTAGAGCAGCAGCATCGGTTTGTCCTCCGTCGTTTCATACAGACCGTTCGCCGATTGAATGCTCATCGACTGCGCATAGGTCACGGTGCGCGCCGCGTTGCTGTTCACGATATTCGAGCGACCGGAGGTGTTAGCCGCTACGATACGTGCCGGAGCAGCAGCCGGTGCCGACGATGGCGAGCGGAGCACGAACTCGATAGCGTAGTACGGCTGTGCTCCTACCGCTACATCGGTATAGCTGGTGTTCACTGCCGAGACGGATGCGATCTGCGTGAGGGAACTCTCGGACGAACCGCGGAGGATATTGTAACTTACGACATCGGCACCGCTGTATTGGTTCCATATCAGGTTCCACGTCATATCGTTCATTCCGCGGTTAATGGTCATATGTACGGACTGGTGAATCGGGCTGACGGCACTCATACTGCCTCCGTCGCTCATAGCACGAATGGCATAGCGCTCTGCTTTCTGCGAAGCGTCAGACGACCGGTCTGTGAAGCTGCCGATAGATGCATTCGCCGTACCTACCTCCACGAACTGATCCAGCACGTTAGTCTCTTTGAGCACAACGACTTGGCTGAACGCTTCGGCGATGCTGTTGTCCCAATTGATTACGTAGTGACCGCTTGCGTCCGTCGTTACCATCTTGATGACCGGTTCAGCACAAGCTATGATATGGACGAGTTGCGTGATGGTCCGGGTACATCCGTTCGCATTGGTCAATTCCAGCGTGAGATAAATATTGGAGAAGTTCGTCAGCGGTGACACACTGGCTTTCTGCGTATTAAGCGTCAGCACGCCGTCGCTGATGGTCAGCTGTCGGTCGCGTCCGTCAATACCGCGAGGAGTGACGGGGTGAGATGAGCCGTCGATGTCGATATACCATACCACATCCATGTTCGCCGGCAGCGGAATCGTGATTTCCGTACCATCGACTAAAGTACTCGGCAGGGTCACGTTCGCATCGTTGCTATCTACATAGATCATGCGCGAATGGGTCTTGCCGTTCATGGTCAGCGTAATGGTCTTCATGCCCGGCGTGCTCCATTGTACGTATTGCGTACCGAGCGCCGTTCCGCTGACTACCATTCCGCCGTTGAAGTTCCAAACCGGTGTACCGCTCTCGCCGCCCATATAGACGATAGGAGCCTGATTGTCGGTGCAGACGGTGGTCGGCGCTTCAATCGCCGGACGGTCGAAATGCAAGGTGAGGGTGTTCGAGAACGCCGACATCAGGTTACGCTGGTCAATAGCCTGTACGCATATCTCATAGTTACCGGCAGTCAGCACATCTTTAGATACGAGGATGCGGTTCGCCTCCAAATACGGATATGCCGGCAGGTAAGCTACTTGTGCATTGCCTCCGTTCTGCGGGCTGATGACATACGCACCGGCACCGGACTGACCGGCATGCTTGACGCTGAGGTTATATCGCATCTTGTTCGCCGGCGTATGGTCGTCCGCCGCATCATTCCACTCGATGAGAATACCCTCCGTAGTAGCTACGGCGCGTAACTCGGCAGGTGCTTGTGGCGCTACATTCGTTGCCGCACTTTCCACTTCACGCAGAACCGGTTCATATCGGGCATAACTAATCGTATAGCCGTACTCATCATAGACCGCAGGCACGTACTTCTGATCATCCACAAACAAGCGGTTCGGCAGCACATCATACCAATTATAGTCACTACTCTCGGTCGCATTCAGGAATCCATGGCTAACGATTCCTTGCGGTCCCATGTACCATACATACCAGCCATAGACACTATTACCGGCCGCCTTGTTCTGACGGTGTGCCGCGATGTCGGTATAACCGTCGTTGTTGATATCCGCAAAGTGGCGATTAGCTGTTTCGCCGGTGAGCAGCATTTCCGGAGCCGAGAAGGAAGTGTTGGCATTGTTCCACAATATATACACTCCTTCATTGGCTTCGTCATTGTACCTGAACTTGGTAGCGATGATGTCTATGTATCCGTCGCCGTTGAGGTCCACTAACGCTACGTTGCTGAAGTCGTCTTGCGAGATGGGCTGGCTGAACGGCACCTCAATTTGGTGGAACTGCCCGTTACCTTGGTTCTCAAAGAGAAGCATTCGGCTATATGCCCAATTATAACTGTCGTACGGCACATTGGCTATATCCATCCATCCGTCTCGGTTGATATCAGTAAGGAGCACATTTCTTCCACCATAATTGCCGGTAGAGCAGCCCTGCAGGGCGTTCTTGAGCGGGTCTAATTCGCCGTCTGTCGTTACCTGTAGCTCGCGGTAGGTATCTCCGTTCGGAACGAGGAAATAACAAGGCAGACCGTTGCCGCTTTCGTCCTTAAAGACGGTCAGCTGACCTATGTTCAGCAAGTCCGCTTGGAGCGTATAATAGTAGTAGCCGCCTTCGTATTTTCCGTTATAGAAGTAGCCCAGACGGCTATCAGTTACTACATCCGCAGACATATCCGGCGCGTTATCCTGATGCGGCAGATAGGTGCTGTAATTGAGCAGCAGGTCCGCCGAACCGTTCTTGTTCCAATCGAGCCAGAGGAATCCGCCGTTCAACTGGGTGTTCCATAAACCGGCAGCTTGTGTGTATGCGAGCGGTGTGGCTCCTGTATAAACCACATTCTCCTTCAGTACATCCAAATTGCCGTCTTGGTTGAAGTCGGAGAAGGCTTTGGCATTTAACTCATGCCATCCACCGCCCAAGAGATATTGGCTCAAGTCGCCGCTGAGCGCTTCTGTGCTGACACCGTTCGGCAGTACGGTCAGCGTCACAGAGTACGAAGCCGCTTTGCCGTTCGGTGCCGTCACGGTATGGGTGATTACTTTCTCGCCGGCTGTGCTAAACGATAGCAGGTTGCCGTTCAGCGTACCGCCATTCCAGTCCCATGTATGGGTGTAAGTCGCCGGCAGTTCGGTATAATGCACTTCGACAGCTTCGTTGAACGGAGTGGACTTGCGCGATAAGTCAAACTCCGCCGGCAGGTAGGTATGCTCGACAGTCGCTTCCTCGCTCCAAGCCGAACCGACATGTTGCGCGTCTATCGCTTGTACGGTTACATAGAGCGTAGCAGGTACGTACGTGCGCAAATCAATAGTATAGGTGTGATTGCGCCCCATGTTGCCGTCTAAGAAATTGCGGCGTGTACCGTCCGCATTGGCATGTGCGGCAAGTATCTCGTTTCCGCCTGCCGTCGTACCGATACGCAGCGCGTAGGTAAGATCACCCGTCTGCGTCTGCGCATCTGCACCGTTGCCCCAACTAACGGTCAGGTAGCCGTTGTCATAGAGCAGCGTCGGAGCAGCCGGTGCCGTCGGTGCGGCATTGACCGTAGCATCCGCCATCGTAAACAGACGTGTCTTGCCACGATTCATACCCGATACCCAAATCTCTGCCTTGCCGTCGTTATCCAAATCTTCGGCGTTGATACGCAACCCTTCCGGACTGAGCCCCTCCTCAGCCGAGGCAATGGTATAAAGCAACTGCGGGTTGGAGAAGGTCTTATTCGCATTGCCTTGCAGCCACACAATCTCTATGTCCGTGTTGGCGGCAATTTCCGGTCTCCATGTATTGTTGATGTCTCCGCGGAAAGCCAACAGGTCCATATAGCCGTCGCCGTCGATATCCTGACAAGCCGAGAACCACAAGTTTTCTGTGCCATATACCTGCTCCGTCTGACGGGCGAAGTTACCCTGACCGTCATTGAGGAAGAAGCAGGTATAAGCTCGGTTGGTGGCATTATGCTTGGTAGAGAACGTGGCGAGAATGTCGATGTCGCCATCATGGTCGAAATCGTAGCAGTAAAGCAGGTCATCCACAGCCGCATTGCTATAGATATTGCGGTAGTCAAACTGACCGTTACCTTGGTAAATCATCACATACAACTGTGTACCCGGGAAAATATAGTCGGTGAATCCGTCGTTATTGAGGTCAGCCGGTTGAACGATACGACCGATGTTGAATTGTATCCATTTGCTATTGCCCATATTCTGGTACAAGAAGCCGTTTTTCTCATCCACGAGGTCGATGAATCCGTCGGCATTGAGATCCAGCGCACGGGTGACTGCACTGACGGTATAACCAATGGACGGTGCTTTTCCGGCTTCGCGGCGCTTCGGTGTTCTTGCCAGACATGCTCCACTGAGATTCATACCCGAACTCCAACCGGTGTTGGCTACCAGACCGCTGGAACCGGAAGAGTAGGTGCTGACATTCTCCGAATAGGTGCTTATCCATTCGGTCTCGTCGAACTGAGCCATAAACTCGTCGTAGGAATAGATTTGCATGTGCTCTTTGCGGAATGAACCGTCTGCCATCTGGTACATGATGTCGTTCGAGCTGGGCAGCATATAGTCGATACGTCCGTCGCTATTGGCATCGAAGTTCGGCAGGAAAAGTGCACCTTCTACCAACTCATAGTTAGCACCGGAGGATAGCAATGAGTTGAAAGACCAAGAATGGCCGACATCCGCATGTCCGTCGTGGTTCACATCCTCGATGAAGATAGGCGAGCCGCCGGCAGTACCTAACATCCGCTCCGGATGGAAATCATTCGTGATGTCCTTGGTCAGCATGGTCATATTGTCCTTGTTATATACCGCCTGCTTGAGTCCGTTGCCGCTGAAGTCATAGAGTGTTGCTGCGTCCGGCATGTTGAGGTTGGTGTAGCCCTCTTCGGCGCGCTTAGCACCTATCCATACTACATAACCGTCCTTCAAACCCTCACGGTTCCAATATTCAACCCACTCATTTACATAAGTACCGAATACAATGACCGTGTCACCTTCCGTAATGTCCAGATGGCTGATAAACGGCTCGCCGTTCAGAGAAAGCATATCATAGACGGTGATCGTTTTCAACCAATTCCCGTCGTACCACTGCAGCTCAAACGTCAGTCTGCCGTCTTCTACGTTTTCGTTGTTTTTCGCATGATACATGCCCTTGATAGCCCGTATCGGGTCTTCCTCTAATCGCCACTGGGCAGTATCTTTCAGGTTGTAGTAATCTACAACCGTCAGGATGTCCGGACTGTTGGTGTCATACGCATAAACAGGACGAATAATCGTATTCTCTGTGAGATTCGTCAGCGCATGATCCCATCCGGTGAAGGTATGGTATTTCATTGCCGGAGCGTCCGGAGCCGCTGTTATCGAACCGCCGATGAGCACGAACTGAGTCTCAATAGTGTCTCCGGTCAAATCCATGAAAGTCACTCTTACATATCCTTCCGGCGTGCAATCATCGAGCAAGTTCCATATAGGACGAATGGTCAAGTTACCATATACGTGTGTAAACTCATGATCCCAGCCGGCAAACTGCATGCACTCATTGGAGTGAACCGGAGCAGGAGGTGCTATAGCCGCATTACCCGAAGTAAGAGGCTGTGTGCTAATCGGCTGGTCATTCTCGCCGAGGAAGACTACTTCAAAATGCTGGCATAAGGAAGTGATAGCAACGATATGCGTTGCAGAGCCGATGAAAGACAAACTGTCTGTCTCGCCGGTCCAAATCACATCCGTACCGTCCTGCACTACCGAACCGCTTGACCATTTGTTCGAAGCCAATGCAGTGGCATAAGCTTCGGTAGAACAGCTGAACGTCAAGTGATAGAAATAGTCCGGATTCAGAATGACGAACCCGCCATTTCTCCGGACGACAATGGATAAATCGTTACTATTGTAGCTAATAGAACCATATAGCGTAAAGCCGTCTTTCGTAATGCGGGACAAGGAGCCTCCTTGACTTTCCGCCCATTCGGTAGCCGTCAGCGAGATGATGGCTTTCGCACGATACAACGGATGAACCGTCAAATCATGCATGATGCGACTGAAGTCAGTCACATCCCAACCGGCAAACTCCATACATTCGTCTTCATGAGCAGGACCGGCGGGAATGTTTGTCAAACCTTCGCCGGACATGACGGTCTCACGGGCTATTTCTTGTCCGTTTTCGTCCAAGAACACCACCACACACGGCACCGGCACTTGCTCATTGTAATCGCACGGGAAACCAATTTTCTGCAGTTCGATATTTTCGGATGCATTGGCAGGAAGAGTGATGGTCAGTGAATTGGTGGCTCCGTACCAATAAACGTCATTACCGTCCTTGCGCAGCGTACCGGTATTGCATGTGAGAGCATCCGATGAACCGCTACTACAAATAAACTTCATGCCGTAGAACGTGTTTTCGCGGGTGATAGTCAGCTTGTCGCCCGGAGTGAGGTATAAGTTGGACCAATACCAATAAGGCTCGGTACGCGAAGAAGCGTACGTCGCAGTCATGGAATAATCATCATACGTGTAGGTGAAACTGGTTCGGGCGTTCCAGTTCCAGTCCGACAACTCCCATTCTGTGAAACTGAACATAGCATGTATGTCCATATTGCTATGCACGGCAGAGAAATCCTTGTCCCATCCGGCGAAGCACTCGTGCGTCATTGCCGGTGCGTTAGCACTACCGCCTACGGGCACTTGCTCTGTCTTCAGCAGCGCACCGTTCAGACCGTAGAAGTTGACCGTATAGGGAGAGCTATCCGTCGCATCGCTGATGATGGTGATGTCAAGAATATTGAGGTACGCATCCGTGATCTTTACTTGTGTAGAGCTCCCGATCCAAACATAGTCGTTTTGTCCCTGCGCATCACGTAAGATGATTTTCTTGATGCGGTAAGGAGCGGTGATTGTGATGCCGTGACCGGTATAGACCGTCAGCGCAAGACCTTGCCATTTATAGCTGGAAGTAAACTTCAATGTATAGTAAACATCACCTTTGCTCAGCGTGAGCTGCTTGCCCGCTTTGGAGTAACTGAGGTTTTCAAACTCATCATCTGCACTCATGAAATTTTCATCCGCTATCTCTTGCGGGGTAATGATGGTAGTATCATTATAGGTACTTTCGTCCTCGACGAACGGCACTTCCGGTACTTCTGCTGTAATGGTGAACGAATCAAACAACGCAGTACCGCCGATAGTCACCGTAATCGTCTGCGCACTGCCTGTCCAGGTTACAACAGTGGTATTGGCTGACGCACTGCCTTCGCTCCAAGTAGAACCGGAAAGCGCATTCGCGTGACTGTTCTGCTTCATCGTGAATGAAGCGGAAGTAATCACTTGCCCCTCAGCTACCGACACGGTCATCCTGTTGCCCGAACGGGTGACGATCGCGTTCTGAGACGTGTTCCATACTACGGCGTTGCTGCCGGTTCCTTGTCCGAACTCCACCGTCACTCCGCCTTGTGAATAACCGGTAACAGCGGCTCCGTTGCTCAAGCTCTGTGCAGTGGCCCATTCAGCCGCGGTAAAGGTTACTTGTCCCTGCATCGCTACTGACATCAGCAGCACCAATGCAATAAATAAAAATTTTCTCATACGATTATAATGTGTTTTTTATGTGAGTCTTTGAACATCTTCACAATCTAATCCGGCTGCAAAGGTACGGCTTTTTTGCGAGATATGCAAATTTTTTCTTCATTTATTTGGATATATAGATTTTTTTTTGTAATTTTGCACGCAAAATTGTGAAACATATGGAAAAACGATTTGTTGTGACCATCGGTCGTGAGTTTGGAACCGGAGGAAGAAAGATTGCTACGGAGTTGGCAGAATTATTAGACGTACAGTTGTATGACCGTCAAGTGTTGGAACCGATCCGCGAGGAGTATAACCTGACGCAGGAAGAGGTAGATCAGATCAAGGCAGTAAAGCCGAGTTGGTGGTATGACAACGTGTCGCAAGACCTGTACGACGAGGAGGAGAAGATAGTGTTGGAGTTGGCTCAGAAAGGATCGTGCGTCCTACTGGGTCGTACCGGTTTTCATATCTTCCGCGATGACGAGTGCGCTTTCAAGGTCTTTTTGATGGCAGAGAAGACGTTCCGTCGGGAGAAAGTAGCGAGACGGTTGAATATCAACGAAGGGAGTGCCGACCTGCTGATCGACGAGGTGGATCAGGCACGTGAGAACTTCACGAAGACCTTCAGCGGAAAGAGTCGCTACGATGCGCGCAACTATGACCTTGTGCTGAACGTGACCGGCTTGGAGCCGAAAGAGGTAGCGCGGTTCATTGCGGAGTGCGTGAAGACAAGAATGAAATGATGGAATGATGGAATGATGAAATGATGGAATGATGGAATGATGCGATAGTATTGCTAATTGATTAATGGTGATGAGCCGGAGGCTCTTAATGGTGAACGAATGAAAGTAAATCAATTCATAGCAACCCAATGGCAAGCATTCAGAGCTTGGCAGGAACATCCTATTTCGTATCGGATGGATGAGAGCGAGCATGTGTGCAATAACTGCGGACATACTTTTCGTGGCAATTATTGTCCTGTTTGCTCTCAATCCGCGCGTCATGGTCGTATCGGTTGGATCACAACATGGCAGGGAATAGCACAGTTATGGGGCATTGAATCCCGTTCTGCCGTTTATACCTTGTGGCAGTTAATCTGGCGTCCCGGGTATCTGGTACGCGATTATATCAGCGGTAAGCGGCAAGTCAGTTATCCGCCGGTAAAACTGCTATTCATCTTAGCGGCGGTGGTTACGATAGTTCGCTTTTTCTTTCCTATCCCTGACGCAGCGCCTACTCAATTAGGGTTTGAGTATTTTGACTTGACCTCCGATTGGCTTAATAATCATCGTAACATCAGCGAATTACTCTCTGGTTGCATCTTCATCATACCCACTTGGTTTCTTTTCCGCAAAGCTCCGCTTTATCCCAACCACACCATCCCGGAGGGATTTTACTTGCAGGTCTATTTGGCAATCCTGTCGTATATCTTTTATACCCTGTTTACCGAGCTATACGGCATTGCCTTCGTGCTCACGTTATGCTATTATTTCATTGCCTATAAGCAACTGTTCGGTTTTGGTTATTGGGGAACGTTTTGGAGGTTGGCAACCTGTGTTGTATTGAGTTTCTCGACCATTCTGATAATCGCCATGATGGGGATTTTAATTTCGACGAATTGATTACTTTTCCCACGTGGTCTTTGAGATAAGAAAAAAACAAACAAAACCCCTTTGAATGCTTTAGCGCTTTGCGCTTCGCGTACTTTGTGGCTAAAACCCACATGTGAGTAAACTCCCAGATGGCTTTTATCCCCAAACTCCGCGACTCTTCGAGTAAAAGCCTTCAAAGGAATTAAACATAAAAAACATTTTTATTTTTGGTCCAAAAAGTCCCAAAACATCCCCAAAAAAAGATCAAAAGGAAAAAAAATTTTTGGATAATTTTTGATAATTGATTAGTACTGATGCGATAATTATAAAAAAATATTAAAAATATTTCATTTCAAATCAAAAAATCAAAGAACGCTTGTAATTAATTAAATATAAGTATTTTAACTAACATTAGCGATAATTTATCGCAACACTAATAATTACTGATTAAAAATGAACATTGAAAGAAAGATTACCTATTTATTATCCATACTTCTGTGGCTGCCTATCGGTACGATGTATGCCACCACGGCAGGCAAAGGTGTTTTCTCCGTCTCTGCAGAGAAGACCATCCGGTTTGCCACCTCGCCGGAGACGGATTTTGTACAATGGGCTACTGCCAACGCTTGGCGGGAGGACCAGAAGAACGCCGATGGCCATAACGGCTGGTATGTGCTCAACCATGACGAAGAGCACAACGCCGCTACGTATGAGACCAACTGGACGTCCGCCAAGACAGAAGACTTCGCCTTTGTCAACCGGACGCTTCGCAAAGACAGCACTTACTATACCTTGTGCCTGCCGTTCGACGTGCCGGACATAGCGGACTCGCCGTTGGAAGGAGCAGAGGTGTTTGAGTTCAAGGGCGGTCGTGTCAGTGGTGCTCCTGGAAACGAGCGGATGAACCTCTTTCTGAGTCGTTTGAAGGGAAACAGGTTGACCCAAGGGGTGCCTTATCTCCTGCGATGGGCAAAGACCTCGCCTGGCCGGACGCTGCCCACACCGCTCTTCTTTGCGAACGTGGAGAACTGGGACACCGACACGGTGACGGCGACCGATCCGGGCAACGAGACGATCAAGCTGCACGGCGTCTATCCCAAAGCACATATACCCGGATACATGACCGAAGAAGAAGCACATTATAACTTCTTCTTGGGCGCTAATAACACCCTCTACTGGCCGGACGATTCGCAACCCTCCACGACCCCTCAGAAAATACTTCGGGACGGAGAGATCCTACTCGTCATCGATGGGCAACTATACGACCTGACGGGAAGGAGGAAGTAGTTACGGGACAGAGCCTGTCGTAGGACAATATATAATAATAAAAAAATATGAAGTTACAGATGAAACAGTTTAGTCTAATGGTGCTGTGCGCCTTGTTGGTCTGCACGGCGGGATGCAAGAACGACAGTAATCCACCCGATCCGGTACCACAGCCGTCCACCCTTTACGGCAACATTGACCGCCCGTCATGGTGTCCGCCTGAGGGGCACGACATGACTTCGTCGATGACCGTACTCGTTCTTCCTGATCTGAGGACAAGTTATCCCTCTCTGGCTGCCGATCATAAGATCGACAGCGAGGATATGTTCGGTGCTTTCGCCGGCAATCAATGTCTCGGCGTAGCCTCTATAGTGGACAGTCTGTTCTACCTGTACATAGACAAAACGGAAGGAGCGGTCACTCTCCGCTACTGGTCCAAACAATACCGTAATCTCTTTGAACTCAAGGACGCATTTGTCTTCGTCAACGACGGTCATAAAGGCACCGTCAACGCACCCTATCTGCCTGCCTTGATACTCGCACAATAAATCACTCAATTCTTTTAGCATATGAAACGATTGATCTCGATCGCCCTTTTGGCACTTTTGGTCGCTACGAGCGTCCACGCCAATGATTATCTGGAGCATTCCGAGCATTACACCGTCATGAACATGGGTAACGGCGTGTACCGGTTCTATATCCCTATCTGGGTGTATGGAACCGTCAACGACTATTACCTTGATTGCACGGAGGACCGGTCCGATGTGAACGATAGTTACATCTGGTACTCGCTCAAACCGAACCAGGAGCGGGGATCCGGGGATGTACACCGTATCGCGTCAATTGCTGCCGTAAGGGATGGCAAGAACAAAGCCAACAACTACGAGTACGAAGGGGAAGGCTATATCTATGTCCATACCGGTAGCGTAGTGGTCCAGAGTGTTTGGAAGGGAGAGAAGAAGACGTTAGCCGCAGGCGACGACTCCTATTGGAAGAACCACCGCTCGATGTACCTCAAGCGCAAAGTGGATGATGACCATAGAAACATCACCTATTTCACCATCGACTGGTACGTGCCGCAAGAACTGGCAGGACAGGACTTCTACTGGGGCGTTAGTGCGCATATCTTCAAGTATTCCAGCGCGAAACCGAGGTTTCGCAAATGGTGGGCGTATGAGGACAAACTGAATGTGAGCCTCCCCCAGACGCCCGAGTTGCTCACGCCCTATCTCTATGCCCTCGACGAAGAAGGCACCACGGGCTACGGCAACGCAGCGATCCAATATACGGTCTTCCAGAACCCGGTGAGTTACCATACCTCGCTCGACGCAACGGAGACACCGATCGACGAGAAAGCCGGTATGATCATCGTGCCGACGGCCGATACGGTACAGCGGCGTTTCTATGCCACCTTCCGCGTAGATATGGCGCAGGACTCCGCGGTGCAGCGCTATACCGTCAAATCCAATGAGGTCAATATCCCTGCCTACCACCGAATCTACGATTTCAGGGCGGAAGAGATCTTAGATGAGCAGCAGAGCGTCACCGGCAATGTGCAGCTGAGCTGGGCGATCCGGTGTCCGGGAGCCGAAGACCTGGTGAATTACGATATGTTCGAAGTGGAGCGTGCTTTCAAGCCTAATTTCTCGGATGCTGTGACGATCGCTTATAAGAGTTTTAGTGCCGATTCAGGAACCTACACGATCACGGATAACCCGCTGGAGGCCATGCGTGCCTTGGACGATACCACGCTTTCCTATGATTCGCATGTAAGCGAAAGCGGTACCTTCACTGTCACGAACGCAAATGGAGATCAGGTAGAGTACGAAGCAACACTGTCGAGTAATGCGATCTACGAACCCGGTAGACCTGTGTACTACCGTATCCGTCGTGCTACCTCGGCTATCTGGGGCTGGATAGAAGGTTTCTCGCAGAGTACGACTCTCAATAAGAACAACTACCTTGCACCGCTGGCTCCGACACAGGATCCTTATACTAAGGATGTGGACTACGAGACCAACCGCAAGGTGCATTTTAATGTAAAACTCAATAACGAAGCTATCCAACAGGAGCCGGAGGCAGAGACGCAATGTGTACTGCAGTCTTCGGTGAAGAACCTCCATCGGTTGGTGCCGATCACGCTCCATTTCACGGGTATAGACGGCGTCAATCCGGCTAACTACCGCTATAAGATCTTCTATCTCCCGCCGGAGGGAGCGCTGCAATCATCGTTCCTGCCCTTGGAGAACGGTACGATACAAGCTTACGCCGAGAGCGGCGGAATGGTGCAGATCAGCGTGATCGGCAAATACGAAAACATGAATGTCACGGTCTATGTCGTGGACCTGGTAGGTAAGTTCGAAGACAAAGCGGCGTACGTAGCCAATGTGGAACTCTATCCTTCGGGAGACGGGCTTAATCTCTATGCCCATATCTCCGAAGATGAAGCGGCGATGCAGACGGCCATGTCCGATTTCTTGGCGGAGAACCCGATCCCCGATACAGCCAAGCATACGCTCTATACGCAGCTGGAGAGCAAGGTAGCGAAGATGAACGAGAGCAATGCCCGTTGTAATTGGGATCGCAATGCGATCATCTACCTGCAGCGAATCCTGGTAGAGACGCGCGACACGATCGAGTTGCCTGTTCCGGCCGACAGCATCATTCGCCAGGCGGACGGATCGTGGATGGCGCATATGACCGACGTAGCCGATCGGTCCTGCATGCATTATAAGTACGCCGTACGTATCGATCAGAGAGCGTCCGCGCTCAAGGTACATCACCCGACGGATCTGCAACCGGTAGCTATTGACGGACCGGATCTGTATTACAACGAGGTGGCGGAGATAGACCGTTTCGAGGCTACGCAGGGCGATGACCGCTACGGTGTCATCATCACTTGGGAACCTACACCGGGTAGCGTGGACGAGTATGAACTCTCCCGCCGCGAGCAGGGCAGCAACTCGATCTTCAAACCCATCCTGCGCACCGAGGACCACGGCTATCGCGATAACGATGTAGCACCGGGTGTGACCTATGAGTACCGGATTGTGGCTTCCTATACCTGCCATGATTCCACCACCACCCATACCGCTACCACGACCGGTTTCCGCTCGCCATACGGCATGATCTCCGGACGTATCCATTACGCTGACGGCACGGGTTGTCCGGGCGTAGAAGTCAGTCTAACGAGTGAAGGAATGAACGAATTAAAGACCGTCACGGACGGCTCCGGACGGTATGTCTTCGACAGCTTGCTGTACGGTGAGGGTAAGACCTACAGCATCATCCCGACGAGCACCTATGCCGAGTTCCGATTCAATAATACGACCACGCCTACGGCTTTAGTTACGCTGGATGCCGGCAACCCGGTAGCGGAGGCGATCGAGTTCGATAATATCTCCTCGGTTCGTTTGAGCGGACGTATGCTCTACAGCAAATCATCGATCCCGGTACGCGATGCGAACCTGCTGCTGGACGGTGTGATGATCGAGCGGGCAGGCGGTCCGCTGAAGACCGATGCCTCCGGTAACTTCGAGATACAAGTGCCGCTCAACCACCAATTCTCCTTACAGGCTGTCAAAGAGGGACATACCTTCGAAGGCGACGGTTATATCGTGATGAACAACAGTAACGAGCTGGTGCTGGACAAACCGCTGGACGGTGTACGTATCTGGGATGCAACAAAGGTTCGTCTGGCCGGTCGTGTAGTCGGCGGTCTGGAGCAAGCCGGCAGAGCTTTAGGATTCGGTCTGAGTACCAACTACCTCGGTGATGACCTGCAATTGGTACTCGAACTGGAAGGCGATAATATCTCGCATATCGTACGGGACGAGGATGACCTGACGCGCGACACACTCGAGTTCAGCGTGCCGCATGTGGTTTATGAGTTGGAAGAACCCGTGGACACGGTAGGTACGACACAGATGCATTACCAGAAGAAACGCATCATCATCAACCCCGATCCGTTAACCGGTGAGTACTGCGCCGACCTCTTCCCTGTGAAGTATAAAATCACGCAAGCGACGGCGCGCGGTTATGCTACCCTCTTTGCAGAAGGCAAGACGAGTGAGGTGATCGATCTCAGTAATGCCGCTACCAAGCATGAGGGTGAGATTCTGGACGGCAAGGCCGTGAAATGGAATGAGACCTACAGCATCACCTACCGTTCTCCGATTGATATCACCTGTACACAGCTGCGTTACGGTATCGCAGAGCCGTACCTGGGTGAGCGGAGCATGACGCGGCAAACGATTACGAATGAGTTCAAGGAGATCCCGCTGGTAGAAAAAGACTCAACCGGCGTATGGCATTATACCTTCGGTCATCCGGTCTTCGCAACGGGCGACTACACCTTCCGTATCAGCGCTCATGAGGATTATTACTATAACAACGACAAGACCTCCGCGAAACACGAACAAGTGCCGATCAACGGCGGCGATATGAAGGTCTATAACGGTCTGCATGCTTCCGAAGAGACCCAGACGCTCTCATCCCTCTTCCCGAAATGGGAACAAGCGACGCAGCATTTGTTGGGTCACGGTCTGGGCTCCAAACTCAATGAGGCCGGACAGATAGACGTCACCGTTCCGGTGGACTATGTATCGTTCAACAAGACCGGCGATCAGGCCCTGCGTGTGCTGGATGTAGCGATCGAGTTGGACGGCCGTCATATCGAGAAACAGCTGATTCGGGCTTACGTGACCGGTAACCACTCGAAAGGCAATGACTACGCGATGGCGGTAGATGCCGGCGTGACCTTATTAGACGTGCTCCGTGACCCGCCCGGAGCGAAGAGCTATGCTTACCTCGAGTCCGGTACTTCTTTCACCTACAACTATAACTGGACCCTCTCCGCCAAGTTAGGTATCCAGTTGAATATGTCCTACGGCACCGGTATGGGCATGTTTTACGGAGTATATTTGGCCTCGGCACCCGGTACAACCAGCATGTTCTCCGGTAATTCCTATTCCTCACTGGTATCAAACTCATGGAGTCTGCCGCTTACTCAGAGTCTGACTTGGAAACATGGCGGTAGTTATACCTTCACCACCACTGACCGTATCGAGACGGCGAGTGATGACTGGTTCGTCGGTTCGCGCGGCGATATCTATATCGGTATGGCGCAGAGTGCCGTCTTCCAACTGACGGATGCGGTCAAACCGCTCGACTCGCTGACCTATGTCTCCCTGGCGGCACAGCTCAAAGACAGCGTCGGCGTGACCGGTTCGTCTGCTACGGTAGCAGAAGGTCATGCGCTGGACGGACAGAAATACTACCTCGCCATCGGTGAAGAGATGACAGGAGGACATAAAGTGGACGGTACGTTTGCCTATTCGCAGGATTATATCCTTACCGTCCTGCTACCACAGTTGATCGAGCAACGCGATGCATTGCTGGTGATGGGCGATAGTGCAACTATACAGGCGATAGCAGATGCCAAAAATGAACCGGTCTATTGGTCGCATGTGATGCCAACCGATACCACGTTTGCCCTTTCCAACTACCAGATCGTTTATCCGACAGGACAAACGCCTTGGATGAAAGTCAATCAGGTAGAGATGTACAACAATACGATTGCCAGCTGGATGGAACTCATTGCGCAGAACGAGAAAGAGAAACTGACGGTGATGTCAGGTGTGAATGCCGACCTGGTGCAGAACTACTTCGTTAGTAACGGCGTGAAGATGAGTCATTCGGAGACCTACGACGCGATAGAGAACCACGCCTTCAAGATGGACGGCCTGAATATGAACCCCTCCACCGCGTTAACGACCCTCAGTGTCAAAAATGCATCGTCGGAGGCGATCAAATCAGCCGTTAAGGTATGGGTGGACATGTTTAATAACTCTAAGCAGCACAATGATAACAATCCGCAAGATATGACCATCCAGACCCATGTACCGACCGCGTCTCTGAGTTGGAATATCAATCCGATTGTCGACATCAATTGGGACCGTGATCCGAACTGGTCCGAGACCCATAGCCGTACTGCCGGCTTTGTGCTCGAACCCGATGAGTACTCGTATATGAACGTATCCGTCCTGCGGCGCCAAGAAACGTTCAATGACTTCAACAAGACTACGGATGTCGTGCGTGAGACCGTCGATGACGGTAATGACTACGACGGTTACTCCCATCTCTACGGTTCGTTCATCTATAAACTGAACGGCGGTGCAACGAAATGCCCGTGGGAAGGTCCGGAAGAGTCGATCTTCTACGAGCAGGGCGGCAGACCGGCACAGTTAGGCAACGGTACCCTCAAACTCGAGAACCCCAAGCTGGATGTACTCAACCATGAGGTATCGGATATCCCGCGTGACCAGCCGGCGATCATCCATATACGGATGAGCAATGAGACGCAGCAGAGCTTTGAAAACTACGTAGTCTTCAAACTCGTGCTCGTCGATGCTTCCAACCCTCACGGCGCCAAAGTGCTGATGGACGGTTTCCCCTTGACGGGTGACGGACGCGCCATCAAGCTCAACCCGGGGCAGACCATCGACAAGACCCTTGAGGTCTATGCCGGAGAAGGATATGATTTCGAGAACCTGACGCTCATGTTGGCATCCAACTGCGACATCTTGAACTTTACGAAGGCTTCGTTCTCCGTCCATTTCCAGCCTACCAGCTGCGACGTCAAGATCTCCGCGCCGCATGACAAGTGGGTCATGAACACCCTCTCGCCCAAAGACTCCACCGGATGGTACCTGCCGGTAGTCATCGACGGCTATGATATCAACTATCCGAACTTCGACCATATCGAGTTCCAATACAAGCTCTCCAAGCAATCCGACGACGGATGGGTCAACCTCTGCTCGTACTATGCCGATAGTACCTTGTACAACGCCGCTTCGGGCTCCAAGGCGATGATGCAAGCCGGTCGGATAGAAAACATCGCTTTCTATGGCGAGCGGGATCCGATGGAGCAGCTCTACGACCTCCGTGCCGTATCCTTCTGCCGGTACGGCACCTCGTATCTGACGAAATCCTCACCGGTACTCACCGGTATCAAGGACACCCGTCCACCGCGCGTCTTCGGCGAACCCGAACCCGCGAACTCCGTCCTTGCCGTAGGCGATAACCTCAAGCTGCGTTTCAACGAACCTATCGCCGGTAACTACCTCGACGAAGATAATAATTTCCAGATCACCGGTATCACCAATGATCTCGGTACATCCGCTTCTACGGCACTCCATTTTGACGGTAACGATGTGGCCTACACCAAAGCCAAACGCGACCTGACCGATAAGTCCTTCACCATCGATATGATGATCCGTCCTACCGTGGCAAACAACCGCCCCAACGACATGATCCTCTTCGAGACCGGAGACGGTAAGGTCACCAAACAACTCCTCCTCACCAAGGATAACCGCCTGAGGATGATCAAGTCTGTCGGGAAGAACTTCCTCGCTAAATCCTCCAAGCGCCTAGATGACCTTCTCGCCTTCCAACGCATCGTGGTGGTCTTTGACAAACAGTCCTCCAAGACCCGCTTCTATGCCGGAAACGTGGATATCACCGATAACCTCCTCGGCGAGACCAACGAGCAGACGGAGGAAGGCAGTAGTGCCTATTTCCGGTTCGGCGAGCACTACGACGGCGACATGCTGGAAGTCCGTATCTGGACCAAAGCCCTCACGCCGGAGGAGATATCCGTGACAGCGAGCCATGCCCTTACAGGTTACGAGCGCGAGCTACTGGCGTACTACCGTATGAACGAAGGGAAGGGAGAAACCATCGCGGACCAAGCCCACGGTGCTACCCTCTACCTCGACGGCTGTACGTGGAACAAACAGAAGGGTTACTCCCTCCGCTTAGACGGCGAACCCGTCCAACTCAACGGTAACCTGCTCGGTCGGTCGAAGATATACGACTTGACGATGATGCTGTGGTTCAAGGCTGAGAAGACGGGTACACTCTTCAAATCGACGGACCTGCAACTCAACGTGCCGGACGGTTGTGCCGACGGTAACTGGCATCACTTCGTGCTGACCGTCAGCCGGACTTATAACAACGCTGCTCTCTTCCTCGACGGCGCAATGTACCGGACCATAGATGCAAACCTCTTGGAAGGAATCACGGGTGCGATGTATCTCGGCGGTAACGGCTTCAAGGGCAACATCGATGAGTTCGCTATCTTCGAACAAGCCCTGCCGAAATCGCTCGTGGAACTCTATGAATCCACCGCCCTCACCGGCGATGAGATGGGACTATTCGCCTACCTGCCTTTCGAGGAGCAGTATTCCAACCCCAACGGTATCCTTGAGCTCCGCTTTACCGTCAACGACAAACGTGTCTTCAAAGACCCGAACGGCAATGTGGTCAACAAAACCATCCCGCTCATCATTTCACCATTAAGCGAAGCGTCACCATTAATCAATCTCGTCTCCGACGAGAAC
The DNA here is from genome assembly GCA_946406195.1 of uncultured Bacteroidales bacterium. Taxonomy (GTDB): domain Bacteria; phylum Bacteroidota; class Bacteroidia; order Bacteroidales; family Paludibacteraceae; genus Colicola. Next base: position 22,827 of record CAMJJT010000018.1, read on the forward strand.
GCCCCTATCACCTCCCACGGGCTCCTCAATAAGCTCTATTTCGATTGGTCTTTCAACAACGACGAGCTGATGGTCAACATCCTCAACCGCAGTTATGAGATCAACAAACAGCCGATCTATGTCACCGTCCGCGATGTCGAGGACCTCAATGGTAACCCCATGGCGTCGCCCGTCTCATGGACCGCTTTCGTTGATCGCAACGCACTCAAATGGTCCGAGAAACAAGTGCAAATGACCGTTGAAGACAATCACCAATCACCAATCACCAATCACCAATTATCTATTATCAACCATAGCGGTAAACGCCACCAATACACGATCGAATCGCTCCCGTCATGGCTGACCGTAGATAAGACCTACGGCGCGATTGACCCCTTGGGCGAACAGTCTATTCGACTCACCTTCAACCGTTTCATGCCTATCGGCGAATATAGCGATATCATCTATCTGACCGATGAGGACGGACTCAGCGAACCCCTCCGTATCGAATATACGTCAGAGGCTCAACCGCCCTACGATGGTGTGGATAAAGGCAAATACCCCTTGAATATGTCCCTCTGCGCACAAGTACAAATCACCAATGACCAATCACCAATGACCAATGTCATCGCTGCCGATGACCGCGATATCGTCTATGCCCTCTATCGCAATGAGTGCGTAGGTCAGGCGCATATATCCGTCAACCCCCTCAGCAACACGGCGGAGGTCTATATCACCGTCTTGGGAGAGAACGAGATGAACCGCAAACAGATTCATTTCCAACTCTGGCAGGCATCAACCGGCAAGACCTATGATCTCACACCCAGCATCGACGTCCTCTTTGCACATGGCTTCGTCTATGGGTGTACTGACCCCGAACCCCTGATCCTTACCACTAACGGTAGCGAAAGGCAGCAGATCGACCTGCATACAGGATGGAACTGGGTATCTACCCATCTCGATCTCACCACCTCCGAGGGAACGATTGAGACCTGTCTGTCTGCGGCAAAACCGTGGAACGAAGGGGACCTCATCAAGAACCCCAACACACGACAGTTCACCACCTATGACCCCGATAACGATGCCTTCGTCGGATCCCTCACCGCACTGCACCCCTCGCAGATCTATATGGTCTATGCGCGGGAAGGCAACACGATGCGTATCTCCGGTGACCAACTCGCCGAAGACTCCATGCGTATATCCGTCCGTGGGGACGGACAATGGAGTCCGATGCCTTGCCTCTTCGACCAACCTGTCAGTCTCTCAGAAGCCCTCGCTGATTATTACCAGAAAGCTACTACCGGAGATATGATCAAGTCGCATTATAGTTTCGCTACTTTCACGGCTGACAAACGATGGGTCGGTGACCTCACCGCACTCCAACCCGGGGAAGGCTACCTTTTCCGTCGCCTTGCTCCCGGTACCATCGACATCCACTTCTTCGATCGCTCTAACCGAGTCAACGTACCAACCAAAAAGGCTCTTCCCTATAGGGAGGAGTCGAAGGTAGGCTTCTCCAACCCCAACGCCGCAACTAACATGACCATCATTGCCGTGATTAATGATGGAAATGGTGAGAATGGTGAAAATGGTGTATTGAAAGTTTATCTCGGAGACGACCTCGTCGGCAAAGCCGAACCCTGCATCATTCCATCATTAAGCAGCAGAGCTGCGTCACCATTAAGCGAAGCGTCACCATTATACTTCCTCACCGTTCAGAGCGATAAGGTCGGTGAGCTCCGCTTCGAAATGGATAATTGTACTTTAGTACCTTCGTATATAAATGGTACATCGTACATCGGTCCTTCGTCCATAGACTATGTTCCCGATGCCCATTACGGTACGCTGACCGAACCTCTCATCCTCAGCCCCATGGACGAATCCGGCGTCTATAAGATCCTCGAAAATGACCATGTTATAATCATTCGTAACAACGAGAAATACTCAATCGATGGAAAGAAACTACAGTAAATGTCTCCCTCCAACGACTCCAGATGTCAATCAAACTGCACAATTTTAAGAAAATTCTTAAAAAATGAACGCTATATTTGCATATTTGCAAAAATTGTTGTAATTTTGTAGCCGATTTAGTATCCAACGACATCAAACTACGTCAAACAATATCAAACAATATAAATTATGAAAGAATTAGATCTTACCAAGTATGGTATTCAGGGCGCAACAGTAATCGCCCACAACCCTTCTTACGAGTATCTGTTCGCTGAGGAGACCAAGCCGGAGTTGACCGGTTATGCAAAAGGTCAAAACACCGAGCTGAACGCTGTAAACGTCATGACCGGAATCTACACCGGACGTTCGCCGAAAGACAAATACATCGTGATGGACGAGAACTCGAAGGACACCGTTTGGTGGACCACCGAGGGCTACAAGAACGATAACCACCCGATGTCCGAGGACGTTTGGGCTAAGGTGAAAGAGCTGGCTATCAAGGAGCTGAGCGGCAAGAACCTCTATGTAGTAGATGCATTCTGCGGTGCAAACAAAGACACCCGTATGGCGGTTCGCTTCATCGTTGAGGTTGCTTGGCAGGCACACTTCGTGAAGAACATGTTCATCCAGCCGAGCGAGGAAGAGCTGGCTAACTTCGAGCCGGACTTCGTCATCTACAACGCATCGCTCGCAAAAGTAGAGAACTACAAAGAGCTCGGCCTCAACTCCGAGACCTGTGTGGCATTCAATACCACGAGCCGTGAGCAGGTTATCCTCAACACGTGGTATGGCGGTGAGATGAAGAAAGGTATGTTCTCCATGATGAACTACTACCTGCCGCTGAAGGGTATCGCTTCGATGCACTGCTCCGCGAACACGGATATGGAAGGCAAGAACACCGCTATCTTCTTTGGTCTGTCGGGAACGGGTAAGACCACTCTCTCTACCGACCCGAAACGTCTGCTGATTGGTGACGACGAGCACGGCTGGGACGACCAGGGTGTGTTCAACTTCGAGGGTGGTTGTTATGCAAAGGTTATCAACCTCGACAAAGAGAGCGAGCCGGACATCTACGCAGCTATCCGTCGTAACGCACTCCTCGAGAACGTAACCGTGGACGAGAACGGCAAGATCGATTTCGCAGATAAGAGCGTCACCGAGAACACCCGTGTTTCGTACCCGATCAACCATATCGAGAAAATCGTTCGTCCGATCTCTGCAGGTCCGGCAGCTAAGAACGTGATCTTCCTGAGTGCTGACGCTTTCGGCGTACTGCCTCCTGTATCAATCCTGACTCCGGAGCAGACGAAATACTACTTCCTGAGCGGTTTCACCGCTAAGTTGGCAGGTACCGAGCGTGGTATCACAGAGCCGACTCCGACCTTCTCCGCTTGCTTCGGACAGGCATTCTTGGAGCTTCACCCGACCAAATATGCTGAGGAACTCGTTAAGAAAATGGAGAAGAGCGGTGCGAAAGCATACCTCGTGAACACCGGTTGGAACGGTACCGGCAAACGTATCTCTATCCGCGATACCCGTGGTATCATCGACGCTATCCTCGGTGGTGACATCCTCACCGCTCCGACGAAGAAGATCCCGTACTTCAACTTCGAGGTACCGACCGCTCTTCCGGGCGTTGATCCCGCTATCCTCGATCCGCGTGATACCTACGCTGACGCTGCTCAGTGGGAAGAGAAAGCAAAAGACCTCGCTGCTCGCTTCATCAAGAACTTCGACAAATATACGTCGAACGAAGCCGGCAAAGCACTCGTTGCTGCCGGTCCGCAGCTCTAAGAAAATCCGCCAATCATGGCGGATACAATAAAATCAGGCGTCCTTTCGGGCGCCTGATTTTTAATCCACATCATATTTCTCCATCGCTCGGTCCATCCGATCCACCTGGATCTTGATGATATTCTTGGAAACCAGAATCATCATCGCGCAGACCACCGCAGGCAGCACGACCATATAGTTCGGATAGAGCGTGGTGTAATGCAAATCGGCCAGTTTGAGCGCATAATAAACCACCAGCACATAATAAAAACCTGCCGTTACCGCCGTCATGTACGTAATGATCAAGCGCAGATTCGTGCTGAAAAACGCCAAAAGACTCAGGACACAACCCCATAACATAGCCTTGTTGCACCAATAAAACCACTTGACTGAGGAAGTAGCCGTAATCTCTCCAACGCCCGTTTTAAGGTCCGTCTGGGTGACATAAAACGTTTTTTGGTCCATCGAGAAACTGCGGACATAAATAATACCTTTGTCCTCCTGAAAATTGAACACTGGATGCATAAAAAGTAGCATCGATGCCACAATCGCCAACGCTGTGTATCCCAATCGGCGATACATCGCGTTTAACTCTCCATAATCAAAGAATTGACTCATAGTTGTACTAATTTCGACTGCAAAAGTACTGCTTTTTTTTTAAATAAGCAAATTTTTTTGATTTTTCTTGCGTATGTGAAATATTTTTTGTACCTTTGCGCACTTTTTGTGTGTCGTGCGCGAAGACGCGCGTTACGTACGTACGAAAATAATGCATATATTATTAAAAAAAATAAAATACAAAACAATTATGCAAAACAAAGGACTTGTTAGAATTTTGGCAGCGTGCCTTGCGTTGGTATGCGCCTTCTACCTGTCGTTCTCTTTGGTGACCAGCCATTATGACAAAGCTGCCAAAGAGTACGCAGCCGGTGATGCAGTAAAAGAGTACCAGTATTTGGATTCGATTGCTGCAAAGAAAGTATGGTTCGGTTACACGCTCAAAGAGTGCCGCGAGAAAGAAATCAATCTCGGTCTGGACTTGAAGGGCGGTATGAACGTTACGATGGAGGTTTCCGTTCCGGACATCTTGGATGCTCTTTCCGGACACAATGAGACTCCGAACTACAAAGAGGCTCTGGCACTCGCCAAGCAGAAACAAAAATCGAGCGGCACAGATTTCGTAACGCTCTTTATCGAGTCGTTCAAAGAGGTAGATCCTCAGGGCCAACTGGCTTCTATTTTCTCAACCTTCGAGTTGAAAGACAAAGTGACCCTCACCTCCACGAACGCTGAGGTAGAGAAAGTGATCCGCGAAGAGGTGGACGGTGCTATCCAGAACTCGTTCAACGTGCTCCGTACGCGTATCGACCGTTTCGGAGTCGTTCAACCGAACATCCAGAAACTGGCTCAGCCGGGTCGTATCCTGATCGAGCTGCCGGGTATCAAAGAGCCCGAGCGTGTACGTAAACTCCTTCAGGGTTCTGCTAACCTCGAGTTCTGGGAGACCTACGAGGCTTCCGAATTGCTTCCGATGCTCGCACAGATCAACCGTGAGTTCGCAGCGACCGCTCCTGAGGCTGCTGAAGAGGCAAAAGCTGAAGAGGCTGTAGAAGAGGCACCGAAAGCAGAAGGTGATGAATTTGCCGAACTGCTCGGTGACAGCGCTGCTGTAGAGGCTGATCAGGCTGCTCAGATCGCAGAGTACAAAAAGACCAACCCCTTGTTCGCTGTCCTCAACCCCTCTATCAACCAAGCCGGTCAGGCATATCGCGGCCCGGTAATCGGTACCGTTCATTACGTAGATACCGCGAAAGTCAACGCAATGCTGAACTCGCAGATCGCAAAAGCTGTTCTGCCGCGTGACGCACGTTTCTACTGGACTGTCAAAGCCATCGATGAAGCAAATGCATATTACCAACTCGTTGCTCTCAAGGCGCAGCGTGACGGTCGTGCTTCCCTCGAAGGGGACGTGATCACCGATGCCCGTGCGGACTTCAGCCAGATCAGCGCTTATGCCAACGTATCCATGTCTATGAACGCTGAGGGGGCTAAGACTTGGCAGCGTCTGACCAAAGATAACATCGGCAAATCGGTAGCTATCGTACTCGACGGTTACGTATATTCGTTCCCGACCGTACAGAGCGAGATCGCCGGCGGTAACAGCCAGATCACCGGTAACTTCACCGTGGAAGAGGCAAAAGACTTGGCGAACACCTTGAAATCCGGTAAGATGCCTGCTCCGGCTCGTATCATCGAGGAGAGCGTGGTTGGTCCTTCGCTCGGTCGTGAGGCGATCCAGTCCGGTCTCTGGTCATTTGCACTGGGCTTCGTGCTGATCCTCATCTATATGATTTTCTACTATGGTTGGATCCCGGGTCTGATTGCCGACGCTGCTTTGGTTTGCAACGTATTCTTGCTCGTAGGTATTCTGGCTTCGTTCAGCGCGGTCCTCACCCTTCCGGGTATCGCAGGTATCGTCCTGACGATGGGTTGTGCGGTCGATGGTAACGTGCTCATTTATGAACGTATCCGTGAGGAACTTCGTGCCGGTAAGGGTATGCGCAAAGCTATCGAGGACGGTTTCAAGGGCGCTATCAGCGCTATCGTGGACGCAAACGTCACTTCGTTCCTCACCGGTGCTATCCTCGCTATCTTCGGTACCGGTCCTATCAAGGGCTTCGCTGTTACCTACATGATCGGTATCATCTCTTCGTTCTTGACGGCGGTATTCATTACCCGTCTGTTGCTCGAAGACTACGCAAGCCGTGACAACGCGAAAGAGTTGAGCTTCACCACTCGTCTGATGAAAAACTTCCTCCAGAATATCCACTTCGATTTCGTAGGTGCCCGTAAGATTGCTTATTGGATCTCAGGCGCAGTGATCATCTTCGCTATCCTTGGTCTGGAGCCGCACTTGTTCGGTAAACTGAACCTCGGTATCGATTTCTCTGGTGGTCGCAACTATGTAGTCCGTTTCGATAACAATATCAACACGCAGGATGTACGCGAGAACCTTGAGAACGTCTTCAAGGCTACTTTGGAGGATGGCGAGACCTTCGGTATCAACGTCATTACGTATGGTAACGACGCGAACCAAGTTCGTATCTCCACTAACTATCGCATCCAAGAAGAGACCGCTGAGGCTGACGAGCAGATCGAGGCACTTCTCTATGAGGGCTGCAAGCCGTTCTTGGGCGAGAATATCACCTTCGATGATTTCCGCTCTACCGATTCGAACGCAGAGGTAGGAATCATGCAGAGCCAGAAAGTAGGTCCTGCTATAGCAGATGATATCAAGACCAGCGCTGTTTGGGCTATCTTCGCTGCGCTGGTAGTAATCTTCCTCTATATCCTGCTCCGATTCCGCAACTTCGCTTACTCCGTAGGTGCAATCGTAGCCTTGGCGCACGATACAGTGATCATCCTTGGTCTCTATGCTATCCTCTGGAAGATCATGCCTTTCTCTATGGAGATCGACCAAGCCTTTATCGCGGCTATCCTGACCGTTATCGGTTATTCGATCAACGATACCGTGGTCATCTTCGACCGTGTTCGTGAGTACAACAGCCTCTATCCGAAACGCGAGAAACAAGTCAATATCAACGACGCGTTGAACAACACGCTCAGCCGTACGTTCTCCACCTCTATGAGTACGTTCGTTGTATTGTTGGCAATCTTCGTATTCGGTGGTGAGACCATTCAAGGCTTCGTCTTCGCGCTCCTCATGGGTGTGATCATCGGTACCTATTCGTCTCTGTTCATCGCTTCGCCGATCGCTTATGACATCCAGATGGCACAAGCACGCCGCGCAGAGGCAAAAGCAGAAAAAAAGTAAATCTGTAAATCGTCAATCATGAATAATGATTTTCTGAAATTCGCAGTTTCGCAGGGTCTTAACTCCATGCATGTAGAGAACGTAATGTCTCGCAGCATGGATCAGACCCGTGCGAGCAGCGGATATATTTCGCCTACTATCTTGGAGGAACGTCAACTGAACGTGACCCAGATGGATGTCTTCAGCCGCCTCATGATGGACCGCGTCATTTTTCTCGGAACGGAGATCAATGATTATACAGCTAACGTCATTCAAGCACAACTCCTTTATCTGGACTCCGTAGATAGCGAACGCGATATCAATCTCTATCTGAACACACCGGGCGGTTCGGTTTACGCCGGACTCGGTATCTACGACACTATGCAGTTTGTCAAGGCACGCGTAGCTACTATCTGTACCGGTCTGGCTGCTTCCATGGGCGCTGTGCTCTTGGTTGCCGGCGAGCAAGGAATGCGTGCCGCATTGCCGCATAGCCGTGTGATGATCCACCAACCCTTAGGCGGAATTCAAGGACAGGCTTCCGACATAGAGATCACCGCCAAAGAGATTCTCAAACTCAAAGACGAACTCTATCAGATCATCTCGGACCACTCCGGACGCTCGATAGAGCAGATTCGTCAAGATGCCGACCGCGACCATTGGATGACCTCCAAAGAGGCGCTTGCTTACGGTATGATCGACAAACTCTATATCCATAAAGAGTAATGGGGAAGAAAAATAACAATAATGCGTGTAGTTTCTGCGGACGTGTGATGCCGGCGATGTTCTCCGGTATCAACGATGATGTGCTGATTTGTAACGAATGTATCGAATCGGGACACCGGATGGTAGCTACTATACCTACCACCACCAAGTCCAAAGATAACTCCCTTCGCTTGGATACACTCCCCACGCCGCAGAGCATAAAGGATTTTCTGGACCAGTACGTCATCGGTCAGGACGACGCCAAGCGTTTCCTCTCCGTAGCTGTTTATAACCACTATAAACGTCTGCTTCAGGATGATTCCAACGATGATGTGGAGATTGAGAAGAGCAATATCCTCTTGGTCGGTTCTACCGGTACCGGTAAGACCCTTCTGGCACGCACGATTGCCAAAATGCTTAAAGTGCCTTTCGCCATCGGCGACGCTACCTCTCTGACGCAAGCCGGTTATGTGGGCGAAGATGTGGAGTCAATCCTCGTGCGCCTGTTGCAGAACTCCGATTATGACGTCAAGAAAGCAGAACGCGGCATCGTCTTCATCGATGAGATCGATAAGATTGCGCGTAAATCGGAGAACCCCTCTATCACACGCGATGTGAGCGGCGAAGGAGTGCAGCAGAGCCTGCTGAAGATGTTGGAGGGTTCGGTTATGAACGTACCGCCACAAGGTGGTCGCAAACATCCGGATCAGGAGTATATCCACCTCGACACCCGTAACATTCTCTTCATCTGCGGCGGTGCTTTCGACGGAATAGAGCGTAAGATCTCCCAACGAATGAACACGCAAGTGGTCGGTTTTGCCGCGCAAGAGAAAGTGGCTAATGTCGATAAGAGCAACCTGCTGCAATACATTGCTCCGCAGGACCTCAAGTCCTATGGACTGATTCCGGAGATCATCGGCCGTCTGCCGGTATTGACCTACCTCCAACCCTTGGATCGGGACGCCCTGCGTAACATCCTCACGGAGCCGAAGAATGCCTTGACCAAGCAGTACAAGAAACTAATGGCGATGGATGGGGTGGACCTCCGTTTTGATGACGAGGCGCTGGATTATATCGTGGATAAAGCGCTGGAGAATAAACTCGGTGCCCGTGGACTGCGCGGACTCATGGAAGCCGTAATGGCGGATCTGATGTTTGAACTGCCGAGCCATAAGCAGATCGGTCACACAGAGACATTCACCGTCACACGCTTGTATGCCGAGCAGAAACTGAGACGGGAAAAACTGATACGATTAAAAAACGCGGTTTGACACCGCGTTTTTTTAATGCTCAACAGGTAGCGTGAAACCGCTATAGACAATCTCTAAGTCCGTGCCGTTATTGGCGGATTCGATCTGCGTGACGGACATCGTCTCTTTCTGACGCACAGAGGAATAATTGGACACACTCGTTCCGCTTATGGCGTTCAGACTAACCGGAACCAGCATCATCTGCAACTGATCAATATGCGTATCTTGACGCAACTGGTTGGTAATGAAATCCGACAGATCATAGGAGTAGTAATAGATATACTCACCCGTCGCATCTTTTCCTTGAATCAATTGGCTGAGCAACGCACAGGTATCGGACGGCAACTCCTTATTGGCAAAGAATCGCTCCATACTGCTCTCTTTGATGAGCAGCATATACGAAGCCGGCTGCAACCAATCATTACGCCGTCTCTGCGACTCCGATCCTCTATACACATTCTTCACATTGATTTGCACCTCCGCTTTGTTGACGTACGGACGTCTCAGCGTGTCGGTCCCGCCGTTGATCTCTCCCGTCATGTGGCTCATGATCGAATCGGTTATACGTCCTAATGGCAGTACTATGCGCGTATATGCGCACGCGGGCGATATAATATAATTATAGGTGTCGGAATTTTTTTTGAGTTCCTCGATGGTCATTTCCTTGTCCTCATAAGTCAACTGATTGACCGTGCGTACCTCAGCGTTCGCGTAGAACGCTTTCATGTCATTCACCGTCGTGTCCCTGCCGGCTTTCGAATAAGAGAAATGGTAGTACACGCCTAACGCAATCGTGGATATATTCAGCATCGTGGAGGAACCGAAAGAACTCTCCAGAAGCAAACCCATAAACTGCTTGTTGAAGGTCTCCTGATTCTCAAAAGACTGGATGGACCAGAAATAGTTTTGGAACTCCTCATTGACGCGCATCTTTAGCATCGTGAGATAATCCCCTTCGCTGTCTTGGATAGAATCCAATTTCTCAGTCGCTACCACGATGCGGCGATTCGTCAGGATAGGCTTCTCCCGCGTGCAATAATCATCTATATTCAGATCCGTCGGATAAACGGTCGAGTAATTGAAAGTCGCCTTGTCCATCTGATAGACATTCACTGCCAAGGCCGCGTTCGGATCACCTGTCCACGTGTTATAATACACGAATAGGAACATGGAGTCCACCTCAGCATTAGAGGGGTACGAGTACCCATCCGGACACGCCAACTGGGTCAATATAGAACCGCGCAACGTACCATAATCGGTTTCTATCTCGCCTAACAGGAACGAATCCGCCTGCGACACGATTGCCTTGCAACTATCTATCATCGATACCAGCGGAAAAGTATCGACATACACCACAATCGCGTCATCCTTATCCAGCACGCCGCTACCCGCGCTGGTCACATCGTCCCGACATGCCGTCCAACAGCACAACAAGACGAATAATACACTCATGAAAGCAAACCTTCTATTCATGCCCCTCCAATAAAGTCTGATAGAAACTCCAATGACGCTTGCACTGCTCCGTCAGATCCTCGGTCGCTTCATAAGGAAGAATAGGTTTACTCTTCGTCTCGGCATAGTTCATCAATCGCTGATTAACCTTCGGAGAAGCATATACAATCGCGTCCGAGAAATCGATAGCCAATCGCATTAACTCTTCGTAACCTACCGGGAAACCGGCTATCGAACGAACATCCGTATTCGCGATTCCTTCGATACGCAGCTTATCCGCAAACCGCGTCGGGAAAGGCTTCTGATACTCGTTATCGTCTAGCATTAACACGATCTTCGAATTAGCAAAGAACGGCTCGTCGCCGAAAGCCTTCTTCAGATACAAAGGAGCCAGCGCACTCATCCACCCGGAACACAAGATAATATTCGGCGTCCAGCGCAACTTCTTCACCGTCTCAATCACACCGCGCGCATAGAAAATAACACGGTCGTCATTGTCCGCATACTCATTGCCGGCTTCGTCCACCACTCCTTTGCGGCGATGGAACAAATCGTCATTGTCTATAAAATATATCTGAATACGAGCCGATTGAATCGATGCCACCTTAATCAACAACGGGTGATCGGACTCCTCTATGATCAGGTTCATACCCGATAGACGAATCACCTCATGCAACTGATTTCGACGCTCATTGATTTCACCGAACTTGGGCATGAACGTACGCGTCTCATAGCCATGAGACTGGAAATACTCCGGTAATTGGCGATTGAGCAGCCTGATTGGCGTCTCTTCTGCCAGGTAAGGGCTTATCTCTTGAGAGATAAACAGGATACGTTTCGGCTCTTTCATAGGCATACATTCTTTGCTTTTCGGTGCAAAGTTACAAAAAAAAATTGATATATGCAAAAAAAAGTGTATTTTTGATCGTTTTTGCTTGCAAAATAAGAAAAAAAGCGTTAACTTTGCACGTTTTTTTGAAACAAAGGAGCTTTTATATGCAAATTATTACCACGAAGAGTGCTTTACAGGCTGTTGTGAAGGCTTGCAAGCAGGAAAACAAAACAATCGGTTTGGTGCCCACCATGGGTGCCCTTCATAACGGTCATGCCAGCTTGGTCAAACGTGCGGTAGAAGAAAACGACATCTGCATCGTGTCTGTTTTTGTGAACCCGACCCAGTTTAACAACAAGGAGGACCTCGCCAAATATCCGCGCAACATAGAGCGCGATGCTCAACTGCTGCAATCCATCGGAGCGGATTACGTCTTCGCTCCCACTCCGGAAGAGATGTATTCGGCTTCAGAGATGAACACGACCTTCGAATTTGACTTTGCCGGTTTAGACAAGGTCATGGAAGGCAAAATGCGTCCCGGACATTTCAATGGGGTCGTGCAAGTGGTGAGCCGCCTGTTCTATCTCACCCAACCCGACAAAGGTTATTTCGGTGAGAAGGATTTTCAACAACTGGCAATCATCCATCACATGGTGGAGCGCAGCTCGTTGGCAGGTACGTTCGGTTCATTGCAAGTGATCGATTGTCCCATCGTACGCGAGGAGTCCGGTCTGGCGCTCTCCAGCCGCAACGAACGCCTGTCTGCGGAGGAAAAACAGACCGCATTGGGTATCTCCAAAACGCTTTTTGATTCCTTGAAATGGGCAAAAGAACCGGGTGCAACGGTCCAAGCCGTTCAGCAGCGCGTCATCGATACCATCAATGCCATCGACGGCTTGGAGGTGGAGTACTATGAGATCGTCGATCAGACCACTCTTCTGCCTACCGACACCTTCGATCATGCCATCGGTTGTGTAACGGTTTATTGCGGACCTGTCCGACTGATTGACAATATCAAATATTAAGTATGCGCATTGTTTGCGACGCATATATTCCGTTTCTGCTTGAAGCCGTTCGAAAAGAATGGCCTCAAGTGGAGATTATTCCGTTGAAACCGGAAGAAATCAACACTTCTTCCATCCGCAACGCAGATATTCTGGTAGTCCGAACGCGCACCAAGGTGGACGAAGAACTGCTCTCCGGTTCGTCTGTTCGTCTTGTTTGTACCGCTACTATCGGCTTTGACCATATTGACACCGCTTATTGCGAGGCGCACAGTATCCGCTGGATGGCTTGTCCGGGTTGCAACGCACAGGCCGTCTGCGACTACATTGAGGAAGCCATCGATGAATCTAAATCTTCAAATCTTCCAATCTTCAAATCTTCCAATCCACCGACCATCGGTGTGGTCGGCGTAGGACATGTAGGAAGTCTTGTAGCGCAAATGGCAGAGCGACGAGGAATGAAAGTGCTCCTCAACGATCCGCCGAAAGGAATTGGCGTTTCCCTCGACGAGATCGCACAAAAATGTGATATCATCACCTTCCATGTCCCCTTGGATGCTTCCACTTACCACCTCTGCGATGAATCTTTTCTCTCCAAATGCAAACCTAATGCTTTGATCATCAACGCAGCGCGAGGAGGTGTGGTGGACGAGCAGGCACTCCTTCGCAGCGGACACCCCTTCATCTTGGACACTTGGGAGAACGAACCGGACATCCATCCGGAAGTGGTTAAAAAGGCCTTGCGCGCTTCCATGCACATTGCCGGCTATTCAGTAGAGGGCAAACGAAACGCAACCCGAATGTGCCTGAACGAAATAGCAGAGATGTTTGGTTTACCACAAATCAAGATTATCGGATCACAAGATCACGTGACCACGACTCCCCAAAACAAAAGCAACGAGCCTTGGCTCGCTGCTATCACACAATCTCTAAAAGCGCATCCTGAGCAGTTTGAGACACTCCGCAAGAACTATCCCTTACGATAACCGCGCCTCTTTCATTACTTTGGCTACTTCCCGTTTGTCATCCGCCTCACGCAACGACTGCCGCTTGTCGTACGTGTGCTTACCCTGACAAAGCGCAATCTCCATCTTCGCCAAACCCTTCTCGTTGATAAACAGCTCCAACGGAATAATGGTCTTACCGGTGTCCTTCGTTGCTTTCTCTAACTTACGGATCTCGCGGCGTTGCAGCAGTAACTTACGATCACGCTTGGCTTCATGGTTCGCATAACTGCCAAAACGGTACTCCGCAATGTGCATTTGTTTGACGAAAATCTCCCCGTGCTCAATCGCGCACCACGAATCAACCAGCGAAGCTTTTCCCTCGCGGATAGACTTGATCTCGGTACCGAACAACTGAATACCGGCAGTAAAGCGATCCAAGATAATATACTCGAATTTCGCCCGTTTATTCAGAATATGTACGTTAGCTTTCTGCCTCACTCTTTAACTCTTTAACTCCTTCACTCCTTCTACTTTCCTGTATTTCTTCTGTCGCTGTTCCCAACGCTCACGAGCATATTGCTGCATATCGATGACGGTATCGTTCTCGTCGATGATCTCCAAACCGAAGATCGTCTCAATAATATCTTCCAGCGTCAAAATACCTACAAAACATCCGTATTCATCGATGATTTGTGCAATCTGACTTTTCTGCTTGAGCATCGAATCGAAGATCACACCCAAAGTCAGATCTTGGTCAAAAGCAGGCAACGAACGCTTCAAACCTCCGAGCGTCTTACGGAAATGATCTTCCGTCAACTCCTCCAAGGCCTCATTGCGCAGCACATAGCCGGTAATATACTCCGGCGCCTCGGGTTTATAGAGCGGAATACGCGAGAAATGGTCGTACTCGTCGTTGTCATAATAAGCACGCAGCGTCATGTTCTCCGGCGCTATTTTCGCTACCACACGCGGCGTCATCACATCGTACGCATGAATCGAATCCAAACGCATCAAATTAGAGAAAATCTTATTCTCATCCTCGTCCACTACGCCTTCTTCTTCTCCTACATTCACCATCGAAAGCACCTCTTCACGGCTCACAGACGGCTCGTCTTCGTTCTCCGGAAAAGCACGGGTGATCAACTCCACCAGCAATACCAAAGGATACAAAATAATGATTAACAGGCGAATAGTACGCGCTGTAAATCCCATTAACTGCCGCCAGTAAGTCGTACCGATCACCTTCGGCACTATCTCCGAGAAAATCAAGATACATAAGGTCATCGCAATCGACACCGTCAAACCGAACCATTTGCTGTCACTGATAGCCGATGCCTGCATTCCCACACCTGCAGCGCCAATCGTATTCGCTATCGTGTTTAACGAAAGGATAGCCGCCAAAGGACGACTCGTGTCCTCCTTATAGCTGCTCATTAGTTTGGCAGGCGCATAGCCCTCTTCCTCACGAAGATTGATATAACTAAGCGAAGTGGTCATCAGCACTGACTCCAGAACGGAGCACAGAAAACTGACACTCATTGCGCCGAATAAAAACAATAATAATAGTCCCATAATCTAAATCGGGTACAAAAGTACTGCTTTTTTTTGACATATGCAAAAAAAAACGCCTTATTCAGCGTTTTTCTGTACTCCTTTGCGTATGTCGTCTATTACAAACGATGCCAACGTGCACCCAAAAACCGCCGTCACTTGCATCAATGAACCCCGTGCCTCGCATTTCTGCGCCTGTTCTGTCGAATAAACACATTTCACCTTTCTGTAGGGCTTTTGGCCTAAGCGTTTCATCCGCGCGCGGACTGCTTTCGCTAAGGCATCGCCTTGGATAGACATTAACTCACCCGTAGTCACCTGTGTCGGATCAAAACGCAAAGCTGCGCCCATCGAACTGAAGATCTTCACCCCTCGCGTGCGCGTGCAATTTAATATAAGGTCTGTCTTGGCGGCTACATCATCTATCGCATCTATCACGTAGTCGTATTCCGAAAGAGCCTCTCCAAAATCTTCCCCTGGATACATGGAATAAATCGCCTCAATCTCCGCCTCGGGGTTAATAGTCAATAATCGTGCCTTCAGTGCCTCCACTTTCGGCTTACCGATCGTCTCACGCGTCGCCGGTAACTGACGATTGATATTCGATGCCTGAACCACATCGCCGTCCACGATTGTCAGATGCTGTAATCCGGTTCGAATAAGTGCCTCAGCACACCACGAACCGACACCGCCAACTCCAAAAAGAAGGACACGCGCATCTTGCAAAGCCTTCATCGCTTTTTCGCCTAACAAAACCTCACTTCTACTAAAAAAATCACTCATAATCGACCAATTTGTGTGCAAAATTACAAAAAAATAGCCATTTGTGCAAAAAAAACGTCAAAAAATTTGGTCATTTCAAAAAAAAGCAGTACTTTTGCACCCGCTTTTCGCCTGAAAATGGAGAATAGCAAGCCCAGGTGGCGGAATTGGTAGACGCGTTGGTCTCAAACACCAATGGGAA
>CAMJJT010000019.1 GCA_946406195.1 uncultured Bacteroidales bacterium
ATTCGGGAGAATGATTGCATTGCAATCAGGCAGATGTCCGAATATGTCAAAGATCAAATCGTCTGTCACGTGGCGGCATAGGTGCGGAGATAATTTAAAAAAAAGATACAAAAAGATATGATGAACCGCACCTATGCTCGCTGCCACTCAAACAACTCTATATATTCAATATAATTAAGGATCATGCGCGCACGCTTATACGCACGCAAAAAGGGCAGCGCTCACAAACCGTGAGCACCGCCCTTAGCGTTGCTATCATTACCCGTCAGCCCTACATTATGAAGGCTTTCTCCGTTGTTGCTCCCATATACGACATTTGCGATATGGGGGGGTAATTTTGAACATTCGATTTACAATCATACCATTTTTGAGGGTATTTCTACATACACCCTTCCAAATTCGCTGCAAAATTACTACAAAAGTTTGATATATGCAAATTTTTTTCAAGAAAAAATATTTTTTTGTCAAAAAGTCCAAAATATTTGCTCTAAGAGATCGTTGTTTTTCTTGTTATTTATCAATAATCCATGCGGCTCATTTCGTTTAATTCGTGTAATTCGCCGTTTTATATCTGTCCACAGATTACGCAAATTACACAGAAATACACGCAAGTAGAGGCTAATATATCGGCATCTGAGCTATGGCATAGAGAGGATAGACAAATCCAAACTAAAATCCGCTGCAAAGGTACAATAAAATGAGTGATGTACGCAATTTTTTTAACGAAAAAAACTTTTTTATTTGCATATGTGAAATTTTTGTTGTAATTTTGCAGCCGATTTCGCGAAAGCGCGAAGGAAAGATGGCAGAGTGGTCTATTGCGTCGGTCTTGAAAACCGAAGTACTGAAAGGTACCGGGGGTTCGAATCCCTCTCTTTCCGCGGTAAATGAATAGGGGCCTCCTATACGGGAAGCCCCTATCCATTTAAAGAGAAGGACAGGGCCTTCTCACCACTACGGTCGGAGGGGTCTTAGCTCGGCAAAGCCTCGCACGATTATTGCCAATGGCAATTCTCGAATCCCTCTCTTTCCGCGATAAATAGCATAGGGGCCGCCTCTACGGGAAGACAATATACTATTATAAGGAGAAGACAGGGCAGCCTTTAAAATAAATCATTCGAAGCAGATGAAGCAAGCTTACACATATAAGATGCTGGCGAAGACCTTTAAGGGTCTGGAAGGAGTGTTGGCACAAGAGTTGATTGAGTTAGGAGCCAACGACGTACAGATAGAACGTCGTGCGGTTTCGTTCGTCGGAGATAAAGCCACGCTTTATCGTGCTAACTTCTGTTTAAGAACCGCTATCCGTGTCTTGGTGGAGATTGCCAAGCCCAAACGGCTGGAGATGAAGAAAGGTGTTAAGCCCGAAGATGCACTCTACGAGGCGGTAAAAGCGGTGGAATGGAGTAAGTACATGAGTGCGGAGACCACTTTTGCGATAGATGCAACGGTTTATAGCGAGACCTTCCGTAACAGCCGGTTCGTGACGTACCGCGTGAAAGATGCGATTGCGGATTACTGGCAGGAGCGTGCCGGTAAACGACCGAACGTCAAAGTGAGTGATCCGGATCTGCTGATCAACGTACATATAGCGAACGAGACCGTAACAGTGAGTCTCGATAGTAGCGGCGAGAGTTTGCATAAACGCGGTTATCGTGTTGCCACTACCGAAGCGCCGATTAGCGAGGTGTTGGCAGCAGGAATGCTGCTGATGGCAGGTTGGAAAGGGCAATGCGACCTGTACGACCCGATGTGCGGTTCCGGCACTATTCCTATTGAGGCGGCTTTGATAGCCAGAAACATCGCGCCCGGTGTGTTCAGGAAGTCTTTTGCCTTTGAGAAATGGCAGGACTTCGACGAGGAGTTATGGAGCGATATCTACAACGACGACAGTAAAGAGCGGGAGTTCACGCATAAGATCTACGGTTCGGACGCTTCTTTCTACGCCGTGCAGCAAGCCACAAAGAACGTCAAGAGCGCAGGAGTGGCGAAAGACGTTGTGCTGCGGCAGATACGTCTTGAAGAGTTGAGAGTTGAGAGTTTAGAGTTGAGAGAAGTAGAAAGTAGAAAGACCGCTTCGCTCAAAGTAGAAAGCGAGAAGATCGTCATGATCAATCCGCCTTACGGAGAGCGGTTGGCGAGCAACAAGGATATGGAGGAACTGTACGGCAAGATCGGAACGGCACTCAAACATCAGTTCACGGGCGCAACAGCTTGGATCATTTCCTCCAACGAGGCAGCTATGAAATGTATCGGTCTCAAGCCGAGCAAGAAAATAAGGCTGCTGAACGGAGAGTTGGATTGCCAGTTCAACAAGTATGAGTTGTTTGCCGGCAAGCGTTCCGAGGCTTTACCCCATACCGACGTACCACGAATAACCCCGTAATAACCCCGTTATCACCCCGTTATTACCCCCTTTGGGCAGGTAAAAAGAACGTAAATACACGTTAACAATAATAGAAAAATGATGGAACCCATTTACATAGCAGATTATAATTACCCTCTGCCGGATGAGCGGATTGCCAAATATCCTCTGGCGGAAAGAGACCAAAGCAAGTTGTTGGTCTATAAGGGTACTATTTCGGAGGACAGGTTTTGTAACGTGGGAGAATATATCCTGCCGGGAGGACTCCTTATCTATAATAACACGCGCGTGATACAAGCGAGACTGGAGTTTCACAAGAAGCCTACCCCCAACATTGTTCTACGACCGTCCACCGGACGCTCGATCGAGCAAAGCTCTTCACCCGTAAAAGGAGGGGAGGAAGTTCGACAGGGCGCACGGATAGAGGTGTTCTGTTTGGAGCCGTTGGAGCCGAGGGATTATCAATTGTCGTTGGGAAGTACGAAAGGATGCGTGTGGAAATGTATGGTGGGGAACGCGAAGAAATGGAAAGGAGAAGAGCCTCTCCCCGGCCCTCCCCTAAAAGGGAGGGAGTTGAATTGGCGTGTGTACAAAGAAGAGGTATTGGGGAATACATATGCTGTGCGGTTCGAATGGGATGACGAGACGGTTTCTTTTGCGGAGATACTGGATGCAGCAGGAGAATTGCCTATTCCGCCTTATTTGAATAGGAAGACCGAGGAGTCGGATCTGAAGACGTATCAGACCGTATATTCACGGATCAAGGGATCTGTAGCTGCTCCGACAGCAGGTCTGCATTTTACGGAACGGGTGTTGGAGGATATTCGCAAACGAGGGATTGAGACCGACGAAGTGACGCTTCATGTGGGAGCCGGGACATTTCTGCCTGTTAAGACGGCGGACGCCAATGAGCACACCATGCACACGGAGATTATTGCCGTTCCGAAGAGCACAATCGAGCATATTATCGCAAAATTGGGAAAGATAGTGGCGGTCGGGACGACGAGTATGCGGACATTGGAGAGCCTGTATTTCATCGGCAAGCAGATTGCCGATGAAAAAATTAAAAATTCAAAATTAAAAATTACGAATTTGCACGTCGGACAATTCGAACCTTATGAACAAGGGGACGAAGGAATAAGCACAAAGGAGGCATTGCAGGCGATCGTAGATTATTTGACGGAAACGGGACAGGAGACGCTGCATGCCGAGACACAGATCATGATCAAGCCCGGGTATAAGTTCCATGTGGTAGATCAGTTGATCACGAATTTTCACCAACCGCAATCCACGCTGCTGCTGTTAGTGAGCGCTTTTGTGGATGGAGACTGGAAACGGATATATGAGTACGCGCTCGGGCATGAGTTCCGATTCCTGAGTTACGGAGACAGTTCTATTTTGACAAGGCAAAATAATTGACGATTGGACGATTGACGAGGTACGATTTATTGACGATTGTAAATAATTGACGATTGGACGATTTATGATAGATACACATTGTCATATTGACGAAGAGGCTTTTGCGGCGGACAGGGAAGAAGTGATTGCGCGGCAGAAGGCAGAAGGCGTGGAAGCGATGATTGTTCCGGGCGTGAACGCGGCTTCTATTGAGACGGTCATGGATGTTTGTCATCGTCATCCCGGGTATTGCTATCCGGCTTTGGGTCTGCATCCTGAGGACGTGAAGGATAATTGGGAGGAAGAGTTGGCAAAAGTGGAAGCGGCTATCCGTGCACATCGGGAAGAATTAGTGGCGATAGGCGAGATCGGACTTGATTATTATTGGGACAAGACGTACAAAGAGGCACAGAAAGAGGCGTTAAGACGGCAGTTGTTGTTGGCAAGGGAACTGGATTTGCCGGTGATTCTGCACAACCGCGAGGCGACGGAGGACATCGTGCGGCTCGTACACGAAGCCGCAAATGAACAATTAAAAATTAAAAATTACGAATTAAAGCCGTTACGGGGCGTGTTTCATTGTTTTAACGGGAGTAAGGAGACGGCTATGCAGATATTGGAGATGGGATTCTATCTGGGTATCGGCGGTGTGCTGACGTTCAAGAATTGCAAGTTAGGCGAGCAGTTGGCGGGAGTGAATGAGATTTTTCGAGATATCGATATATCGAAAGATCGAAATATCGAAGGCGCGTTGATAGACCGTTTGGTATTGGAGACCGACGCACCGTATATGGCACCCGTTCCGCATCGCGGAGAGAGGAACGAAAGCCGGTTCATGAGGGGTGTGGTGGATAAATTAAGCGAGATACTGCAAATAAGCGCCGAAGAGGTAGTTCAACGCAGTACAGCGAACGCCAAGAAAC
Organism: uncultured Bacteroidales bacterium; assembly: GCA_946406195.1. GTDB lineage: Bacteria > Bacteroidota > Bacteroidia > Bacteroidales > Paludibacteraceae > Colicola. The sequence continues at coordinate 4,687 of CAMJJT010000019.1, forward strand.
TATTTTTTGCATAAATATGCAAGGGATTTTGATTTTTATTGTCAATTCCTTGTGTATATGAAAATTTTTTAGTACCTTTGCAGCCGCAAAGGTTTTTTATTATATGAAAGAAATAAGTACAAAAAAATTACTGGATACGATTATCGAAGGTATCCGCAACCGAAAAGGACAACGTATTGTAACCATTGACTTACGCAAGATCAAAGAGGCTCCGGTGGAGATGATGCTCATCTGCGAAGGACAGAGTAACACGCAGGTAGCCGCTATCGCGGACGAGGTAGATGATTTCGTTCGTACGCAGACTCACGTACACCCGCTGAGTGTTGCCGGTGTGGAAAATGCCGAATGGATTGCGATGGATTATGGCACGATCTTTGTGCATATCATGCAACGTGAGCCCCGTGCTTTCTATGACATTGAGCATCTATGGGCTGACGGGAAGATTACCGAGTTACCGGAGATTTTATAGTTTAGAGTTTAAAGTTTAGAGTTTAGAGAACATGGCGACAAAAAAGAAACAGCCAACACCGCAGCAAAATAACAATGATCAGCCAAGCGGTCCGAGACGATGGATGAGCATCCTCTTTTACACGCTTGCATTTGCGCTGTTGGGGTATTATTTCTTTGGCAACAAAGAGAATCAGGGTATTAGCAAAGAGTTGAGTTACACCAAGTTCACGGCGTATATCGAAGCTGACGCGATAGACAAGATCACAGTATATGACGATTTGAGTCTGAAAGCGAATGTGAAGCCCGCCAAGTACACCTTGGTGTTCAATTCACAAGGCGATGGCGAACAAGCGCGGGGACAGCTGAAAGTGCAAGTACCGTCCGTAGAGGAGTTTTCCAAATACATCGATGGCGTGAACAGCGCGCGCAAGGCGAACGGGCAGGCGGCGATAGACGTACGGTATGACAAATCGCACGATTACTGGTATCTGATTATCGTGAATATCCTGCCGTTCCTGCTGATCGTACTGTTTTTCGTTTATATGAGCCGCGGAATAGGAAGTGCCGGAGGAGGCATCTTCGGTGTGGGCAAGGCGAAAGCACAGTTATTTGACCGCGACAAGAAAGACAAAGTGACGTTTGAAGATGTGGCAGGTTTGTATGGCGCGAAACAGGAGGTGCAGGAGATTGTGGAGTTTTTGAAGAACCCCAAGAAATACACGGAGATAGGCGCAAAGATTCCGAAAGGCGCGCTGTTAGTAGGTCCTCCGGGAACAGGAAAGACGCTGCTTGCAAAAGCTGTAGCGGGTGAAGCAGACGTGCCGTTCTTCTCGATGTCGGGTAGCGATTTTGTGGAGATGTTCGTTGGTGTGGGTGCGAGTCGTGTACGCGACCTGTTCCGTCAGGCGAAAGAGAAAGCTCCGGCTATCATCTTCATCGACGAGATCGATGCGATCGGTCGCAGCCGAAGCAAAGGTGTGATGACCGGTGGTAACGACGAGCGTGAGAGCACGCTGAACCAGTTATTGACAGAGATGGACGGATTCGGAACCAACTCGGGTGTGATCATCCTTGCCGCTACTAACCGCGCGGATGTGCTGGATGCCGCCTTGCTACGTGCCGGACGATTTGACCGACAGATCCATGTGGAGTTACCGGATTTGCAAGAGCGCAAGGAGATTTTCCAAGTACATCTTCGTCCGCTCAAACTGGATGAGACAGTAGATATCGATTTTCTGAGCAAGCAGACACCGGGTTTCAGCGGTGCAGACATCGCGAATGTATGCAACGAGGCGGCCTTGATAGCTGCTCGAGGCGGACGGAAAAAAATCAGTAAACAGGATTTCATGGACGCCGTGGACCGCATCGTAGGCGGTTTGGAGCGCAAGAACAAGATCATGACCGACGAGGAGAAGAAGTCGATCGCTTATCATGAAGCGGGTCATGCGACAATCAGTTGGATGCTGCGTTGGGCGAACCCCTTAGTCAAAGTGACGATCGTACCGCGCGGCATGGCGTTAGGCGCGGCTTGGTACCTGCCGGAAGAGAGGCAGTTGACCAACGAGTCGCATATTCTGGACGAGCTCTGTTCGTTACTCGGCGGTCGGGCAGCAGAGCAACTCTTCCTCGACCAGACATCGACCGGAGCGCTCAATGACTTGGAGCGTGCGACGAAACAGGCATATTCGATGGTAGCTTATTACGGTATGAGCGACAAACTGAAAGATATCAGTTTCTACGATTCCACCGGCCGTTACGACTACGGATTCGTCAAGCCCTATTCAGAGCAGACCGCCAAGGTGATAGACGAAGAGACCAAGCGTATCATCGCTGAGCAGATGGCACGCGCCAAACAGATACTCACCGAGCAGTCTGAGGGACATCATCAGATTGCCCAGTTGCTGATCGACCGCGAGGTGATCACCAGCGAAGATGTGGAACGGATATTAGGTCCGCGTCCGTGGAAGAGCCGCGGTGACGAGCTGTTAGAAGCCAACGCTGCCGAAACAAAAGAGGAGGGCAAAAAGACCAAACGCGCTCCGCGCAAAACGAAAAAGACAACAAATACAAATACGAATGAAGAAGTTACTGCTTAACATCGCGCTGCTGTGCGCAGCGATGATGGTATCGGCGCAAGAGGCGCCGGAGAAACTGCCGATGGACCCGGAGGTTCGTTACGGCAAGTTAGACAACGGATTGACCTATTACATCCGTCATAACGAGCAACCCAAGCAACGTGCTGAGTTCCATATCGCGCAAGCTGTCGGAGCTATTCTGGAGGAAGACCACCAGAACGGTCTGGCTCACTTTCTGGAGCACATGGCATTCAACGGAACACAGCATTTCCCGGGTAAAGGGATCATCAATTATTTTGAGTCGGTAGGTGTTAATTTCGGCGGAAATATCAACGCTTACACCTCCATCGACGAGACCGTTTATCGTCTATCTGATGTACCGACCTACCGCGAAGGAATCGTAGATAGTGCCTTGCTGGTTATGCACGATTGGAGTTGCGGACTGCTGCTGTTAGACGAAGAGATCGACGCTGAGCGCGGTGTAATTCTGGAGGAATGGCGTACCGGTCGCACGGCTAACCGCCGTATCTGGAAGAAGCTGAACGAGCTGATGTACCCGGGTACGCAGTATGCCAAACGCGATGTGATCGGCGACACGGCTGTGATCAATAATTTTGAGTATCAAGCCCTGCGCGATTACTATCACAAATGGTATGGTCCTGATAATCAGGCTATCATCGTGGTAGGTGATATTGATGTGAACGCTATCGAGGCGAAGATCAAAGCGCTTTGGAAAGATGTACCTCGTCGTAAGAACTTCGGCGAGCGTCCCATCTACACGGTGAACCATAACGACAAGCCGTTAGTGGCAATCGTGACCGATCCCGAAGCGCAGGAGAGCCGTATTATGATGGAGTATAAATTCGACCAACTGCCTGATGTCTTCAAGGGCACAGCGCAGGAATACATGCTGAACCTGATTCGCGATCTGGCGTGCGACATTCTCAATAACCGTTTCTCGGACCTTGTACTCAATCCGAACGCCTCTTTCGCCGGCGCATTCTGCCACTATGGCGAGACCGCCAAGAAAATGGACGCATTCCAAGTAACAATGGTTCCGAAAGCAGGCCGCGAGACGGAAGCGTATAACGACCTGATTTACCAATTGGAGAAAATGCGTCGTTATGGTTTCACCAACGCTGAGTTAGAGCGCGTGAAGAACGACAAGATGACCGCTATTCAGCAGGCATATAACGAGCGTAACACGCGTAAGAACATCAGTATCGCCCGTGAATGTATCCGCCATTTTGAGAACGGCGAATCGATGCCTGGGGCAGAATGGGAGTATGAGTTCGTACAAGCTACTCTGCCGCTGGTAAACCTCGATGCCGTTAACAGTGTCGGTCAATCGCTCATTCACGCGAACCCCACCGTAGCAATCGCAGGACCGGAGAAAGAGGGCATTCAGATTCCGAGCGAAGAGGCTATTTTAGCCACCTTGGCCGGTCAGACCGAATTGGCTATTGAGGCACCGGTAGAAGAGGTGATTGACAGCGAGTTAGTGAAGAAAGCACCGAAGAAAGGCGCTATCAAGACCTTTGCGAAGAACGAAGGATTCGGATTCACGGAATGGACTTTGAAGAACGGCATCAAGGTGGTGATCAAACCAACCGATTTCAAATCCGACGAGATATTGATGCAGGCTTTCTCGAAAGGCGGTAAGACTCAAGTAGCTACCGAAGATCTGCCTTCGGCTGAGTTGGCAACAATGATAGTAGGTATGTCGGGTATCGGCCGTTTCACCGCTCCTCAGTTAGAGAAAGCGCTGTCAGGCAAGACCGTTTCCGTTAGTCCTGAGATTGCAGAGAACATCGAGCGGATTAATGGTTCTTCGTCCGTCAAGGACCTTGAGATCATGCTCCAATTGACTTATCTGTATTTTACAGCTCCTCGCCGTGATGAAGAGGCTTATCAAACCACTCTCGCTCTGCTGCGCAACCAGTTGTCGAACCGCGACAAGAACCCCAAAGCGGCGTTCTCGGATTCGGTACAGATGATGAGCAGTAACCATTCGGAGCGTACGCTTCTCTTCAACAACGAGTTACTGGACAAAGCCAGTCTGGACAAAGCGCTGGAGATCTATAAAGCTCGCTTTGCCAACCCCGCGGACTTTACGTTCATCTTCGTGGGTAACATCAACCCGAACGACCCGAAAGTGCGCGATATGATCTGCCAATGGTTGGGTGGTCTGAAAACTAAGAAGACCCGCGAGGAAGTGATTGACCATCACGTGACCGTAGCCCTGGGAATGCAGAAGAACTACTTCAGCCGCAAGATGGAGACCACCACCGCTTCCAACCGCATCCAATACACCTCGTACGACATGCCGTTCACGATGGCAAACGACCTGAACATGGAGATGATCGGACGCATCTTGAGTACCCGTTATCTGGAGTCTATCCGTGAGCGTGAAGGCGGTTCGTACGGCGTAGGTACCTATGGTTACATGACGCCGCTACCTACACCGAGAGCCGGTCTGCTGATGCAGTTTGACACCGATCCGAAGAAACAGGAACGCCTGATGGAGATCATCCACGAGGAGATCCAAACGATCATTGAAAACGGTCCGCTGGAGAACGATTTGCAGAAAGAGAAAGAATCGATGCTGAAAGATTTTCAGGAGGATCTGGAGAACAACAAATACTGGACCTCTGCGTTGTACCAGTACTATATGTACGGCATCAACAATATCCGCGATTACAAACCGGCAGTAGAGGCAATTACGGCACAGACCGTACAAGAGACGCTCAAGAAGCTCGTTTCTTCGGGCAATGTGTTCGAGGTGGTAATGTTCCCGGAGAAGTAGTTGAGAATTGAGAATTGACAATTGAGAATTGGCTAAATACTTTATCATAGCCGGTGAAGCATCGGGAGACATCCATGCAGCTGAGTTGCTCAAGCAGATTCAGTTAAAGGATTCCCGGTCACAATTCATAGGACTCGGCGGCGACCAAATGGTCGCTGCCGGGTGTCGTATTTATCAGCATATACGCCATATGGCATTTATGGGCTATGTTGCCGTGCTACGTAATCTCGGTCAAGTACGCCGAAATTTCCGAATAGCGGAGCAGGCCCTGATGGCAGAACAACCGGATGTACTGGTTTTGATTGACTACCCCTCTTTTAATCTGCGGATGGCTGCTTTCTGCCGCAAACATCTGCCACACACAAAGATCTACTATTACATCCCTCCGAAAGTTTGGGCATGGAAGAAACGGCGTGTTCATCGCATTGCCCGTCTATGCGACGAGGTATTAGGTATTTTCCCGTTTGAACCGGCATTCTACGCCCGATACGGGTATCACTGCACATATGTCGGTCATCCGACAGTGGAGGAGATGGGAAGGATGAAGGAGGAAAAGGAAAGGAAGAAGATGATTGCTCTTCTGCCGGGTTCGCGTCCGAGCGAGATCAGTCATTGCCTACCGAAGATGTTAGCCGCTGCCCGTCGTTTTCCGGAATACCGGATCGTCGTCAGCGCAGCTCCCGGGATAGAGGACGCTTTCTACAGCCCCTACCTGAAAGAGAACGAACAGCTGACACACGACACCTACTCCGCCGTACAGCAAGCCGCAGCAGCGGTGGTTAACTCCGGTACGGCAACCTTGGAGACCGCTCTACTCGGCTGTCCGCAAGTAGCGGTATATCATATCGGTTGTTCGGGTCTTCTGAAATGCATTAAATGGGCTAAACCGCTCATTTTCTCCATCCCTTATTTTACGCCGGTCAATATCATCGCCGGCAAAGAGGTCATCCGCGAGTGCGTGGCGTACGACTTCACGGAAGCGAATCTCCGTGCGGAGTTAGAACGCATCCTGACCGACGAGGCCTATAAAAAAAAGATGCTCGCCAATTACGAACATCTCTATACACTTCTGGGCGCCCAACAAGCTTCTGTCACAGCCGCCCGTATCATCACATCGAGACCATAAGCGCCGCCAATATATACGGCATCGCGCCTACCAATACCCCCTTACTCAACCGCCATGTATCCGTGGTGTAGAAGACAAAAATCAGCGCCAAATCCGGAAAGACGCTGACCAGCAGTAGTTTGCTCAAGACGCCTCCGGCTTGGAACTGCAAGGTCAGCAAAGGATACCAGAGGTTCATGACCTCGATATACGTCAATCCGAAAGCAGCAGGCAACACCAGCCCAACGAGTATTCCTATCCAATAGCGATCAAAGCGATCCATAATGCGTCCAATCAATAGAAAGCGGCGTGATCGCCAATAACTGATGCTCCATCGCCCATATATCCGTATCGTCGGCGTGCGGCTCGTCATTCACGAACGCACCGGCTAACCGCCATCCGTTGATGACCCCTTCGGGCAGCGGTTCCTTCAAGGGATCCAGTTCATTCGCCCAATGACCGGCGCACTGACGGGTCCAGCGGATACCTTCTATCTCCCCTACCGGCGCGTTGACATTAAAGCACGTCCGCGGAGCGATGCCTTCTTCGAGCAGATGACGCGTCACTTCGCACAAGAAAGGCTGCAACCAGTGCAAGTCCACATCCATGGCATGGCTATTGATAGACCATCCGACGGCAGGAATACCTTTCTCCGCCGCCACCAAGCAGGCACCGATCGTGCCGGAATACATGGCGTTGATAGCTGCGTTGCTGCCATGATTAATACCGGACACCAACAAGTCTATCGGTTTATCGGCAAAGAGTATCTCGCGGGCTATCTTCACACAATCAGCAGGTGTTCCGTTCGTCGTATAAACCTCGGCGCCATTGAGATCATGCTCCTCTATCCGATGCAGATAAATAGGGTTCTCCACACTGATGGAAGCGCCGTATCCGCTGCGCGGTCCGTTCGGCGCGATGACCGTCACCGCTCCCAGTTTGGTCATCTCGCGTGCTAACAGACGGATACCTGCCGTACCCCATCCGTCATCGTTGACGACCACTATATTCATTTGCTCATTTGCCATTTGTCATTTGCCATTTACCACGTTGATCACTTGCTGCGCGAGGGTATTCGCCTGCTCCATCGTAGCCGCCTCCGAATAGACGCGGATGATTGGTTCGGTGTTGGATTTACGCAGATGTACCCATCCGTCCGCAAAATCAATCTTCACGCCGTCACGGTCGTTGACGCGCTCGTTCTTATAGAGCTCTTTCACACGCGCCAGAATAGCATCCACATCGGTGTCGGGCGTGAGGTCAATCCGGTTCTTGCTGATACAATAATCCGGCAGGGTTCGCCGCAGTTCACTCACTTTCATATCCAGATGCGCCAGATGGCTCAAGAAGAGCGCGATACCTACCAAAGCATCGCGGCCGTAATGGCATTCGGGATAGATGACTCCGCCATTTCCTTCGCCGCCGATCACAGCACCGACCCTTTTCATCTCCGCCACGACGTTCACTTCGCCTACTGCGGAAGCACTGTACTGCCCGCCATGCAGCGCGGTGACGTCACTGAGCGCACGGGTGGAAGACATGTTACTAACCGTATTACCGGGCGTATGGCGCAGGATATAATCCGCCACGCTGACCAAGGTATATTCCTCGCCGAACATGTCTCCGTTCTCGCAGATGATTGCCAGACGGTCCACATCCGGATCTACCACAAAGCCCACATCCGCTTTGCCGGACTTGAGCAAGTCGCTGATCTCGGTCAGGTGTTGCGGCAGGGGTTCGGGGTTATGAGGGAATTGGCCATTCGGCGTGCAGTTCAGTTCGATGATGTTCTCTACGCCGACGGCTTTCAGGATAGCAGGAATAGCCAATCCACCCACCGAGTTCACGCAATCGATAGCGACGGTGAAATCGCGCTTTTTGATAGCCTCCACATCTACAAGTTGGAGGTTGAGAACCTGCTGCACATGGTAAGGCAGATAATCCTTATTCGTCATATGTCCGAGCGCATCGACCTCCGCAAAAGTGAAGTCCTCTTTCTCCGCAATCGCCAACACACCTTTTCCCTCCGCATCATTGAGGAACTCTCCGTGCTCATTGAGCAGTTTGAGGGCGTTCCACTGCTTGGGGTTATGGCTGGCGGTGAGGATGATACCTCCTGCCGCTTTTTCGCCGGTGACAGCGAGTTCCGTAGTAGGGGTCGTTGCCAAACCGATATTCACCACATCATATCCCATTCCCATCAGTGTACCGCAGACGATCTGCTCCACCATCGGACCACTCAGACGCGCATCGCGCCCCACCACAATCACGTTATTTTCCGGCATGGCTGCACGACGCTGGGTCGCATAAGCCGCCGTAAAACGTACGATATCCACGGGATTCAGCCCTTCGCCTACACGACCGCCGATCGTACCGCGGATACCGGAAATAGATTTAACTAAACTCATATATTTATTTCACTTGCTTTAACCAAATAATATAGGCATAGGGGGTGACGGACATCTCATCCTCGTTAAACCCCTGCTTACTCGGAACAATGATCTCGCATTGCGAGTCCGGATATTTCATCAGCCTGATGGCCTCTTGCCATCCGATGGATTCACAAATCTTACCGCTTCCGCTGACAGGTCCGTAAACGAACTCATACGGAGCGGGGGTATCATTCGTGTTCCAATAACTGAGTGTATCTGCTCCTTCCTCCAGTTGGAATTTCTTATATCGCGTCACAACGATATCATTTAATTTTACTTCGCGCGTCGAATCGCCTCGCTGGATGAGATGGAAATAGAGGTCGTCATAATTTCCGTATCTGCCTTTGGGCACTTTATAATAATCCTTTTCTCCCCAGACATCGTTTTCGGGCAGTTCATAGATTATATTCAGCTGATTACGATGAATAAAGGACCCTATCAATCCGTCTTCACGGTTACGCAAAGAGGAATAAGTATTAGCGCTACATCCGGCGATGAGCAGCCCGATACTCATTAGTAAGAAAAAATACAGTTTTTTCATTTATCTGATGTTCAATTCAATAATTACATTCTCATAAGGCGGGATATAATCCGTACCCTTTATTCCATATGCGGCGTACCAAGGGGCTAACATGCGCACCTTCGCACCATGATGCCATTCCGTGATGTTCTCATCCACAGCAGCAGGCAGTTCACATTTGCCTACCTTCGCCGTGAGATCGCTGTCCATGTATTGTTTGTCTGCCAGACTGAACACGGTCATGTGCAGTTCACATTCTTCTCCGGGCAGCACCGGTCGGTCCGTATCGCCTTTCTCTATCACATTCGCCCAGACGCCTCGCTCGTACAGCGCGTACGGCGCTTGTTGCATCTGCGCCAACCGAATGAGCTGCTCGTCCGCCGCCTGCGCCAACTGATGGTTCAGTTCCATGAGTGCCAGCGCCGTCGAGTCCGCTTTAGGCGCTTCGCTCTTGCGCTGACTCGGACGCTGCGGAGCCGTGCCGGTACAACCTGCCAGCAGCAACGCTACAATGATGATTCCGCCGACCTGTCTCACTCGCCAAAAAGTTGTTTGCGGTATTCACTGGGCGTGATACCGTAGGTGTTCTTGAAGCATTTGGAGAAATACCGGCTGTCGTTCATACCTACCATATAGGTCACTTCGGTGATATTATGCGAACGGTCCTCCAAGAGTTGCGCCGCACGCTTGATACGCATCTCGCGGATAAACTCCACAGGACTCAGCCCCGTCATACTCTTCAGTTTATTGAAGAACACGGTACGTCCCATACCCATCTCTTCCACCAGTTCATCCACCGTCAGCGTGTTGTTATCCATCTGCTTGTCCATTATATCCAGCAGTTTGGCAAGGAACGTATCGCCCGGAACAGGTTCGTCCGTCTTGGGCGGTTCCAGACGCATCAGGCGCTGACGATAACTCTGCTCCAGCTGGGAGCGCTGCGCCAGAATATTATGCACACGCGCCCGGATGTATTCCGGCTCGAACGGCTTGGTCACATAATCATCCGCGCCATACTGCAACGCCTGCACGCGGCTTTCGATCGCCGTCTTGGCGGTCAGCAGAATTACCGGAATATAATCCGTATCGGTACTTTTCTTGATGAACTGCGTCAACTCCAGACCATCCACGTTCGGCATCATCAAATCAGTAATCACCAAATCAATCTGCTTGGTACGGATGAGCTGCTTCGCTTCCTCGCCGTCGGAGGCGGTCTCTATCGAATAATCGCGACCCAAGACGCCGGCAAGGAACTGACGCATATCGGGGTTATCATCCACTACCAGTACCGTGTGACGGTTATCCGGATGATCCTGCGCCAACTGGTCCAGTTTGTCCTCCAGACTGGTGTTATACGTCGGATGTTGAACGGCAGGTGCGTCGGTCAGGAACTCCACTTCCTCGCCGAAATGCTCTTTGCCGGTATGCAGCATAACGGTAATCGTCGTACCCTTCCCTACTTCGCTCTCCACCTCTATATGCCCATGATGCAGATCCACCAGTTCTTTGGTCAGGTTCATTCCGATACCCGTTCCGGTGGTATTGAGGCTGTTCAACTCGTTATTGCTGGAGAAACGCTCAAAGAGTACATTCCGCTTCTCAGGCGGGATACCGATTCCCTCATCCTGCACGGTCAACGTCACGAAGCCCGGTTTGGCATCCACGATCACGCGGATATTCTTGCCCGACGGAGTGAACTTAAAGGCATTGCTCAGCAGGTTCCATAAGATCGTATCCATCCTTCCGCGGTCCACCCATACAGTCGAGTCCTCCGCCTTACATTCCACCGAGAAATGGATATGCTTGTCATATGCCTCTTTCTGGAAGTTCGCGCAGGTCTCGTTCACCAGCTCGCTCAGCAGCGTCGGCTGCACTTTGAGTTTCATCTTCTGGTTCTGCACTTTGCGGAACTCAAGCAGCTGGTTGATCATCCGCAACATTCGCTGGCTGTTACTCTGTACGATCTCCAGTTGACTGCGCACACTCTGGCTGATTCGCTCGGTCTGGAGGATATTGTCTATCGGACCTGCGATGAGCGTTAGCGGCGTACGCAGTTCATGGCTGATATTGGTGAAGAAGCGCAACTTGATATCCGTCACCTGCTGCTCCACTTTTACTTTCTGGCGCAACCCGTTGTAGATGCTCATGAAATAAATCATCAACCCGATGATCAGCATCAATATCACGCCATATAGGGCGAACGCCCACCATGTCAGCCACCAGGGACGCTCTACGTAAATGACCAGCCTCTTCTCGTTATCCACATCGCCGCCTTCGCGGTTGGTGGAGCGCACGCGGAAAATATACTGCCCGTACCGCAGATTACTGTAGGTCACACGGCGGACATCACGCGCATAGTTCCATTCGGCGTCGATATCCTCCATCTTGTAGAAATAGAAAATCTTATCCGCGCCGATATAATCCATCGCCGCGTACTCGATGGTCACATTGCTACCGTCGGCTATCGTGATCGTGTCGCCTTCCAGTTCCTGCTCCTGCACCTCGATACGCGTGATATGAATCGGTGGCACCGAACCGGAACGGCTGATGAGAGACGGATCAAAGGCACAATATCCGTTCGTGTAACCGAACAAAATGACTCCGTTCGGCGTACGCAGCGCCTCCGCTTCCGTGAAATAGCTGTCTTTCTGGCCGTCCAAAGCATCGTAATAATAGAAATCATGCGTTTCCAGATCCCACTGTTCAATATCATTCTCGGTACAGAACCAGAGGTTTCTGCCGTCGCCGGTCATACTCAGGATGATATCATGGAAAATCTCCACCCGTTTGATCTCATGCTTCGGGTCGTTCGGGTCCAACGCCAAGAGACCGCCGCCGAAAGAGCCCAACCATAAACAGTTGTGGCTGTAATAGATAGCGCGGATGTCATAGCTGGGCAGCACAAGGCTCTCGTTCGTGTTCAGGTTCACCCGAAGCACGCCGGTCGTCGTTCCGCACCATAACATATCGTCCACGATCTCTATATCGCGCACTTTCATACCGTTGCCCACCACAATCGGTTTTTCCCAACGGTTGGCAGATTCGTTCCAACGGATGATATTAATACCTCCGCCGTAAGTAGCCACATACAAAGTGCCGTCACGGCCTTCCTCAATATCATAGATATCCGAATGGGTGGTAGGGATGGTCTGTCCGGTCGTGTGGTTGATCAGTCCTTTTCCCTTCGTGCCGTAGAGCATACCGTGACGCGTCTCCAGTGCGCTATAGACGTTCGTCTCCGATTTGATGAGTGTCAGCACCTCGCCGTTTTTCTTGTGCGCAAAAGCACGCACCTCGCCGTTCTCTTTCTCCGACGAACGCATGTCGTATAGCTTGTAGGGCTTGGGCTCCATGTTGACGCAATCCACTCCGCCGTCATACGTAGCCATCCACATCTGACCGTCACGGTCCATATAAGCGGTGTGAATCATGTTCGTCAGTCCCTCTATCGGATAAACCAACTCGTCCTTCTCATAATCGTAAAAACTCCATCCGCCGCCGGTCGGATTGACCCACGTACGACCTTGGTTGTCCTCCAACAGGAAGAAATGTTGACGGAGCCGTCCGGCATAACGGTTGTCCAAGGGAGGGGTGAAACGTTTCCACTGCCCGAAACGGTAACGCATGATTCCGTACGTCTCATCCGCCTGCCAAATCACGCCGCGCGAATCGACTTTCGTGTTCTTGTCCGCTTCTCTCATTTTCGCCAGCAGACCCTCCGGCAGACTGTCGTACGGCTGCTCTGTCGTCACTTGCCGCGCCGCATCCAGACGATAGAAATGTCCGTCATACGTGCCCCACCAGATCTGCTCCGCTTCATCCTCGTAGATAATGTCCACACGATTGTTCACGTGCGCCTCCACGCCGTTATTCATCGCCTTATAGACCTTGAAAGTGTAGCCGTCGAAACGGTTTAGACCATCCCATGTACCAAACCACATGAACCCCTGACGGTCCTGCAAAATGGCCATGACGGTGTTCTGGCTCATACCGTCCTTGATGGAATAATGCTGCACCAGATAACGCTCATGCGCACCTGCCAAAAGCACGCACATAGCAAAAACTATAAATAAGTAGATGCGCTTCATATAAACCTCTAACTTCTAACCGCTAACCTTAACCTTTCGCCGCCAGCCGCTCCAGATAACGACCGTACGCTGTCTTCATCTCCTTGCCCAAAGCCGCCAACTGCTCCGTCGTGATCCATCCGTTGCGCCAAGCGATCTCCTCGATACAGCTCACGTAGAAACCCTGCCTGTTTTGTATTGTAGCGATGAAGTTACCGGCATCCAGCAAACTGTCGCAATTACCCGTATCCAGCCATGCAAAACCGCGACTGAAGAGTTTCACCTTCAGCGTGCCTTCCGCCAGATAGAGTTTGTTCAAATCCGTTATCTCGTATTCGCCGCGCGCGCTGGGCTGCAAGTTAGCCGCCTTCTCACAAACGGTCTTATCATAGAAATACAATCCCGGCACTGCATAATTGCTCTTCGGCGCCGACGGTTTCTCCTCCAGACTCAGCACCTTTCCGTTCTCATCAAACTCCACCACACCATATGCACGCGGATCCGCCACCTCATATCCGAAGATACAAGCGCCGCCTTCCTTCACACTCTCGACCGCGTCCTTGAGCATATGACCGAAATGCTGGCCGTAGAACATGTTATCGCCTAAGATAAGACAACCCGGTTCGCCGTTCAAGAACTCGCGACCCAGCACAAAAGCCTGCGCCAAACCATTAGGAACCAACTGCACTTTGTAGCTCAGCTTCATACCGATTCGGCTTCCGTCACCCAACAGCTCCTCGAACATCGGTAGGTCACGCGGCGTACTGATTACCAGCACCTCACGAATACCTGCCAACATCAATGCACTCAAGGGATAATAGATCATCGGCTTGTCATAAACCGGCATAATCTGCTTACTGATGGCTTTACTCAGGGGATACAACCTCGTTGCGCTTCCTCCTGCTAAAATAATTCCTTTCATATGGTTTGTTTCTTATTAGCTAATCGGTTCCGGTTATAAACCGGACTTTCGGCTGCAAAGATACAACAATTTTTCCACATGTGCAAATTTTGTGTAAAAATAATCGCAAAAAAGTACACATGTTATTTTTTTGCACGGGGATGCGTCGCCATATAGACGCGTTTGACTTGTTCGAAAGTGGTGTGGGTGTAAATAGAAGTAGTGCTTAACGAAGCATGTCCCAACAGGGTCTGAATAGTGCGTATATCTGCGCCGTTATCCAACATCGTGGTAGCGAATGTATGGCGCAGCACGTGCGGCGAATGTTTCTTAAGAGTACTTACCTCACCCATCCGCGTGCGCACAATCGTGTATAAGGTGTTTTTTGTCATCGCCACTATCTCGCCGGACTTGGAGCGTTTGACAAAGAAGGTCGGCGATTCCGTGATGATCTCTGCGCGCACGGAGAGATAATCGAGTATCTGATGAATAAGGTGTTCTCCTATCGGCACGATTCGCTCCTTGCGTCTTTTACCGAAAATACGTACCTGACCTGTCGTCAGATCCAGATCCGCATCCGTCAATCCCAGCAGCTCCGCCTGACGCATACCCGTCTGATAGAGCATCTCTATAATCAGAGCATCGCGTAGCGCCTCGAAATGCTCATCATTTGACGCCGCAGGCGCATCATTAAGCGACGTAGTCGCGATCAATTCATCATTTATATTTTCCGCCGCCTCCATCTCTTCTTGACGAAAGAAAACCGGAAGAGGTTTGTCCGCTTTCGGAGGAACAATTCGCGCCGTGATATCTTTCGTCACACTACGCTGACGAAGGAGAAACTTATAAAAACTGCGGAGCGCCGACAAACGCCGCTTCACCGAACGAGGCTTCTGATGCTGGTTCTCAATCATATCCAACATCCATGTCTTGACATCCGTCTCATCCACATCCGCCGGATCGAAATCGTCGATCTCGCACCCTATAAAACGACAGAAATCCCGCAGATCATCTCTGTAGGCCTCCACCGTCCGCTGCGAGTATTTCCGCTCAATGGCTATATAATCCAAGAAATGTTGGATCATATCTCCTTACCTGTTTTCTCTTCACTCTCGAAGGGGAAGAGACCGAAGAGCTCTGCATCAATACGATCGGTTACCCAGCGGAAGTCCTCCGCCTTCTCGCCGAACTTGATCTTGTCGCCTTCTACTATCAGCAATTTGCCTTTGTAATCCTTGATCCAGTTCTCGTATTTGTCGTTGAGACCTTGCAGGTAATCCAACTTGATCGACTGCTCATATCCTCTTCCGCGCTTCTGAATCTGCGCCACCAAAGTCGGCAGCGAAGCACGCACATAAATCAGCAGATCCGGCATCTTAACCAGCGACATCATCAAATCGAACAAGTCGCGATAATTGTCAAAATCGCGGTCGGACATAAAGCCCTGCTCATGCAGGTTCGGCGCAAAAATACGCGCATCCTCATAGATCGTACGGTCTTGGATGATGTACTTCTCCGATTTCCCGATTTCCACCACGTCCTTGAAACGTTTGTTCAGGAAATAGACCTGCAGATTAAACGACCACCGCGCCATATCGGCATAGAAATCCGACAGATACGGGTTATACTCCACGCTCTCGAAACGAGGTTCCCAGCCATAATGTTTGGCTAACATGTTGGTGAGGGTGGTCTTGCCACACCCTATGTTTCCGGCTACTGCTATATGCATAATTATTTGCTGATTTTTACGTCTGAATCGTTAGTTATTATTTAGTTCTTTGTTGGTTCTTTGTTGGATATTCCTTTGATATTCCTCTTCGGTTTAAGGTGGGTCGCTTATTGATTCCAGTTCTGTTCGCTGAATAGACCGAATAACTCGGCATCCACTTTATCGATCACTCTTCTGAAATCACTTGGGTTGTTCTCAAAATCCATCCCGTCCGAATCGATCACCAGCACGCGACCCTCGTATTTATGGAAGATAAAATCTTCATATTTCTCGTTTAGATCCTTCAGGTAATCGATCTGCATACTCTGCTCGTAATCACGACCACGTTTCTGTATCTGCGAAATGAGAGCCGGCACGGACTTACGGAGATAAATCATCAAATCCGGCATCTTCATCTGAGATTTCATGAGGTCAAACAGTTCCATGAACGTCTCAAAATCACGCTGACTCAGATCGCCTCGCTCGTAATTATTGCGAACGAACACATACACGCCCTCAAAGATCGACCGGTCCTGCACGATGGTATGACTTGCTTTCTGCACAGCCATCATATCTTTGAATCGCTCTTTCAGAAAATACGTCTCCAAACAGAACGCCCAACGTTCTATATCGCCGTAGTAATCCTCCAGATACGGATTGAAGCTCACGCTCTCAAAGCGTGGCTCCCATCCGTAGTACTTCGCTAACATCTTCGTCAGCGTTGTTTTTCCTGCTCCGATATTTCCCGCTATCGCTATATACATATATTATTATTGTACGCGCGCACCCGTAACCGTATATATATTATCTCCCCTGCGGATTAAAAGTTGTCCGTCTTTCAGGATTTTCTCCCCTCTTCCCTTTAGGGAGGAGTCGGAGGTAGGCAGCTCTATCGGTGTATGATCACGTTTGTTGATGTTTGTGAAAGTGGGAGGTGCTACTTGTGTGCCAGTAAACACTTTCAACTCACCGGGAGCAAGCGTGTACGTCCCATATGCGGGGGTAGCACCGTTCAGATAATCGTACCATGTACCCGAAGGTAGAGTAACAGCCTGATTGCCAGTAACATCGAAATTAGCTGCCACAAAGACATTACTACCCCATTGGATCTTACGCAGTTTAGCACCCGAACCAACGACTACACTGGTTGGATTACCCTCAAAGACACTCGGCATCAGTTGCGTACGCAGCGTAATAACCTGCGCACACTTGGTAAACGCTGCTACACGGTCCTTATTGCTGAAATAGTTTCGACCGATAGCATCCGGACGCGGTTTCTTGCTGCAACGGTAACTTTCATTCTCAGCATTAGGATGATCGATATCGCAGTTAATCGAGAAATCATAACCTATCTCCTCCCACATCCATAGCATGTGCGAGCCGTTGAGCAGCACGTTGAACGCCACATTCTCTGCTATACGTCCCAAACGCGCAGCGGTGTTGGTCTGAAGATCGCCATTACCGTATTTCTTACATTTATACTGCATTCGTTCCTCGTCGTGACTCTCACAATAGGACACATAACCATCCTTGTTGGCATCACCGAAACCGTCACCTTCCTTGAGCCAACCCATCGCTGTCTGACAATAGGCATTCGAGGTGTTGTTCCAGCATTGCATTCCGTAGCTGACTAACTGCGGACGCTCTATTCCCATATTGCCACCCCAATGCTCCAAAATCATGTACGCATCCGGAGAAACAGCCTTGACGCCCTTATCATAGTAATCTTTCAAATTACCCACCGACGTATTCGGCTTATCCGAACATAGACCATGACTCAAGTCCAAACGGAAACCGTCCACCTTATACTCTGTCAACCAGTATTTTAACGCACGAATGAACATCTCATGTGCCGGTTCAAAACCATGGTTCCAATCCTCATACACATTATCGGAGTGAGGAGCTGTGACGTTAAACCACGGGTTATTTGCCAACTCGGTTCCATACGGATACAACTTGTTCATCGGATTAAGACCCGTAGCGTGGTTAAACACCATATCAAGTATCACCGCCATGCCGCGTTTATGGCACTCATCGATGAACTCCTTGTACATCTCTTCGCTTCCGTACGCTCTGTCCGGTGCAAAATAGTGATTAGGAGAATAGCCCCAGTTATAGTTACCGTCAAACTCACAGATCGGCATCAACTCAATGGCATTCACACCGAGGTTCTGAATATAATCCAAACGCTTCATCAGACCCTTGAGCGATCCTCCATAGCCGTTGCTACCTGTCGTATAGTCGTAAATCCACAACTCATAGATCACCAAGTTGTTCTTGTTCGGACGCTTGAAGTTCAGCGTGGCTTCTGACCATTCGTACTTCGGTTTGCCGGGCTGGATAACGGTCACATAACCGTCCGCACCTTTGTTCACCGGATAATCCAGCAGAGTTGGATCTACCGTCTTCGGTTCGTATTGGTCATCCGGATGCAGCACTTTCTCGGAATACAGATCCGAGATCTGCTTCTTCACACCATCCGCACGCTCTATCGCATACTGATAACGATACTCTTTACCCGACTCCAGACCGGTCAGCGTAATCCAGAAATAGTTCCCGTCCTTATACAACTGGTAGTCTGCACTCAGTTTCCAATCCGTCATGTCGCCCAACAGGAAAACCCTTTTGGCAGACTGCGTCTTGCTCGCGGCATAGGTACACAGCGTCACGGAAGTACCATCCGCACCGTAGTAAATACCATTAGTCACACCCGCCGGACGTGCTTTCTCTATCGGCGTCACATCCTTCACGTCATTCCAATTGGCTGCATACGCGCTCATCGCCAGTACGCAGAGAACTATCACACTCAAAAACAACTTTCGCATAAATTATCTATTTTCAATTATCAACTTATTTAACTCTGCGTCCCGTAGCGTCAAACACATGTCCGCTACAACGGATGAACAATTGGCCGTTCTGCATGAATTTAATGCTTTTCACGGACTGGGCATCGCTCTCCACTTCTTCCACATCCATCGGTTTGGGTTTCGAACTGTTCACCCAAATCTCAAAACTCTCGTTATGGCCTTCCATCGTGCTGTAGTTGCTGGCTGCCAGTTGATAGTCCGGTCCGAAACCTTGCTTGTTAGCCTTGTCGCCCAGACACAAGATCAACCATCCGTTATGTCCCACAACTGTAGCCTGATAACCGGTCGCTGTAGCATACTCGTCTTTCACTTCGCTCTCGCTGTGAACGCCTGCCCATTTGCGCGCAACGATCATCGGCTTCAAATCCTCTTTGTATTTCTTCCAATGCGGATAGAACACACACGGAACACCCGGCATACTGAGCAGCAACGCATTCGCCTGCATCAACCGCGCCTTCAGTTCCGGCTTCATCGAGTTGCCGCGACCGCCAAACTCATTCTCGTTATCCGGACGTAAGAACCAGTCGTGGCTCTCAATAAACGTCACAGAGTGACGACCATTACCGCGACTCATGATACAATCTCCGCGACCGCGGCTGTAATCCCAACCCGCTATCGAGTTGAATACATGCCATTTGAGGTCGAAATCCAAACCCATCAAGTCGTAATTCGAATCCGCTATGCGCCACCAAATATCATCCGTTCCTTTGTAGCACTCCATGAATGCAATCTCCGGACGCGCATGTTTGTTGTAATTATAATGATGCCAGTTATTGAATCCGTCGCCTTTGTCATAACGGAAACCGTCATATTTCATCACATTCCGCATCCATTTCAGATAAGCGATGAACATCTCCTGCACATACACGTTGTCATGACTCCAATCACGTGCACCGTCCCAGTTCTCGCCGTCATCATTGTTGCCGGACGCCTTGCCCCAACATTCACCCGAACCCGGATTCTCAGGCGTCGGTTTGTTCCATTCCGCATTCACCTCATCGTTCTTGCAGATATAGGTCTCATCCGGATGGAACACGCCGTACTCGCCAAAATCCATCTCTGGGAAATCGCACCAACTGCTCCATCCTGCGCAATGGTTGATCACAACATCTGCCACCACTTTGCAGTTATTCGCATGCAGTGCTCCGATTAACTCCTCCAACTCAGCACGCGTGCCCCAATTGGAGTTCTGATTACTATACTGTTTGGGATGATAACCTGCTCCGTCTCCGTACGCGCTGGGTGGCAACCATACATAATCAAAATAGCTGCCGATCTCTCCTGCCTGCGCACTCAAGGTCTTCCATTTAGTATCACCATACTCACTCACGCCGGGCGATTTCGGATCATACGACTCGTTATAGAAAGCCTGCATCAACACGCCCTCGCACTCATGAGGAACGGAACCTAAATAGATATCATCTACATCTTCTCCGTCGCCGCAGTTAGAACCCGGACCTATATACAACTGATCCGACTCCCATTTGAGCTTGATATAGAAATCGTAGCAACCCGTCACACTCGTGGTGTAGCGATCGTCGCCTTTCGTAAAACCGGCAACAGAATAAGTATCCAACTCCACAACCCATTTGTCTTTCGCCTCCGCGTTATATAACTGCAGATAATCGCCGCTACTCACTTTGACATGCGCGAGGTACTCATCGTACTCACCCGTCATACTATCTTTTCCTCTGTACTCCGCAGCAAAATAGGTCTTCCCGTTCACGAGAATGCCATAGTGTTGGGCGTAAGAGGTGATCGCAAAGAGCGAAACAAACAATATAGATAATAGTTTCCGCATATTGGTTCTTTTCTATTCTTATTTAATCTGACGACCGGTAGCGTCAAACGTCTTGTCGCCGCGTACAATGCGCAACTGACCACCAATAACCACTTTGCGTGCCTTCTCCGCAACACCTGTCTCCTCGATTCCTTGATGAACCGGCTGAGGATCTGCTAATTTCTTACCCGGCATAGGCTCCGTAGAAATCTCAAGCGTACCATCCTCATTATCATACAGATAGAGTGTATAATTACCTGCGCCGATATGGAATTTCTCTCCGCCTGTCTTAAGCAATGTAGCATGCGTCGGACCATCTACATAGCTGGCAGTCATGTATTGCTCGCCGGCTACGCCGTCCACTTGATAAAGAACAAAGATATACGCATCTTTTGTTACTTCCAACTCTGCCAAACCGTGGTCGAAGAGAGTTTCCTCACTCGGTTCTACATCTGTATCGTCAATATAGCCTTTATAGTAATAACGCGGATTACCTTCTACTATACTTCCACCTCCTTGTTGACCTCCGCCTTGGCCACCACCTTGACCTCCGCCTTGACCGTCATATACCGACCATTCGCCATCACAACCGGGATTACCACCCCATGTCGGCGAAGATGTCGTGATAGTAAACAGATTCTTGCCATCGGTAGGTACGTCTAAGTTTTTCGTCTGAGCACCCCAGTCTGCTACATCTCCGCTGCCATTAACGCGGGAGAAAATAACAACCTTTACATCCGCCGGCAGGTCATACGACCATACACCGTTACCTACAGAAGTCATTCGATAACCCGGCCACTCGGGAGCACCGTTGACTCCCCAGTAATAAACTCCGACTGCGGCGCCATCTTTGGTCCACCACTCCTGCGTCATCTTACAATAAATAGTTGCTGCCGACAGACTCACTGTCATCAAAGCCGCAGCAAAAAGTGCATAAATCTTCTTCATAATACCATTGTTTTAAAAGGTTAATTAGTTCTTCTTATTTCACTCTGCTTCCCATCACGTCAAATACATATTCGCCGCAACGGATATACAGTTTGCCGTTCTCCATGAATTTCTCGCCGCCCATCATTACGCGCTCGCCGTTCGCATTCACGGTCTCGATAGCTTGTGTCGGATCATGACGCTCCGTATCCTTGTCGCCGCGCGGCGTATTCATCTTGTAATACACGCCATAGTTAACGCCCTTCGACGCCAGCGTGAAACCATCCGGCTTGGTGTTATAACCCGAATTCGGACCCACCAACAAACGGATCTGACCGTTCGTACCGGTGATCGTAGCCTTGTAATAACCGTTGCCGGCTTCGTCGCTTACACTACTCTGGCTGTGAACACCAGTCTTATAACGCGCATTGATCATCGCCTTGATGGCGTCTTTGAAACTGACCCAATGCGGCCAGAAAACACACGGTACACCCGGCATCGAGAGCAGGTATGCATAACATTGCAGAATCTTGTCCTTGCACACTGTCATCGATTTGCCTTCGCCGCAGAACTCGTTTCCGTCGCGTTGGAAGGAGTCATGGCTATCCAAGAAAGTTACAGCATAGCGCGACTTGCCTGCTCCCAGCAGACCTGCGCCTTTCAACGCAGCATAGTTATCCGATGCGATTCCGTTATTGAAAGCGGTATATTTGGTAGCAAAGTCAAACGTCAAAGTGTTCCAACCGGCATCATTGAGATGGTATTGCAAGGCATCTGTGCTGCCGTCCCAATACTCCATTACCGAGAAATAAGCTTTCGCCTCCGTGTTGTAATCATTGACATGGCTGTTATGGAAACCCTTGCAATAATCGTAGCGGAAACCATCCACCTTCACGTCATAACGCAGCCATTTCATATATGCCTTGAACATGTCACGCACTTTAGCCTGCGTATGGTCCCAGTCGCGACCGGAGTCGTAGTTCGCCTCGCTGCCATAACCGTCATCATTTCCTCCGGTTGCTTTTCCCCGACATGCTCCGGCTCGAGAATCCGTATTCATCTCGTCCGTCTTACATATCCACGATGCATCCGGCTTGAAAGTACCGTAACTGCCGAAGTTCAGCTGTGCAAAATCGCACCATCCGCTCCATGCTGCGCCGTGGTTGGCAACAATGTCCGCTACCACACGAGCACCATTCTGATGGAAAGTCTCAATCAACTCCACCAATTTCTTCTTTGTTCCCCAATCTCCATTCAGATCACTGAGGTTAGATGGTACATAACCCGTTCCGCCGGTCGATTTCGACATAGGAGGCAACCAGATCAAATCAAACCATTTGCCTATTTCCTCAGCCGTCGAACCGCTGTTTCCATTCAAATGATCTACCCATTTGGTACGACCATAACCCTTATCCGTATAACTATCCCAATAGAAAGCCTGTAACATGACATCCGGACAGTTTGCCGGCGCAGAAGTTGTATAACCGGGCTGAGGTGTCGGACCTTCGCCGCCGCAAGTCTGACTGCTTTCTACATACACTAAATCACCTGCCTGAACGCTCAACTTGATATAGAAATCATATTTGCCGGCTTCATTACATACCAACTGATTAGCCTCTTTACCACCCGTAAAGCTCTCATAATAACCATATTGGTCCAGATCCACCATCCATGTTGCATCGCAACTCTTGTTCACCAACTGAATAACATCTCCGACCTCCAACTCCACACACGAAGCCATGTATTGTACACGTCCCTCATAATCCGGATCGCCGTACAACGGAGCATCTACCACCGTCGAGTTATTAATCTTCAATCCGTAAGGACCATCTTGGCAATCACCTTCACCGCCGCAACCGGAACCCGGACCGATATACAACACATCGCCCTTCTCCATGCTTAACTTGATATAGAAATCATAATTACCGTCCGCCGTACAAGTCAACTGACCGGCATCTTTGCCGCCCGTGAACTTCTGGTACTCACCATACGGATCGATATTAATCATCCATGTGTCGCCGCAACTTTGATTGATCAACTTGATCTTATCGCCGCTCTTCAGCTCCACACACTGTGCCCTGTACTGAATACGTCCGTCACTATCCGGATCTCCAAACTTAGGCGCATCCACTACCTTACTCCCGTTAATCTGCAAGCCATAAGGCCCATCCTCACATGCCGCGTACGACACCATCGCACACAGCGCAACACATACAAATGCTACAATTTTTTTCATCGTATTATAATTTATTGAATAATTCTTCCAAATATATCATACACATGCTCGCCATGACGGATATACAACTTCCCGTTCTCAACGAACTTCTTTCCCTCCCTTGAGGGGAGGGTCAGGGAGGGGTTAGCTATTCCTTGCGGATTCATGGCGATATACACCGTATAGGCTCCTCTGTCGCCGCCTTCTACCGCCAATTCGTACCCTTCCGGCACTGTCTGGCTGCGGTATTTGCCAACACGTACAATCACCTTGCCACGATGACCTTGGATCGTTGCATGGTACTTATACTGACCACTTTCCTCCGCCAACACTTCCGACTCGCTATGAATACCTGCACGCTTACGAATAGCAATCAACTCATTGATCTCCTCCTTGTAACTTACCCAATGCGGATAGAACACACACGGCACACCAGGCATCATCAGCATATACGCACTCGCCTGCAGCACATAGTTCTTATTCGTAGCACTCGACAAATCCGTACTCGGCGTAAACTGGTTATCCCCATATGCACCTCCACGATCGAAAGTATCATGATTATCAATAAACGTCACCGCATAGCGCGCCAAGCCTTCCTTACGCAAACCGTTATAGGTCTTATCCTTGTTCAGTTTACCGTACGAACCATCCACGATACCCTTCAGCGAGTACTTGTTCTGGAAATCAAACACCATCGTGTTGTATTCGCATTCCTGCAAATGTTGCTTTTGGCGGGCAATACTCGACCATAACTCCGACACCGAGATATACGGATTTGCTGCCTCGTTATACATCTTCAAGTACTGACCATGAAAACCCAAGGTCATGTCATACCGGAAACCGTCATACTTCATCGTGTTCAGCAACCACTGCGCATAAGCCTTCGACCAGTTCTGCACAGCCTCGCTCGTATGATCCAAATCGCGCGCCCCGTCAAAATTATCGCCCGTATCATTCGCACCACGGTCTTTATAATCCGCACCGTAACAACTGGATTTCGAATTAGTAAAGCACTCATCATTCCGGCAAATCTCTTTCTGCGTCAAGGTAAACGTACCGTAACTTCCAAAATAATCCGTAAAGAAATTACACCAATTGGTCAGATTACCACGATGGTTCAGCACTACATCCGCCAACACCTTGGTATTGCCCTTATGAAGCGCATTGATTAATTCTGTCAATTTATTCTTCGTACCCCAGTCGCTATCCTGATTGCTATATTGTTTCGCAGAATATCCCACACCGCAACCCGTCGGACCGGCACTCGGTGGAAACCATACTACATCAAAATTCACATTGATAGCAGCCGTATCTCTCAGCAAATCAAGCCATTTTGTGCGACCGAACTTACTATTAGTACCCGACTCCGCCATATAACTATTCCAATAGAAAGCCTGAAGCATCACATCCTCGCATTCTGCAGGAACGCCTATGTTCTCAGCACGCAGTACATTTGCACTCGTGAGCATCAAAAAAGAAAGGATGCCAATTAGATTTTTTTTCATGGTCAATCGACTTTTTAAGTAAACAAATTATTTTTAAAGTAAATTTTTATATTTCGCCTACAAAAGTACTGCTTTTTTCTCATATATGCAAGCACGCGCGTATTTTTTTTTCAAAAACGAGTGTTTTTTCATATTTTTTCGATTTTTTTCACAATAACCGTTGTATCTTTCACCACAAATGTTATCGTAAAACCGGCATAATCCATCTTATACTCACGCTCCGGATCATCCTGATAAGCCGGACGCGGGTCTTGAGCGAGTATATACGTTATGTCCTCCAACACCTCTTTCGGAAAAATCTCAACTTTATCGGTATTATGTACTGGTTTAGTACTTATCTCGTACTGGTTATTACCTATCACGAATTCTTCAAATCTCACCTCCAGATGGTAATCTTTCGTCTCCTCAGCAAACCCGTTTTTCGAATCTGGATGACTGTCGCTAAAACTCAAATACGGCTTGATATCATATATCGGCGTCCCGTCCAATACATCCGCTCCGCTCACTATCAACTCCATCCGTCCGCTCTCTCCGACATACACTCCCTCTCTTGTGGAGAGGGTTGGGGTGAGGTTTCTGACGCTACTCAATCCTATCCGATTCGGTCTAAACGGACTCCGTGTAGCAAACACTCCCATCCGTTTATTTCCTCCCAACCTCGGAGGACGAACCGTCGGCGACCAGTCTAACTTATCTCCCTCTTTTGTGGAGAGGGTTGGGGTGAGGTTTGCCCCCCAAATAATCCATAAATGGCTATAACCTTCTATCCCGCGCAAGGCTTCCGGCACGTTATATTCCGGCTCAAAAACAATTCGCGTCAAGATGGGACTTTCCTCTCTACTCTGCCGTGGTATTCCGAACTTGTCCGTGTGCCCGTTCCGGGCATAAGCAATCACTTTTAACTCCATTTATTTCGTTTAATTCGGTTAATTTATAAAAAAAATTCGTGCAAAATTACAAAAAAATACGCATTTATGCAAAAAAAATGCAAAAAAATTTGGTCAATTCAAAAAAAAGCAGTACCTTTGCACCCGCTTTCGTTCGAAGAGCATTTTTTATGCCCCTTCCGGCGGAGGCCAGTTTCCCCGATTAACGGGGACACTTTCGGGTGCCATAGCTCAGTTGGTAGAGCAAAGGACTGAAAATCCTTGTGTCACTGGTTCGATTCCCGTTGGCACCACAAGGGCAGCAAATACAAGGCTGCCCTTAATCATAAGATTTAAAATCGGCACAAAAACGGCACGAGAAATGTTGACAGATGTTGACGAGATGTTGACAAATGTTGACGAGCCGTGTGCCCGAAGGGCTTCTTTCCGGTTCTCGCGAGAATTGGAAAGAAAAAAAATGTCCAAATCCCACGCATTAGAATTTACACCCTACACACCGGCGGTACTGCGGAAGAACTGCCACGGGTATGTCATTGAGTATTACTTCCTGAACGGGCTTACCGGAGAACTGGAGCGACGAACGATGAAGATGAACCGCATCCGGAAGCGATGCCAAACCGCCGCCGAGTTCAAGCAGTATGCGCAGAGCGTTATCTGCAATCTCAACATCCGACTGGCAAACGGTTGGTCTCCGATGGGCGAGGTGCAGAACACACGCGAGTATGTTCCGCTTCCTCAGATCATCGAGCAATACATGCGGGAGAAAGAGAGTGAACTGTCCAGCAGTTCGCTCCCTGCCTACCGCTCTTTCACCGGGCGCCTGAAGGAATGGATTGAGGTGCAGTACCCGCAATGCAACTGCGCACTATTTACAAAGATGATGGCGGTGCAGTTCTTAGAATGGATCTGGAGCGGCAAGAGCGCACGGTACAACGTAGGCAAAAAGAAAGCACAGGACGCGAAGCACATCAGCGAACGGGCGTTCAACAGTAATTTGAAGCTTGGGCGTGCATTCTTCAGCTGGTGCATAGACAAATGCTACGCCAAGGAGAATCCATTTGAGACCATCAAGCCGAAGCGCACAAAACAAAAGACCAGGACACTCATTCCGGAGAGCGTCCGGCTACAGATCGATGCGTACTGGGAAGCACGCAACCCAGCAATGCGGCTCATGTGCCGGTTGGTTTACACGGCACTACTGCGACCAATAGAGGCTACGCGCGTGCGCGTTTCTCAAATAAGGTATGACCGGAACTGCATCGTCATGCCTCCGGATCAGACCAAGAACGGGAAAGAACGTATCGGGCGACTGGATTCCGGACTGAAGGCGCTGCTTCGGAAATATACCGAAGGAGCGGGTCCAAACGACTATCTCTTCAGTAACCGGGCGTGGACTTATGGCGACCGGCCAAAGAATAGTCAGATGTTCGCGAAAGAGTGGATGAAGATGCGCGATGAGCTGAAGTTGCCGGCAAAGTACCAGTTGTATTCTCTCCGGGACACCGGTATCAGCGACCTCATGCACGATGGCGTTGCAGATATCGACGTGATGCACGCAGCCGGTCACTCTGATCTGAGTATGACAACGCGCTATGCAGATCACATAGACGATGACCTGATAGCGCGTATAAACTCAAAGAGTCAGTTCAGCCGGAAGGCTCAGCCGACAATCTCGTAGAACTCGCCTTCGATGAGGTCGGACATGCCGTCCACGGTGAAATGTGCGGTGAGACGGAGACAGGCGTACCGTTTGCCCTTGATGACATAGATAGCCGTGGCGGAAGGCAGCGAGGACGCAAGGAACTTGTAGCGATAGAGTTTCGTTTCGTCCACTTGGGGCGGTTCGGGTTCTGCTGATCCAACCACCGACCACATACCCGGTGTCATTGAATATTGATATTCCTGAATACCCTGGTAGTAATCCGGAACGATTCCCTCCGTGGCGGTAATAGTTTCCTGTGCATACTCCGTTCCAATCTGCGGTTCCCACTTGCGAGTGTTCAGATGGCTACCATCCGAAGTGCTCTGTCCGTTCACTATTACCAAAGCTATACCTTTGATTTCTGCTTTCGGGGAGCCTTCCTCTACTAATTCGCCGGCACTCCACACCCATTGATTATCCAAGAGTTGCTCTGTAGGGCTATATTTGGCAACCGATACTACCGGCATCTTATACGGATTAGCGAAAGTAGCTTCCGTATCGACATATCCGGGTACTCCATAACTGTCTCTGCCAATCGTTTCCCATTTGTCCAGATGCCGCAAGATACGCTTCCATTCCAAGTTAGCCGGGTACATCTTCAACTCCTCCGCGCCGTCCTCGTTCCAGAACTGATTGAGCACTTCGAACTTGATGAAGTGCAACTGGTTGCCGTACTGCGTCAGATCATCCCTCTTGGTAATCTCGGTAACGATGCCATACACACCGGCTATATTGCTCACACATTCATAGAGACGGCTTCGGCGATACCAGACGTTATCTGCATAGGGGTGCTGCGCCAACCATGTCGGATTGTATTGCTCCTGTGTGATCAACTGAACCACCTTCAGATGCTCGATATAGTCATATATCCAAGGACAGCTGTTCACATTGTTCGGGTTGCAGTCGTCTGGGAATTTGAACTCAACCGCCTTTCGTACCTTATCCTCGCTATCTTGTGTCTCCACCGCGAAGTCATCCAGAACATTAAGATTAACATTGCCGGAACTGCCGATGAGGTTAGAGATAGGAAGAAACTTAACGGAGTTCCGACTACCATCGAACACTGCCTTGCATGTGAACATCTTCGCCAACTCCTGAAAGAACTCCCGAACCGTCCAGTGTGGCAATGTCTTCTCGATATCCATGAAATAGAATCCATCAACAGAAGGACCGTCAAACACATCAGATACATACTTGACATGATCCGTCGTGTTGCAGACCACCAACCGCTGATAGACGGCGCTCGATTCAATAGCAGACAGGTCTACATCCATCCCAGACTGAAACGCTACCCAATCGACCACCTCGTGCAGATAGATATGCCGCAGAACCGGCAATGAACCCGCGAAGAGAGAGAAGATCTTATCCTCGTCCTTATCCCACACCGGCAAATCGACAAAGTGGTCATCGCTCATCACATAGGACGAATCGCCGTTCGTACCATCGATGAGGGAGAAATCAATCTCGTCGATGTACATGTCCAGACCGCCGGTACTGAAACGGTCGGTACTCATCCCCTCGAGGAACTGACCTTTCACGACCTCACTACCGACCTCGGTGATAGTCAGGATGCCGGTCTTATCGAACGACGCCGTGATAATTTCACACGGGAACGTGACGGTCGAGATATCCACACCCTTGACGTGCAGCGCACCGAAGATAAGGATGTTCTGCGGACAGTCCTTCATCGGGAACTCTATCTCCAACGAGTAATCTTCCGCGTCTGTGAACAGCGGGTTCTCGCTCCGGTACTCAAAGGAAGAACCTTCCTTCAGTACCGCTTGCTTGCCATTAACTAAGATTTTCATTTCTTCGACTTGTTACGCATTAGTTGTTCATAACGACGCTGAGCACGAACAATGCCTTTATCGCCGGTCATGGTCGTAGCCGCATAGATACCGTTATCGAGCGTACGATTAAGCCGCTCGATAGCCTCCGTCGAACGATCCCCCCGGGTTTCGGTACTAAAACCCCCGGGGGTTGTACCTGTCACCTCCCCCGGGTCTGGGGTACTAACCACCGGTGCCGGTTTGGAGAGCTTCCCTATGGTGTTCGTGCGCTGCGCCTGGTCGAGCTGGGCGATGGTAGCCGCTGCAGTGGGGTTGGCAAGCAGTTCCTGCGAGGCAACCCATTCCCCGGCATGGACGACACCGGCAGGTTCGTACTTGCCGCCCGGCTTGGTGTAACCACCGGCAGCGTAGCCTTGCGACATAGCAGCCTCATGTTGCTTCTTGAGGGTCATCAACTGGATACCACCGGCAGCGACGGCCATACCGGCTGCAATAGGACCGAGAATCCATCCGACTACCGGAATAGCTGCTGCAGATGAGTAGGCATTGATGGCAGCGATAGCAGTCTGAGCGATAGTAGATGCAATCTGCATGCCATATTTCTTTTCCTCTGCCTCATTCTTCATCGCGGCTATCTCTTTCTCCTTCTGCGCCTCTATCGCTTCAGTCGCAGCGGCGTTCCCTTCAGCTGCCTTAAGTTCTGCCTCGTACTTCTTGTTAATCTTCTGCTCCTGCAGCGTCACCTCCGCGTCGATGAGCGAGGAGAGACCGGAGAAGATCTCACCCATTCCGGAGACGAGCGTCTGGAAGGACTGGTAGAAGCCTTGGAAGCCGTCGGTCTTCATGTACTCCAGCACTTGATCCACGGACGCCTGTGCGGCATCAATCGCCATCATGCCGGCTTCGTCGTTGTACTTCTTGGCGAGTTCGTACTTGGCTTTCTGATAGGCTTCCTCGATTTGCAGCTTCTGGTCGGCGGTAGCCTGCGCCAGCATGATCTGCCGCACGGCTTCGAGTTGCAGCTTCTCTTCCTCGTAGGATTCGGTGTTGGTAGTCATGCCGACGTTGGAGAAGTACTCCTTCTGCAGCTGCTCCTGAATGCGTTTGGCATCGGCGGCGTGCTTCTGCTGGATAGCGAGGCTGCGCTGGTTGTACTTCTCCTGCGCCTTGATGCGCTCCTCGGAGCCTTCCTCGTAGAGGTTGACTATGTTCTGAAGGTGCTGCAGTTCGGACTCCTCCATTGCCAGCTGATAAGCTTTCGCGCTCAACTCACCATCGGCATAGTGCTGCTGAAGGAATGCTTTCTCATCAGAGTAGCGTTGCTGCTCGTCCTTGACAGACTGGCCGTTCTGCTCTTTCTTGAGCTTCTTTTCAGCCTCCAGTGCAGCGGCTTCCTCCTGAAGATACTCAGCAGAACCCTTGGTATAGGCATCCCGACGCTCACGATGGTACAGGATTTCCTGCTTCAGATTGTCCTCAGTGTAGGTCTTGAAGTCCTTGCTACCCGTGAGGTAGTCAATCTTATTCTGCGCTTGGATGGCTTTGTTGTTATCGTCGATGAGCTTCAGCTTTGCGTCCAGTTGCTTTTTCAGTTCCTTCTCATCCGGAGTACCAGGCACAGGAGTCGTCCCGCCGCCGGTAACAGTTCCGGAAGGCTTATCGCCCACCAGACCGCCGGTAGCCGCTTCGGCTTCAGATACCTCTCTAAGTGCAGCATTAAACATGTCTCCGTATATTCTATCAACCTCTGCTGTATATTCCTCGGTTAGAGCCTGCGCGTCCTCCTGTGCTTTCTTTGCATAGTAAGCATTTACTTTCTGCGCTCCTTGCTCGGTCAAAGCAAACTTAGTTTGATAGCCCAATGCGCCTTGGTACACCTTATGAATTGTTGCATCCTCTTTGCCTGTAAGCCCCATCTCCCGCATTCTCTGCATACTTTCAGAACTATCATCGGTAGCAATATACGTTCCCGCTGTGACATCCTGATGCTGACGCGATTGAGCCACCTCTACAGCTTTTTCATAGGCTTCTCTCTGTTTCACCTCATAAAGGTCCTGCAGGGCGTTCGCCTTGGCACGAGCCTTGAGGGCGGCGATGACTTGATCTGAAGTTTCAATAAACGCTTTATCGGCTTCGACGGCATTGGTGATGTTCAAACCCAACTGCTCAAAGGCATCGCGGTTCTTCTCCAGCCACTCACGCTTCTGCTGTGCGGTAGTCAGACGCTCCCACTCTTGCTTCATGAGCTGGTACTTGCTCACCACCTCACCCACTGCAGACGCGGTCTTACGTTCTACCTCCTGTTGGCGTTCGAGTGCCTTGCGGTGCTCATCAGCAGCCTTGGCGGCTTCCCGTTGACGCTTGATAAACGTAACCAAGGCGATGCCAATACCAAGGATCAGAGCACCAATCGCAGCATAAGGATTAGAGAGCAACGCCGCATTGAACGACT
This sequence comes from uncultured Bacteroidales bacterium, assembly GCA_946406195.1. Taxonomy (GTDB): domain Bacteria; phylum Bacteroidota; class Bacteroidia; order Bacteroidales; family Paludibacteraceae; genus Colicola. Next base: position 36,876 of record CAMJJT010000019.1, read on the forward strand.
TGACGGCAGTGATAGCGCGCTTGCAACCACTAACGAAAGCGTTCCAAGCGTCCTGCGCTTTCATAACTACGTAATATGCCACGATGGAGGCTGTTAACGCTATGATATATCCCTTGTACTCCTTGACGAACTGAATGACCTTGAGCATCACTCGCATGGTCATGGAGGTGGAGGATATCACCTTGGAGACGATAGGCATGAGTTCCTTGCCGAGCGTGACCGCCATCTCGGTGAAGCCCTTGCGCGCTTTCTCCAGACCGGCTTGGACGGTGGTGTTCTGGACATTGAACTCCTTATCGATAGAGACTGCCTCGTTGAAGGCGACATTGGCAGCTTCCTGCTGCTGGCGCACCATATCCACATTGCCGGCAAGGGCAGCGAGGACAGCAGAAGCACGTGCACCGTTCTCACCCATATCAGCAAACACCGGTGCCAGGGCATCGATACCGCCCAGTTCGTGCAAGCGGTCGAGGAGCATAAGCAAACCTTCGTTCGTCGATCGCTTGCATGTATCCGAGAACTCCTCTACGGCGAGACCGGTAGCCTTGGCTATCTTCGCCGGGTCCTTAAAGAGGTTCATGATGACCTTGGACAGCGCGGTCGAGGACATCTCTAACTTCTGACCTTGCGAGTCGAGGACCGCACCGAAGCCCATGATCTCCGGAATAGTCATGTGAGCCTGAGCACCGACACCGGCAAGACGCTGGGCGAACTCCGCCAGATAAGGTGCTGCAGCAGTGGAGTTCTGCGACAGCTCATTGATGACCGAACCGACAGCCAACAGACTGCGCTCGGTACCGAGGGCTTGCTTATCGCCGAAGATATCCGTCAGCTTCGAGAGTGTCAGCGTGGCACCATCACCAAGGTCATCGAGGGCGACGTTGATCTTATCGGCTGCCCGGACGAAGCCCAGCACATCCTCCTCGGATTGCAGACCGAGGCGGCCGGCTTCCTGGGCGAGTTTGTTCAGTTCCTCGCGGCTGGTGCGGGTGTCCATCTTCTTGAAGGCGTCGTTCAGATGGTTCACTTCCTCCTCGGTCATGCCGGTGTACTTGCGGACGTTCGCCTCTTCCTGTTGCATCTCGGCGTAGGTATTGAC
>CAMJJT010000020.1 GCA_946406195.1 uncultured Bacteroidales bacterium
CACGGTTCAGAATGGTACCGCCATTCGACGTGAGAAGATTCTCGAATTTTTCTACAGCCTCCTTTGTCTGCGGCTCAGACAAAACGGGAGTCAACACGAAGGCTGTTTCGTAATGATTTACCATTGTAGTAAATTGTTAATTTTAATTTTGTTAATAATAGTTCTCTAGTATATCTAGGCCTTCTAGTATATCTAGTCTCTCTCGCATAACGCGAAAAAAGCGTGCAAAATTACTGCTTTTTTTTGACATACGCAAATATTTCGTGAGAAAAATCAAAAAAATATGCATTTTTGCATGATTCGTTTGACATTTTGGACCTGTTATGCTCGCATAAATAGGTTCAAAGTGGCAAATGAATTAGGTCGGAGACCTTTTTGATTTTTCGGAATTACGCCTCTTTTATTTCGAGGTGGGACGCGCAGCGTGTCGGTGCCCTCGAAATATTTCCTCTCAAAAAAAATATGCATTTTTGCATGATTCGTTTGACATTTTGGACCTGTTATGCTTTTTCTTTCGTCCATAATTCTTTTTTTGCTTTTTTATTTGCATATTCCATAAAAATGTTGTACCTTTGCACCCGGAAATAAAATCATCCAAATATAAACAATTATGAAAAAACTCATTTACTTTGCTCTCGTAGCTTTCACCCTCTCTTTTGTCGCTTGTAGTGGCAACGATCCGGTAATGACTCCGCCTCAAGGAGCCATCGCAGGTATCTTCTCCGTCGGACTGGACACCAAAGTCTATTTCTCAAATGGAAACTTGCAGGCAAAAACCAACCCTTATCCTAATGAACCGAATTGGTATTTCGCAGATCATCAGTGGGATACAATCGGATCAGCTCTTTCTGTGCGTATCGAGCACTTTACTTGGAATGCTATCAAAGGGGATTATCCGAATACTTTTGTGGATTGGAAAAACAGCGCGATTGAGAACGGCAATAAAGGCAAAACCACTTGGCGTGTGCTCACAGCCGAAGAGTGGCACTATCTCTTTTGCGAACGTAAAGACGCGGATAGCTTATTTACTACAGGAAAAATCAATGGGGTAAATGGTGTCATCCTTCTCCCTGATAACTGGTCCAATGAAAAGTTTGACAATGCGGGAAAGGGTCTAATATATAAACCCGAAGAAGATGGATATTGGAACAAGAACAAAGACAACTTCTCCTTCATTATCCGAGATGGCTACGCTTGGACTGTGATGGAACAAGCAGGCGCGGTCTTTCTGCCTGCTGCGGGCTCTGCTTGGGAGGGAAGCCCGGGAAATGTTAATGAAGATTGTGCTTACTGGTCTGCTACACCGTTGAGTGAGACAGGGGCAAATGAGGCATGGGCATACAATTTTTATGGTAGCGATAGTGAGATTTGGCTGCAATCTACGCGCTTGAAGGCTGTCGGTATGTCACTCCGCCTCGTAGTAGATGTCAAATAACGTTTCGCTCTTGGCATGTATGCCAACTCTCATCCCTCGCTCTCCTCGCAGAGTGGGGGATTTCTTTTTGTATCCGCCATTTCCCCTTTTTGTATCAGCCATGCATGGCGGATTGGAAATGCCGCCTCTCTCTCCATATCCACCTGATTTCCGCCTGTTCGCAATGGATGCTCAATGGATGCTGAATGGATGCTCAATGGATGCTCAATGGGAGATTCTTACGACCTCAGTACTACCACAAGCCGAGAAATAGCTCAGAAAAACCGGCAGACTGACACACATCGTAATTTCGCTGCAAAGGTAATACTTTTTTTCCGTATTTCCAAATTTTATACCCTCCAAAAATTCAACTTTTTTTAAAAAAAGCGAAAAAAATGCACTTTTATTCTTAATATATTTGTATATATACAAAATTTGTTGTATCTTTGCACGCTATTTTGAATAAATCATTTAAATCTATATAAATTATGTCTAAAGTAACTGTTGTTGGCGCAGGAAACGTTGGAGCAACGTGCGCAAATGTGTTGGCGGTAAATGAGGTAGCCAACGAAGTATGTCTCATTGATATCAAGGAGGGTTTTGCTGAGGGTAAAGCCATGGATATCATGCAAACGGCTCAGTTGATGGGTTTTGATACCGTTGTGGAGGGTGTGACGAATGATTACAGCAAGACCAGCGGTTCGGATGTAGTGATCATCACTTCCGGTCTGCCCCGTAAACCCGGTATGACCCGTGAGGAGCTCATCGGTGTGAACGCCGGTATCGTGAAATCTGTTTGCGATCAGGTCCTCAAATATAGCCCGAACGCTATCCTCGTTGTTGTTTCCAACCCGATGGATACCATGGCTTATCTGACGCTACACGCGCTCGGCCTGCCGCGTAACCGTGTCATCGGTATGGGTGGTGCATTGGACAGCGCACGTCTCAAATACTTCCTCAGCCAGGCGCTCAAGTGCAACGCCAACGATGTGGACGGCTTCGTCATCGGTGGTCACGGCGACACAACCATGATTCCTCTGACCAGCTACACTACCTATAAAGGTATCAACGTATCCGAGTTCCTGAGTGCTGAAGAACTGGAGAACGTCGTTAAATCGACGATGGTTGGCGGTGCTACACTCACAGGACTCCTCGGTACTTCCGCTTGGATGGCGCCGGGAGCTGCTGCTGCTTCCGTAGCTGAGGCAATCATCAAGGACCAGAAAAAGATGATCCCGTGCTCCGCTGCCCTCGAAGGAGAGTATGGCATGAAGGATATTACCATCGGTGTACCTTGTATCATCGGTAAGAACGGTATCGAGAAAATCCTTGAACTGAACATCAGCGAAGAGGAGCGTGCTAAACTGCACGAGTCCGAAGCTGCTGTCCGCAAAACTACCGCGATTTTAAAAGAACTCAATGTCCTTTAAAAGCATTTGAAATTTGAAATTTGAAATTTGAAATTTATTTTCAATGGATCTATTTGAAAAATGTGACCATTTTGAGACCCTCAAGCAGGTTCGCAAATTAGGCATCTATCCTTATTTCCACGAGTTGGAGAGCCGTCAGGCACCTGTTGTCCAGATGGAGAACCACCGTGTGATCATGCTGGGCTCCAATAACTACCTCGGCTTCACAGAGAACGAGGCGGTTATCAAAGCCGGACATGAGGCACTGGATAAATATGGTTCAGGTGTAAGCGGCAGTCGTTTCTTGAATGGCACGCTGGATCTGCACTTGCAACTCGAGAAGGAGATTGCGGAGTTCACAGGCTACGAGGAGTGTATGACATGCTCTACGGGCTTCCAAACCAACCTCGCTATCATCTCTGCTATCTGCGGGAAGGACGATTATATCCTCAACGACCGAGAGAACCACGCCTCTATCTACGACGCTTGCCGTCTCAGTTACGCCAAAGTCCTCCGCTATCGTCACTCGGATATGTTGGACCTCGAGCGCCAACTCAAATCCATCCCGGAGAATGCCGGTAAGTTAATCATCACAGATGGTGTCTTCTCTATGCGCGGAGACATCTGCAAACTGCCGGAGATCTGCGCGCTCGCAGAGAAATACGGAGCACGTGTGATGGTGGACGATGCACATGGTTTCGGTGTACTCGGACCCGGTGGTCGCGGCACGGCGGCGCATTTCGGGCTCACCGACAAAGTGGATATCACGATGCTGACTTTCTCCAAGTCCTTAGCCTCCATCGGAGGATGTATGCTCACCTCGCACCGCGTAGCCGATTGGTTACGCCATGTGAGCCGTCCGTTCATCTTCTCCGCTTCGATCACACCCTGCTCGGCAGCTACCGCTTTGGAGGCTTTGCATCAGTTGATTCTGGATCCCGAGAGACCGACTCGTCTGATGAACATCGCGAAGTATTTCCAGAAATCGCTCTTGGCGAACGGAGTGAAGATCATTGAAGCACCGACGCCTATCGTACCTATCTTCACCTATAAGACGCTCGATACCCTCTTCTTCGGCAAGAAGATGTTCGATGAAGGCGTGTATGTCAACCCCGTGATTGCACCTGCTTGCGTGGAGGGAGAATGTCTCCTCCGCACGACGCTCATGGCTACACATACTGAGCCGATTATTGACGAGGCGGTGGAGATCATCGCACGTGTACTTCGTGAGGGTGCCCCGCAGATGTGATTATGAAAACGCTTGTAATCACCGGTGGTAGTAGCGGTATAGGAAAAGCCACAGCCTCGCTCTTCGCAGAGCGGGGCTGGCGTGTTTTTGAACTCAGCCGACACGGAGCAGATGTACAGAAGAACAATGTACCATCGGGGGAAATCATTCATGTGACCTGTGATGTCTGTTCCGAGGAGAGTTGCCGCACGGCGATGGAAGAAGTACTCAAGCAAACGGATCACATCGACGTAGTCATTTCCAACGCCGGTTTCGGTATTTCTGGCGCAGTAGAGTTCACCGAGATGGAGGAAGTGGAGCATCAGATGGATGTCAACTTCTTAGGAGCCGTCCGTTTCACCCAAGCTGTCTTGCCGCAACTCCGCAAACAGCGTTCCGGACGGATCATCTACACCTCTTCGGTCGCAGCCATCCTTGCGGTTCCTTTTCAGTCTTTCTACTCCGCTTCGAAGGCGGCTATCAATGCCCTTGCTCTTTCCTTGGCAAACGAGTTACGACCCTTCGGCATCTCAGTTTCAGTTATGATGCCGGGCGATGTAAGTACCAGTTTTACGGACGCCAGACATAAGTCTGCTGCAGGCGAACAGATCTACACCGCTGCCAAGAAAGCTGTCTCGGCGATGGAGCGCGACGAACGGGCAGGTATGCAACCCCTTCAGATGGCGAAGCTCTTCTATCATATAGCTACTTGCCTCAGTCCTCGTCCGCAGTATGTGGGCGGTTTCGGTTACCGCGTCTTATGTTTCTTGGAGCGCCTTCTCCCAAAACGCTTCGTCAACTGGATTGAATACAAAGTCTATTCCTAATCCCGCCCTTTCAAAATGAAGCACATTTGTATCATCTCTCCTTCAGGAGCTATAGACCCTTCCTTCATCGAAGGTGCTTCTTCGCGCTTGCGCGCGTGGGGATATATAGTGAGCGAGGGCGCGCACGCGCGCGATAAATGGGGAAGGTTCGCGGGAAAAGATGAGGACCGTTTGGCGGATATTATCGCGGCGTTGACCAATCCGGAGGTGGATCTCATTCTTTGTGCGCGAGGTGGATACGGATTACAACGAATCATTGACCGTGTACCTCGGATCACGAAACCGATCATCGGGTTTAGTGACATCACCGCCTTGCATCAACTTTCTGCAATCTGCCATCAGCCCTCTGTTCATGGTATCATGTGTAAGCATATAGCTACTCTGCCGGAGGATAGCGAACCCATCCTTGCGCTACGCAAGACCCTCTCCGGCGAGGACTTAACATACCGTTTTGAGCGCCATCCGCTCAATCGCGACGGACAAGCGGAAGGCTTGCTTATCGGCGGAAACCTCTCCGTGCTCTACGGCTTGCAAGGCACACCTTACGCGATCCCCTCAGGGGAGAGTTGGAGAGAGGTTTCTCCTATCCTCCTCATCGAAGACATCGCTGAGCGGCATTACCATATAGACCGGATGATCCGTAACTTACGAATGAGCGGAGTCTTGGCGAATCTGAGTGGTCTGATCGTCGGACAGTTCAGCGATTGCGAGGACGATCCCCTTATGCAACAGACGGTCTACGAGACAATAAAAGAGGCAGTCGTGGATTACGACTACCCCGTTCTTTTCAACGCTCCTATCGGGCATGTGGAGCACAATGTGCCGTTATGGATACATGGTCATACGTCCGTCCACAGTAGCACGGATGGTGTCCTGCTCACGAACCGCCTCTAAGTACAAATCGCGGATCAGCAGATCGCTCTTCCAATAATCCACATATTTCGTCAGCGCTTCCATATGGTCGGCTCCTCCGGAGAGGTAGTCGCTGGTAGCAACCGTATAAAGCGCCGTAGGGTTCACATCTTTGCCGCCTATCGTCACGTCCGCCAATTGACTGTCAACGGTCTTCACGCGCATACCGGCTACGCCTTGTCCTCCATAACGCGCAAACGATTCGCATAATTCAATAATGTCGGTGCCCTGAAGGGTGAGAACCACAAGCCGGTTATCGAATGGCATAAGCTCAAAGACACAACCGCGGGTAATAGGTCCTGCCTGCCAGTTACAACGCATTCCGCCCATATTAACAATCGCTATATCCACATGACCCGGATAAGCGCGTTTGGCGGCTTCCCATAACGCATCGCTTGCCCAGTTGAGCATTGGACATTCGGGTTCTCCCACCCACATATCTTGCGCTGCATACCCAATCTGCACGTTCATCTCGCGCTCCAAATCCGCTTTGACCGGAGCTAATTGAGCCAGATAAACGGTGTCCTGCAAGCAGTCTGAAGATGCATCAACGGGAATAGCTTCGGTAGTACAGTCGGAAACATGGACCGGTTGACGCATACATGCGCCCATGAGGGCTGCCATGAAGAGTAAAAAGATACTTTTTCGCATGGTAGATATAGTTTTTATGGCGCAAAATTACAAAAAAAATATGAAATACGCAAATTTTCAATTTTCAATTTTCAATTTTCAATTATTTTTTGTATCTTTGCGCAAAATTTTGAAATTATGATGGAACCGAAAGCAGTTTTTGATATCTTTGCAGAGATTTGCAAAGTACCTCGTCCTTCTAAACATGAAGAGAAAATCAGTCAGTGGTTACAGTCTTTTGCGGCTACACATGGTATCGAATGTGTGGCTGATGAAGCGATGAATGTGATCATGCGTGTACCGGCTACCCCGGGTTATGAGGACCATGAGGGAATCATCCTTCAGGCGCATATGGATATGGTAGCTGAGAAAGACGGTAATGTGACGCATGATTTTCTGAACGACCCTATTGAGACCTACGTGGACGGCGAATGGCTCAAAGCGAAGGGTACAACGCTCGGAGCGGACAATGGAATCGGTATTGCGATGGCATTAGCGGCAATCACGGATAAAGACTTGGCGCATCCTGCTATCGAATGTCTCTTTACGGTGGATGAAGAGACGGGTCTGACGGGCGCCGAGAAACTGCAAGACGGTATGCTGAAAGGCAAACGGCTCATTAATCTCGATTCAGAGGACGATGGTCAGATCTTCATCGGTTGTGCCGGTGGAATCGATACCTTAGCGAAAATACACTATGAGAAATCTCCAATCTCCAATCTTCAATCTTCAATAGCAATCCGTCTCTCCGTCAGCGGATTGCTCGGTGGCCACTCGGGCGATGATATCAATAAAGGGCGTGCAAATGCGAACCAACTCATTGTATGGTTCTTGGCGCGTATCTGGCCGCAAACAGAGATACAATTGGCTTCTATTCAAGGAGGCAACCTCCGCAACGCGATTGCCCGTGAAGCGGAGGCAACAATAATTATTCCGATGTCCTATAAGGAGCAGATCCGCGTGGAGTGGAATCACTACGTAGCGCAGATGGAGAATGTCTTCGGAGAGGTAGAGAAAGATATGCGTCTGGATTTGGAGACCACTGACCTGCCGGATTCTGTTATCCCGTCCGAAAAAGCCTATCGGCTCATCATGGCGCTCTGCGAGTGTCCGCACGGCATGATCGCTATGTCGCAAGACATGCCCGGACTCGTAGAAACCTCTACCAACCTCGCCTCCATCAAGATGAAAGAGGGATATATCGAAATCAATACCTCCCAACGCTCATCCAAGGAGGCAAGCAAGCATCACTTGAAATGGGCGGTGGAGCAAGCGCTTGCGATGGCTTGTGATGAAGTGACACATGGGGACGGCTACCCGGGTTGGGCGCCTAACCCCCATTCGCCGCTCTTGGAGACCGTAAAGAAAGCGTATATCGATCTCTACAAGGCAGAACCCAAAGTGCTGGCGATTCATGCTGGCTTGGAGTGCGGACTCTTCTTGGAGAAGTATCCGTATCTGGATATGGTCTCTATCGGTCCGCAGATGTACGGCGTGCATTCACCGCAAGAGAGACTGTCCATCCCGAGTACCGAGCGCTGCTATCGTTGGCTGTGCCAAACCTTAAAATCCCTATAATTAGGGATTGTGTATTTCCTCAAAAAGCAGTAATTTTGCAAGTGCAAAATTGAAGCATGGAAGGAATGAAAAAAATAGCGGTTATAGGTCTCGCTCAGAGCGGTAAGAGTGCATTAACTCAGGCACTCCAGTCGCTGGCTGATAAAGGCGATGAGAGGTTGAAATTCGTCGAGGTGCATCACCCCGACGAGTTGCATGATCATCAGTATGATGTGGTGTTGCAAGTAGTGGACTCGACTCGTCTGGAGGAGTCCCTGATGCTCACGCCTCATATTATTGATGAGCAGGAGAAAATAGTACTGGCTATCGGTCGGTATGATCTATTGCTCCAAACCAATCACTCCTTGGATATTCCCAAACTGGAGCAACTGATCGGTGTGCCTACTTGTCGCGTGTCGGTAAGAAAGAGTTATGGGTTGGAGAATTGTATGGCAATCTTGCTGGAGGCAGTTGCCCGAACAGGCTCTCAAGCACACCCTATTTATCACTTACGCGACCAGGAGGACGAAGACACTTATCGCGCGTATGTACATGGTATCTTAACGGAGACGCTCACGCACGCGAAGAACGATGCACATCAGACCCGATTGGAGCGTATCGATAAAGTGTTGACGAACCCTTGGCTCGGTTTCCCCATTATGATGGCGATTCTCTATTTCGTTTTCTGGTGTACGTTCACGCTCGGCGCTTATCCGCAAGATTGGATTGAGAGAGGGGTGGGCTTATTGGGTGAATGGTTTAGCGGATTGGTAGCACCCAGTTGGTGGTCCAGTTTGCTCATAGATGGCGTGTTGGCGGGAGTAGGAGCGGTTTTGGCGTTTCTGCCGAATATCATCATCTTGTTCTTTTTTATCTCTTTGATGGAGGATTCCGGATATATGGCGCGTGAGGCGTTTATCATGGATACGATCATGCACCGTGTGGGGCTTCACGGACGTAGTTTCATCCCAATGCTGATGGGGTTCGGTTGCAATGTACCGGCTATCATGGCGGCACGGGAGATACAGAACCCCAAGGACCGTGTGCTGACCATGCTCATGGTTCCGTTCATGTCCTGCTCGGCAAGGCTGCCGGTTTATATGCTGTTTGTCGATACGTTCTTTGAGCGCTATAAAGCACTGGTGATGATTTCGCTCTATGCGATTGGAATTTGCCTCTCCGTGCTCTTTGCGGTAATCATGAAGCGTACGCGTTGGTTCAGGCAGGACGCGGACGATACGGTCAACGAATTGCCGGAGTTCCGTCTGCCTAAAGCGCGTAATACAGCGGCGCATATATGGGAGCGTGTGGCGGATTACTTGCAGAAGATCTGTACGGTCATTCTGTGGGCGTCTATAATCATTTGGGCGCTGGAGTATTTCCCCTCGCAGGATCTATCTGACTTGGAGCACTCGTACTTAGCCTCCATCGGTCAGTTCGTTTCCCCTGCTTTGGCTCCTTTGGGCATGGATTGGAAGATGTCCGTCTGTCTCTTAACGGGTCTGCCGGCGAAAGAGGCCATCGTCTCAACCTTGGCGATTTTATATGGTGGAGATATCAGCGCAGCGGGATTCACTCCGCTTACCGCTTTCTCATTCATGCTCTTTGTTCTGCTCTATTTCCCATGCGTAGCTACGATCGCTACTTTGCGCAGAGAGGCAGGAAAAGGATGGGCTTGGTTCACTGTTTTCCACAGCTTGGCTTTGGCTTGGTTGATATCCTTTATTGTATATCAGATAGGAACATTTATCAATACTATAATCCTATGAAAAACATTTTTTTGCTTATGCTTTCAGTAGCATTGTTGGCTTGCACGAGCAAGCAACCGAAACTCGAAGACGAGTGTCTCTACACTCCCTCGAAAACGCAGTTCACCTTCTGGTCTAACGCAGCGGAAGAGATGCAAGTAATTATTTACGCCCAAAGCGACGATGAACAATCTTTGCAAGTACTTCCTCTTAAGAAAGGAGAATCCGATTTCTGGACAGCAACCTTCAAAGGCGATCTGGCAGGTCATTTCTATACCGTCCGTTCGTTCCAGAACGGCGAATGGGCACCCGAATCCCCGGGTATCTTCGCCAAGGCACTCTCTATTAACGGTCAGAAAGCAGCGATCATAGACATGAACACCACGAACCCGGAGGGTTGGGCGCAAGACATTCGTCCTGCTATGCCGGATATGACCGATATAGTGGTCTATGAGACCCATCTGCGCGACTACACCATGTCGCCTAATTCGGGCGTTGAGCACAAGGGTAAGTTTATCGGCATGACCGAGGAGCCGGCTATCAAACATCTTCAGGAATTGGGTATTACGCACCTTCAGATTCTGCCCTTCTTCGATTATGGCTCCATTGACGAGACAGCTCTGGATCAGAATAAATACAATTGGGGCTATGATCCTGTGAACTATAATGCGCCGGACGGCGGTTATTCGACTAATCCGTTTGATCCGGCATGCCGTATTCGCGAGACCAAGCAGATGATCCAGTCGCTCCATAAAGCAGGTATCCGCGTGATCATGGATGTGGTCTATAACCACACCTACGATGTCATGGGATGCGCCTTGGGACGCGTCGTTCCTAAGTATTTCTACCGCCTCAACCCCGACGGCTCCTACGCCAACGGTTCGGGTTGTGGCAACGAGACCGCGTCCGACCATGAGATGTACCGCCGCTTCATGGTCGAGTCCGTTTGTTACTGGGCGCGCGAGTACCATATTGACGGTTTCCGGTTTGACCTCATGGGCATCCATGACCAAGAGACCATGTGTCAGATCCGTGCGGCGTTGGACAAGATTGACCCGACGATTCTTACTTATGGCGAAGGATGGGCAGCTATGTCTCCGGCTTATCCGTATGACTCGCTCGCTATGAAACAATGGACCTATAAAATGCCGCGAGTGGGAGCGTTCAGCGATGATATCCGCAATGCGCTTATCGGCTCGCCCTTTGACCACGAACGCGGCTTCGCGTCCGGCAATCCGTCGTCTGCCAAGGATGTTATGCGCGGTCTGATCGCGTGCCCGGAGTGGAGTGGAGAACCGATGCAGCATGTGTCGTATATCACTTGCCATGATAACTACTGTCTTCGTGACCGTATCGATGTGTCGGCTATCGGCGAAACCGAAGAGACCAAAATCCGCATGAACAAGCTTGCGCAAACGGCGGTTCTGGTGTCGCAAGGAATGACCTTCCTCTATGGCGGCGAAGAACTATACCGTACGAAAAAAGGTATTGACAACAGTTACCAGAGCCCGGACAGCATCAATATCATTCTGTGGGAGAATAAGGCCCGATACAATGACCTGTTTGAATACTACCGCCAGATGATTGCTATTCGTCGTGCGCACAAGGGTTTCCGTCTCGGCACAGCTGAGTTGGTACAAGGGCATGTGGAGTTCATGGATACCGATGATGACCACCTAATTATCTATGCTGTCAAGAACCTCGATGGTATCGACACGGCGAAAACGCTGATCGTCCTTCTTAACGGTGGAGCAGAGAAAATCGAAGCCGAAGTGCCCGAGGCGGAATATACCGTGCTGGCGCATGACGGCAAAGCCGATGTGTCCGGTTTTGGTCAAATCAATGGCGGCAAAGTCATCATCGAACCCTATTCGGCTACTATCCTCGCGGAGTACTAATCATCCGACATTCCCCTAATAGACGCTCGAGATACGCTCGATATACGCTGTTTGGAAGGTTTTCAGAACGTAGTTAATAGGAATTGACTTTTTATCGATAACCCGAAAAACCCGCTGCGGGCCCACGAAAGTGGCGCTAAAAGGTACGAAAAAACTTCAATTGCATAACAAGCGGGCAACTCATTGAGCACCCGCTTGTTTGTTTTGTACATTGTACTTTGTTCCTTTGTACTTTACTTCACCTCCGTACCTTGTGCGTTATAGGTCTTGCCGTTGCGCTCGATATAAAGTACACCGTCTTTGATGACCTTATTGGCTCTTCCCTTCAGGGAGGAGTCAGAGGAAGGCTGCTCTATCCCTTCTGTATTGATATCGCGCACCAAACGGACACCGAAGAAAGCACTACGACTCCATTCCATTGTTAAATTACGTACATCTTTTTGTTTCAAAACATATGCTTCAGTTTTGGAATATGAATCGCATGTCCAATATCCCATACTAAGAGTCGCTACCCAAAATCTTAGTTCATCCCAATAAGTCTCATACCGGCCATACCCACATACAGGCAAGAATAATGCTCCGGCTGCTTCCATTTTCGCCCATTCAGTGGGATTATATGTGTTAGCAGAAAAATCCTCTGCATCCCTTGCTGTTACGAATGTCAAATCACTTGGCAACTCCCAATTATCCGGCAAATAGATATATCCATCCATTCCGCATACATTGGCCATAGCCATTCCGTCCCAATCGAATAATTTGTCCCATTCTTCCTTGCTAAGAGTTCTCCATTCATTCGGCGTGTTGCCTCCGTTTTCAATAGGATTGCTCCCCCAATCGGTAAAGATTGCATAATCCGCGGCATTAAAACTCAATTTCATAGGATTATTACCTGTTCCCCATGCAAATAAATCTAACCAGCCTGTGTATTCTGGGTTGAGAATATTTTCATTCTCTGCAAGAAGAACGGTGTACTGATTAGGAGCGAAGCGCCACTTACCGGTAGATGGCTGGTACTGTAAATTCCCTTGCGCAAATTGCACTTGGTCACCATTCTTGTTAATGGTGAATCTGCCGGGCAGGGCACCTTCAGTGGCATTGACCATGGTCGCGCAACAGATGGCTGCGAATAATAGATAGATTTTTTTCTTAGCCGCAAGGGCACGATTAATCTTAAGGATAAATTTTTTCATAATGATATTGTTTTAAAGTTGTTATCTTACTCTCAGACCTCTTAGGTCAAAGACCTTGCCGTCGGGTAGGGCGATGTAGATCTGACCGTTGATTATATATTTGCGGGCATTGTCCTGCGGCACAGGTATCTGCTCGATGCCTTCGGGGTTATCCTCGAGCACGGCGTCGAAGATCATATCTTCGGTGACGTAGTTATAGGCATCGTCGGCATATTCTCCGCGTGCTTTCCATCCGCGGAAGAGTTTGCCTTCGGGCACTTCGGCGATGACATCCGGCGGGGTAGCGGCTTCTCCGCAAGTGATCTCCTGCGGCTCATACTCGCCCGGATTATAAACCTGCTTTCCTGCCAGATAGAACGATACATGATGTTTCTCTCGGGCGATAGTGAGCAATTCCTCACCGCTTCCTGCCGGCATGACAACCCAGTAGTCACCGGCATCCACGTCTTGAGATATACTATGCCACTGGAATTTCAGGCTGCAAGCAGTCACCTCTGACACAGCACGGATGGTGTCTTGCGGACGTGAATAGAGCGTTTCTCCATTACCAGCCGTCATAGTTGTTCCGTTAGCGAGGTCGGATAGGGCTACGATATCACCACTGATAACAACCGGATAATAGGTATCTATGCGGGCGATGTTGAAATAATAATCCTGAGTTGAACCGCTAAAGCGAATACGCAGGCGGAAATAGCGCGCACGGTGACCGTAATTATTCACTCCGGTATGCAATACTGTTACATCGAGAGACTTGGTAGTACCTGCTGCAGCTTCTTCTTTTGAAAAATCAACTGTAGAAACGGCACTGCCAAAGTTTACTTCATCGGTCTCGTCATCCATCCAAGCAGCATCGAGGTAAGCGCGAGTAGCGATGGAAGTCGGTGTCTTGACTCTTACATTGAAAGTGATATTTTCTCCTTGCTTGGCGATGGTACTTGTGCATGTCAACTCCGCTTCTATGCCTTCGTATTTATACCGCGCCCGAATCACTTGGTTGGCTCGGATATTGGTATAGGGTTTATCCCATCCGGTGAAAGTCATGCCTGTGTGGGTAGGAGGAGTAGGAGGTGTAGCATCGTTGCCGCAGGCTACTTTCTCTGTTTTAAGAACGGTATTGTCATAATCGCGGAACTGCACGGTGTATTGCGTAGGTTTCTCGTTGAGCCAAACGGCGCAAGCCGGCATCGTGAGCCGATAGCTCGCGCCCAGATCCTCGAGCTGCACGGGTACATTATTGACCGTGCGCACGCTATACGCTCCGCAGTCGCTTTTGGGCACAGTGATCTGTTCACCCGGGCTGTAGTAAGCCTGTGTGCCGCTGTTGATCGTCAGCGGATATTGGAAGTTAAGCGACGTGGATTGCTCTCCTGCTTTGCCGTCCGGGAGCCATAATGCCACATGATAATACCGCGTAGCGGGCATGTCATCGTCGATGAAGGACTTATGGTAGGTCACGACCTTGCCTGCTGCCGCCTCGCTTGCACTCAAAGTATAATCATAGATCACACGCTGATTGCCGTCCGGCTGGTCGGACTCCGAGAAAACGACCCGTGCCTGTCCCGCTGCCTGTACGGCACAGTTCAGCTCGATATCCTCACCGTATCTAACAGTGCTCGCCGGAGAGGTAAGTTCGAAGGTCTTCACCTTCGGAAGGTCACACTCATAATAATTAATCAGGTAGTAGTTATAGGCATGTGCTCCACCTGAAACTAAAGTAGTTGGTTCATCCGGGTAATAATAACTATTATAGGTAGTAACGCCACTTATTTCATCCCTGGTGACGTATTTCGGATTTACAAAAATAATGATCTCCAGGCATCCCTTTTCAAGGGCTCTATTGATTTGTTGAGTTAAATCAACTGTTTGCACTCCGCCGTAACTATCTTCTGCCCAAATGGTTGCATTACTGCTTATTGCATGAAGGCTCCATATACAAAACCCATCCCAACCATTAGGATCCAGCCCATAGCCATAAGCACGAGAGCCCGACAGAATGGAAAATCGACATTCATCATGGTGGCGTGCATAGACAGAGACGAAATACTGACGATCGATGGCCATAGAGGTCTGGAAAATATCTACAAACCTGAATGTCCCTGTTTCCTGATTTAATCTCATGTCCGTCAGGTAGCGCGGCACTGGTATCGAATCGCCATAACAGGTCTGTGCCCAAGCACCAACCGCCATAATGGCAGCGATAAATAAAAGTAAGATTTTTCTCATAATGGTATTGATTTAAATGTTTTTATTCAGATTGTTGCCATGTTTTTTCGGCTTGTTCCCGGTATTCGGTGGGGGTTAGGCCATAGACACGTTTGAACGTACGGGCAAACGAACCCACTTCGCTGAATCCGCATTCGTCCGCGATGATCTTGATGAGTTCGTCCGGTCGGTCCAGAAGTTTCCGGGCGGCTTCGTCCATTTGGATGGTGAGCAGAAAGACTTTTGGGGATTGGCCGGTGATAGCGATAAGATGCCGGCGGAAGGTAGAAACAGACATCCCCATGGCGGCCGCAATCGTCTCTACGGTGGCATTCCCTTGCGGCATGTAGAGGCGGGTCAGCTCCACTACCTGCGCTAGGAAACGCTCCGGATCGGTTTCGTTATCCGGGGGCTCATGATCCTTTTGTGGATGATCCTGAGTACGATTAACGAGATGCTTCAGCTGCTCGTGTTGCTGCATCTGGGAAATCTTCTCCTCCAGTTTGGTAATGCGCATCGTCTGCTGGTGCTTATGGATGCGTGAAACGATATACGTGACCATCGCTGCCAGGATGAAAAGCACAAGAATCAATATGACATATGGTATGGGCATGATTGTTGATGATATATTGGTGTGCAAAGTTACAACAATTTTTGCACATAGCAACCAACATTTTCGGTCAAATCACGGGAAAATACAAACAATTTTTGTCAGTAGGCGGTTTTTGGACGAGAAAAAGACCCGTGAGGGTCTCTTTTATCCTTGTATTACTTGCAATCGGTTCTGCATCTCGAGCATTTCGTCTCGGAGGAAAGCGGCGGTCTCAAAGTCCGTCGCTTTTGCTGCAGCGAGCATGGCTTTGCGTTTGTCTTCGATCGCTTTTTCCAACTTCTTTGCGTCCATCTTCTGCCATTCGGCATTCTTCCAACCGGCTTTGATAGACTCGGTTAGTTTGCGTTTCTCCTCCTCCGGATCTTTGTACAGACCTGCGAGCGCAGAGGTATTGATCTCTTTCTTGATCGGCGTCGGCGTGATACCGTGTTCCTCGTTGTACTTCATCTGGATCGCCCTGCGGCGGTTCGTCTCATTGATCGTTGCCTGCATCGCCGGTGTGATCTTATCACCGTAGAGCACCGCCTTGCCGTGTACATGCCTTGCCGCACGACCGACCGTCTGCGTGAGACTGCGCTGGTCTCGTAAGAAACCGCTCTTATCTGCGTCAAGGATGGCTACCAGACTTACTTCCGGCAGGTCAAGACCCTCTCTCAACAAGTTCACTCCCACTAACACATCGTATTCGCCTTTGCGCAGGTCCTCCATGATCTTGACGCGCTCGATCGTGTCAATATCCGAGTGGATATACGCCGACTTGATCCGGTACTTGCGCAGGTATTCGTCTAACTCCTCTGCCATGCGTTTGGTCAACGTCGTCACGAGGCAGCGCTCGTTGCGATGGATGCGGAACTTGATCTCGTCCATCAAATCGTCCACCTGATCCTTGGTAGGACGCACCTCAATCTCCGGATCCAATAGACCCGTCGGGCGAATCAACTGGTCAATCACGATACCTTCGGAGCGGTTCAACTCATACTCATCCGGCGTAGCGGAGACAAATATGGTAGAAGCCCCTTCCCGACCTTCCCCTGAAGGGGCAGGAGTTAAGCCCACTTTCTGTTCAAATTCATCAAAACGTAAAGGCCGGTTATCCCTTGCTGCCGGTAGCCGGAAACCGTACGTCACAAGGTTATCCTTGCGCGCTTTATCGCCGCCGTACATACCTCGTATCTGCGGAACGGTCACATGGCTCTCGTCGATGACAAGCAGCATGTCTTTTGGAAAATAATCGAGCAGACAATAAGGCGGCGTACCTTCCTCGCGACCGTCGAAATAACGGCTGTAGTTCTCCACACCCGAACAATAACCCAACTCGTCCAGCATCTCGAGGTCGTACTTCACGCGCTCCTCAATACGTTTGGCGTATAAATCTTCGCCTAAATCGGTGAAATACTCAATCTGCTTCGCTAAGTCCGCTTGTATCTGTTCCTTCGCGGCAGCGATACGCTCTGCGGAGGTCAGGAAAATCGTTGCCGGACTTAGGTTATAGTGCTCAAACTCTTCAATCACCTGTCCGCTAATGGGATCAATCGTCAGGATAGCATCTATCTCGTTGCCAAAGAACTCAATCCGCACGATGTAGTCTGCGTACGCTAACGCAATATCAATCGTATCGCCTTTCACGCGGAATCGTCCGCGCGCTAATTCAATATCGTTGCGCACGTACTGCGCGGAGACAAGTTGCTTGAGCAGCGTGTCCATCTGGATTCGTTCTCCGCGTTTGAGTTCAATCACGTTCTGCGTGAAGTCCTGCGGGCTTCCCAAACCGTAGATACAACTGACCGACGAGACGATGATCACATCCTTCCGTCCGCTCAGCAATGCAGCCACGGCGGAAAGCCTCAATCGGTCGATCTCTTCGTTGATGCTCAGGTCTTTCTCGATATACAGATCCGTACTCGGGATATACGCTTCCGGTTGATAATAATCGTAATAGCTCACGAAATATTCCACCGCGTTGTGCGGAAAGAACGCCTTCATCTCTGAATACAACTGCGCCGCGAGCGTCTTGTTGTGGCTCATGATCAGCGTTGGCCGGTTCAGTTCCTTGATTACGTTCGCGACGGTAAACGTCTTTCCGCTTCCCGTCACACCAAGCAACACCTGCGCTTCTGCGCCGGCTTGCACGCCTTCCACCAGAGCCTTTATCGCCTCCGGCTGATCCCCTGTGGGCTTATATGGACTTTCTAATCGAAACATCTATTGTCATCCTAGTCTGTCTAGTAATTCTAGTTGTTCTAGTTGTTCTAGTCTATCTAGTCCTCCTCCGCCTAGAAAAAAGGGGAGCCGTTTGGTTCCCCTTCGAGTTATTTAACTCGTCTTTCTTGGATGCGGGCTTTCTTACCCGTACGCTCGCGGAGGTAATACAGTTTGGAACGACGTACTTTACCGTACTTGTTCACTGTAATGCTCTCAATGAAGGGGCTGTCCATCGGGAAGATACGCTCTACACCAACGTTGCCGCTCATTTTGCGAACTGTGAAGCGCTTCTTGTCGCCGCTACCATGGATGCAAATGACATCACCGCGGAACTCCTGTACACGCTCTTTGTTACCCTCTTTAATACGGTAACCAACAGTTACCTGATCACCTGCCTTAAATGCAGGGAACTCTTTCTTCTCGCCGGCAAAAGCTTGCTCAGCTACTTTGATTAAATCCATTTTCTATTCTTCTTTTTATGGATTAGTAATGACATATCGGGCATACACTACTATTCGAACTGTCAGTGATCAGCGATCAGTGATCAGTCTAATGCAATCGCCAGAGGCGCGATATGTTTTCTTCCGCAGCGCGGAAAAAGCTTGCAAAAGTACTGCTTTTTTTTGAATTGACCAAATTTTTTCGCTAAAAAATGCGAATTTAGTCTATTTTTATGGGTTGCCCGGTAATTGTATAAGCTTTTCCGGCACGCAAAATGATGATTTGTCCGTTATAGAGTATTTTGGAGCACTCTATTTCCGGCAGCGTTGTTTGGAAGCTTGTTGTGGGATCCGGATCCACGTGCGGCGGATCTAAAGGCAGTCCGTCGTCCGGATCTTGATCGTCTACAGGTCTGGCGTTCGTGATAGTTAACGTGCCGGTTCCTGTCATTTCGATGTAGAAGAATCCTTCCGGAGTAACGCGTGACTCCCACCCTGCTATTGTAGCACTATCTACGATCCATGTCTCTCCTCCACGCTGGGTTTGTTTGTAATATACCGTGCGTATCTTTGTGGAGTAAGAGGTTTGGGTCCATGTAGGTTTGATCGTGAGTTTGCAGGTGTCCAAGAAAAATAGGTTCTGCATATTATTGGCTACGGGTGTTTCCCAACGGATTTCCATAGGATAATCTTTCCACTCGTCATATTTCAAGCCGAATAATTTATTCTTATCGCATTCAAGAGGGTGTCCTGAACGAATACGAATAGCGGTATGGAGACAAGAGGAAGATTCGGTTAGACGGTAGGGCGTAAATCTGAAATCTCCGGAACATTCAAAGCGCACGAAGAGCAGTTCTCCTTTTGTGTAGGTGCGTATTATATCCATTTCTGGTTGAGTCCACCGCAATACGCGCCGGATGGTTGTATCTTGTAGGTCGAAATAAAAGCTATCAACAGGAGCCAATTCTGGCGAGGTGTGCAGGAATAGTTTGACCACTCTGCGGGTATCTGCTACCCATTCTATGTCTGTCCAAGTTTTAGGGAAACAGAAGAATGTATGTTTACCATTTGACACCTGTACAATACTATCGTAGTCCAGCATGGTGGCACCTTTCGTTTCTGGTATCAGGGGACGTGATACCAACCTGCCTTCTTCTGGGCTGAACACTTTGGCAAAGAGGTAACCTGTTGAATCCTGTACTTCTCTAAGCCCAAGGTTTAAATAATCTTTGTTGAGGTGAACTTCTCCATTGGCAGGGAGGACGAAATTATCCCATGAGTGCTGTACATCAATATCAAACTCGCAATTGGTTCCGTTTATCCATATATGTGCCGGTTCTGGACCTGCCCAATAAAGCGCTACGCTATCTGCCTCATCTAACCAGTTTTGGAAGGGGAAGATATATGTGCTGAGTGAGTCGTTTGCCAGAATGCGTGTGCTGTCCGGAAGTGCAATGCGCCGTGCGTCATTGATACATGCTTGGCTGCTGGTGTCTTGCTCCATATGGGCAACTCCGCCGCACGGCAAAATGATCTTCACATAGGCTGGTACGCTGTAATCTACGCCTACTAATTTCAACTTGTTCTTATACGATTTTCCTAACTTAAGACGATGTACATAGTGTCCGTCCACGGTGTCCGTTTTGCATGTAATGGACATGGGAACTGAGATACCATATTTAGCGGTATCTCTCACTAATTCCTGAATTTTCGAATCATTGTAAATACCCGGTGTACATGTGAGGTCTGCCCATATTTTGGGAGTTTCGCTGCAATTTGGATCCAACGATGTGAATGTTACATCCATCGGTAGATCAAACGTCATGGCGGAGAAATAGTACGTGCCGGCAGACTTGATCGTGTCTTCGTAGTACGTCCCTATGTGTTTCACCAGATGACAATACGATTGCCCGTATGCGTACGTACAGCCTAATATTCCTATTATAATTAGTATGATTCCTTTGCGCATAACTTGCGTTTTGTTAGTATAATAGTAACTGCACCCATTTGAGTGCAGTTACTATCACTTGTAATTATGTTTGATTAGTTACCACCAATCACATCACCAACTCCTGGAGGGAAATGATTAGGATCAGCAGGATCTTGAGTAGGAGTTACAGGACTTGTTGACTCCATGATCATTCCGCTTACGAAAGCAACAACTTCGGTTGCAGGAATATTATACGTCTTTTTCATATCTTTTAATGATTAATGATTACTAAATTAGTCCATTAAAGTTGTGCACCCAGAACGTTGTATTTTACACCATTCTTGAAGATAACAATCTTACCGTTCTCCAATACCTTGTTAACACCATTGATAGCGTTTGTATTCTCGATAGCGGTCGGAATTCTACGACCGATAACTTGGAAACGCTCTGTAGTAGTGTTCGGCTCTGCGGTGAAGGTGTACTTCTTGTCAGCGGTCATCTCTATAACCTCATCGTTTACAAGATCCAAGAGGTAGAGGGTCTCACCGTTCAACCATGTGAAGCTCAGCGTGTACTCGGTATTGTTGTTGGTCTGAATTGTCAGAGTAGTACCAATCAAGTTGTTGTTGGCTACCTGAGCCAAACCGTCCTCTGCGTAGATAGCCAAACCGTTACCAATCATTTTGTGAGCGCTGGTTGCTTCGCCCTCAATCATGTAAACGAAGTCACATATGCGGCTATCGCTTAATACGGCTGCTACTTTGTTGCGGTTGTCAGCAACTTTTGCTTTACGCTTCGGAGCAGGCGAAGTTGCGCCTTTGTTTGCATTGTAAACTTTGCTATAATCGAGCTTTATAGTGTAAGCACCTTCTGTGTAGAGGAAGAAACCTTGCATCGGTTTGATTTGTGTAATGTTAAGTGCTTCTGCAATGTCCTTAGTAGCAGGGAGATAAGTATTATCAGGAAGTGTTCCAATACCATAGATATTGTACTCAGTCGGCTTTGCTACATAGAAATGTACGGCTTGCTCTTTATCTGTAGCAGTTGGGAATTGGTCGTAAATATCCTCCAATGCAATAGGTGCTGTCCAAGAGTTACCAAACGAGAACCATCCCCATTGAGTAGCATCCAAACGAACATTCTTGTTTGCTACCAATTGACCCTTGAAGGAAACCTCCAATGTAGCAGCCGGGTTTGTATAAGATGCATCACCTGCTTTGGTAAATACGTTATAACCTTCGAACGTATTGCGGAAACCATTATACTCTTTGCCCCAACCTTCATAGAGACCCCAGTTGACATAACGCAGTACTTGACCTACGCCGGCTTGACGGTTTTCAATCGGGAGGGCGATGTACTCGTGATATTCTTGCAATTCAGCTCCATCGTTCTCTTGTTTGCCAAGGAAGAGACCTTTCTTTACAGTAACGAACGGTTTGTTGTTCGTTGTTGCTTTCGGAGAAATCAACAGCATACCTCCTTCTTCAACAACAATCTGCTCAACGACGTTAGAACCCTTGACACCTTCATCGCCAATAATCAGCTTACCGCCGTTCTCGATGGTAATGGTGTAATATTGTACAGGATCACTTGCGGGAATTGAAGTTAAAGTGAGACCTAATGCATTGATAACCTCGCCATTTCCAATGGTCAAATTACCTTCGATACGAGCAGCCTCGGCCAAAGTAGGAGCTTGACCGTCACCGGACCATGCGGAACCATTCCAAGTCTTGGTGGTCAGCAATTCAGCTTTCACCTTAATATTTTTATCCGTGCGTACGCGAGCGTACATATAGTTACTCTGTTTGTCCTTATAGAGCGAATAGGTAAGCGTTTTCGTCGTGCTCTTGGATTTGCCATTGTAGTTCTGCAAAGGCTCACCTGCATGACAAGCTGCTGCCATATCTACAGTGATATTTGCCTCGCTACCGTCAGTAGTCTCCATCGTCAGAATGATATCTGCTTTAGCATTCTTCGCAGCAGTAATGTCGATCTCATACCATTTATAGGTATTTTCTTCTTGATCATTCCAAACGCCCCATTCAAATTGCTGAGCATTCTTACAATACGCCGAATCTACCGGTTGTTGAGTCAGTTTGAAGGTCACATTCGGGAACTCAGGACCAAGTGCATAGATCTTATCACCTGCAGCTGAACCTACTACATTCTGCATGGTCTTGTCAATCTTCTTTACATATGTCTTACCGGCAGGGATAGTTACCGTCTTCGTCGCTACGCTATATACATTGCCATCTTTCGTCGGATCGGGATCTACCAATCCAGGGGTATTATGATCATAGTACGTCTTGGAAGCCTTACCAACGATCGTTACTTCTTGGGGACCGTTATTGGTTACCTCGATCTGACGGTAGTGGTTCTCCTCTGCCTGAAGCGTTGCGTAATCAACCGAGTAAACCAGATGATTTGCATCGAGGGTATAAACGCGATCCTGATGGTCTTCATCCCAAAGCAATACCTCGATAGCCGGTTGACCAGCATTTCCGTTTAGAATATTAAAGATCGGCTGTGCTTCCGGATCCGGAGCAGGAATTGCTACTTGCTCTGCATAGATGCGAAGTGCTTGAGGAGCTTTAATACGGATATAAATACTATCCGGCATCATGGACAACTTTGCTTCATCCAATACTTTCTCTGTTGTTGCAGATTTCAACTCTTGTGATTGCTCCTGAATGCTGGAAGCCGGACAGTCATACGAAATACCTGCATTAATGGTAATAGGAGTCGCATTGTCTTTCTCAACGTAGAACTTATAAGTAGAACCGTTAGCTACTCCAGGGAATTTAATTTTCACCCAAGTCTCTTTGTTTGCCGGAATAACGTTTGCTACGGTCTTAGCAGGGAAGTTAGTCCAGACGAAATCAACCGGAACAAACGGAGTAGAGTTAGCCGGAGCGTCTTCTACTACCACATGGATCTTTTCAGCTTCTTGTTGGGTAACTGTAACGTCCATTACGATGAACATGTACACATAGCGGATACCTGAACGTACGAGGAAACCTGCACCGATGTTCATGGTTTTGAACTCACCCGGAGCCAAGGTGAAGTGACGGCTCATCTCGTTGTCGCCTACATAAGCGGTAACGTCAACGTTTGCCTTCTCATCCAGAGGGTTGGAAACTACGATATTCGCATCGGCATTACCTTGAGTTGATTTACCGGTTGCCGGATCGAATCTCTCGGACAGATCAACTACGTACCACTTACCGACACCTGCTTCGGAGGTGGCTTGGATTCCTTCACCCCATAAATACGGGATAGCTTTTGCTTTCGTAGAACCATCGTTGTCTGCGAACATGGAAATGCTCAGCAGAGAAGCGAAGAGAAATAGAAAAAGTTTTTTCATAATTAATACTATTAGTTAATTGTTAATTTATTTAATTTCATATATTATTTTACACGTCTTGTACGCCTACGTATGAACACGTACATACAAAATCGCTGCAAAAGTACAACTTTTTTTTCATATAACCAAATATTTTTGAATTTTTTTGAATTTTTCTTGCATATTTGCTGAAAAATGAGTAATTTTGCACCGAATTTTGTAGTGATTTAGAATAAATTTGCACTTTGCAATGAATACTTTTGGCGATAAATGGAGTTTCACTTCTTTCGGTGAATCGCACGGAGCTGCTATCGGTGGCGTGCTGGATGGCGTCCCTGCCGGTTTGCATATTGATTTGGACATCATCCGCCACGAACTGTCGTTGAGAGCTGGTCGAGCGAATAACCTGTGCAAAACGGGAGAATTACCTGTTAATCCTAGACCATTGCCGATATCTGAAGCTACTCTTAACGGAGTTTCACCTCGTGCGAAGAACGAACCCGACGAAGTGGAATGGCTCAGTGGTGTCATAAATGAAGAATTACCAAATGTTCAAATAAATGAACAAATGGTAAATGAACAAATGGTAAATCTCGTCACCCTCGGCACACCGATTGCTTTTCTCATTCGCAACAAAGATGCACGGCCGGAGGATTACGAGTGGCTGAAAAACACGTATCGCGTCGGACACGCCGATAAAGTGTATGAGTTAAAATACGGAATCCGCGATTGGCGTGGCGGCGGAAGAGCCAGCGCACGGGAAACGGCTTCGCGTGTGGTCGCCGGCTGTATCGCCAAACAGGAGTTGGCTCGAAAAGGAGTCTCTATTCAAGCGCGCTTGATCCAAGTAGGAGCAGAGACCGACCCTGCTAAATTTAATGAACTGATCGCTTCTTACCGCCGCGAAGGAGATTCCATCGGCGGAATCGTGGAATGCCGTATAACGGGTCTCCCTGTCGGTACAGGCGAACCCATCTTTGACAAGTTGCAGGCACATTTAGCTTTCGCTGTCATGAGTATCAATGCCTGCAAAGGATTCGAGTATGGCACTGGTTTTGAGGGTGTTACGCAGCCAGGCTCTGCCATCAATCATATTTCCGGAGGTATAGCCGGCGGCATTTCCGATGGCTCCGAAATCATCTTCCGCTGCGTCTTCAAACCCACTCCCACAACAAAAAAGGCATTGGACGAACTAAATGAAAAAATGCGAAAATGTGAAAATGAGAAAATCGTCAATCGTCCAATCGTCAATCGTTCTGATGCTTGCGTCGCTGTCCGAGCCGTCCCTGTCGTAGAAGCCATGACCGCCCTCTCTTTGGTACAGTTTTTGTAATGAATCAATAAATGACCCATACGGCGAAGCAGATCGTATGAACGAAGTGAATAAAGAAATAGTAAATGATTAAATTGTAAATAGTTTTATGGCAAACAAAAAATTAACCCGTTCTGCCAACAAGATGTTAGCAGGCGTTTGCGGCGGAATCGCCGAGTATTTTGAGATTGATCCCACCTTGGTACGTGTTTGTTACGCTGCCCTCAGCGTCTTCAGCGCTGCCTTCCCGGGCTTGATCCTTTACCTCATCCTCTTGCTTATCATGCCGGAGAAAGACAAAAACGATGGCTTTGAAGATGCACAGGTAGTGAAGTGAAAATAAAAGCGGACCGCGAAGCCCGCTTTTATTTTTTTTATCCCTTCAGCCGTTTATACCTCGAAGAAACCGAGTTGGCTGATCGCCGTAAGCAACTTGTCGAAATACTCACGATCTAACTCTGTCCACTTGAAACCAAGTCGTAGCAACACTTGCGAAGTGTACGTGTTGTCGCGGTCTGTCTCTTGTGCCGGCTGACCGTTCGCCATGTCTTGGTAAGCCAACATCGGCGTCAGGAGAGATGCTTTCTTCGGATCAAGCGCCTCTTTCTGCATGATCGCATTGAACTCCTCGTTCTCCACCAAACGCAGTTCGGTACCGATTTTCTTGAGTCCCATAAGTACATCGCCCAAAAGCCTTCTATGGGTGTTATACGGCTGGAAGACCGTACACTCATCCGGCGTGTGCGCCAGAAGAACAATCGCTTTGGCGGTCTCATCAATCGGCGAGAACTCGGTCAACTCGTCGAACTGCTCAAACGTACAGCAACCCAACATATTGAAGATCTTAATTCGTCCCATGTAACTGTTGGACGTGAAATTGACTTGGAACTCGCCGTCATAACTGCGTGCAGCAAGGTTTCCGACACGCATGATCTTGGCTTTCAGACCCTTATGCACAATCGCATCGAGGATAAGACGGTCGGCAAGGAACTTGGAACGCATATATTGGTTATCCAAATATTGGCCGAAATAGAGATTGCGCTCTGTCAGTTTCGGGGAGTTCTTGCCGATCCATATACCTCCGATCGAAGTCGTGGACACATGTACAAAAGCAGCTCCGGTCTCGAGACAGAAATCTACACAACGCTGCGCTCCGCCGGTATTAACATCCTCGATGTCGGTACCTTTGGAGAAGTGTTTAACGTTCGCCGCACAGTTGAAGACCGAGTTGATGGCTTCTTCGTTCGGTCCTGTAATATGCCCGAAATCAGAAGTCACATCACCCGGAATAACAAAGAGCCTTGTGCCGAAGAGTTCATTGAAATGGCGGTTGAAATAGTAGAACAGCAAGTTCCGCACACGGCGTTCTGCATCCTTCTGATCCTTTCCGCGCACAAGACAAGTAATCGTCGTAGCGTCGGAGTCTATCAGCTCTCTAAGCACATGCACGCCTAAGAATCCCGTAGCACCCGTGAGCAGGACGTGGCCTAATGGGTGATTTGTAATTTGTAATTTGTCATTTGTAATTTTCTGGAAGGTCTCCAAGTTGTTCTTTTGGATCAGTTCGTTAATCGGCTCGTAGTCAAAATCGGTGATCTCTGTGTCGGATTTGCTGTTTCCTTCTTCATTTTTACTGCCGCTCACCATTTCACTCAACGCTCTCGGCGAGGGATGACTGAACAGGTCGGAATAGGCAATATGCTTACCTGCTTTCTCTGCCTCAATAATGACACGTGTCACCATGAGCGAGGTACCTCCTAACTCGAAGAAGCTATCCGTCGCACCTACTTTTTCTAAGCTCAAAACACCTGCGAAGATGTCCGCAAATAACTTCTCAACCTCATTAGCAGGTGCCACATAGTCGCGATCGTCTG
Source organism: uncultured Bacteroidales bacterium (assembly GCA_946406195.1). Lineage (GTDB taxonomy): Bacteria > Bacteroidota > Bacteroidia > Bacteroidales > Paludibacteraceae > Colicola. The sequence continues at coordinate 26,730 of CAMJJT010000020.1, forward strand.
CTTGAATCTTAGGCGCAGGAAGCGCTTTCCGGTTCACTTTTTGGTTCTGGTTCAGAGGAATAGAATCGATCTGCATCGTTGCCGCCGGTACCATATACGGCGGTTTGGATTCGCGGATGAAAGCATGGAGTGCTTGTACGTCTATCTGCTCATCGCTCACAATATACGCCGCGATAAATTTACCTCCGTTCGCATAATCGAAAGCCTGAACGGTAGCATCTTTGATACCCGGGAACTCACGAATAATAGCCTCTACTTCCTTTAACTCAATACGGAATCCGCGGATCTTCACCTGTCCGTCTCGACGTCCTACAAACTGGATATTTCCGTCCGGCAAGTACCGCACGATATCACCGGTTCGGTAGCAACGAAGTGTCGTGGTCTCGTGATCACGTGATCTCGTGATTTTAGCATCCACAAATGTCTCCGCGGTTTTCTCCGGCAGGTTGAGATAGCCGCGTCCTACTTGCGGACCGGAAACCCACAACTCACCAGCAGCGCCGAGCGGCAGACGTTGACCGTTGGTGTCCATGATGAATAACTGCAAGTTATCCAGAGGCTTGCCGATAGGCGTTTTTTGTTCGTATTCGGTTACTTGGTACGTCGTAGTGAAGATAGTACACTCGGTCGGCCCATAGCCGTTATAGAACTTATATGTTGTTGGCGGGTTAAGCGGTAAGAGTGCTTCGCCTCCCACAGACAAATGCTTAAGCGAATGACACTCTACGTTCGCTGCAAACTGACAACCGATCTGCGTGGTCATGAACGAGTGCGTGATTCCTTCGGCATCGAAATAGCGTCCGAGTTCCGGCAGGTTCAGCCGCAGGTCTTCGGGGATGATACAAACGGCTGCACCGCGCGTCAAAGCCGAATACATATCCATCATGCACGCATCGAAACCGAACGAAGCGTACGCTGCCACTTTGTCACTCGGCTGCAAGTCGTAGTAACGGTGGTACCAATGACAGAAAGCTACGAGGTTGCGGTGCTCCAACATCACCCCTTTCGGCACACCCGTCGAACCGGAAGTGTAAAGTAATATAAACAAGTCCTCCGGCTTAGGCTCGTGATGACGTGATGACGTGATCTCGTGATTACGGAGCTCTTCCAACTCTTTCTCGGTCAGCAGCATGCAGGAATTACCGTCTTGCTGCATATAGTTGAGTCGCTCTTCGGGGTACGAAGGATCAAGCGGCATATATGCACAACCTGTCTTCATCACCGCGAGCGCACCGATGGCCATCCATTCCGAGCGCTCGACCATGATAGCGATGACGTTGGTCGTGGGATGCAGTCCTGCGGCGATACGGTCGGTGATCTCGTCCAACTCGCGGTACGTGATCCGTTTGTCGCGGTAGATAACCGCTATATTATCCGGCACAGCCGCTACTTGCGCTTTGAAAAGCGAGAGTACCGTTTGGGTGTTATCGTAGTCCACATGCGTCTCGTTGAACGAATCGAGCACCGCCGCTTGTTCGGCATCCAACAGCGAAACAGAACGCAATACCACCTGATCGTCTTTCGCAAAAGCGCTCACGGCGTTGCATACCGATTGAGCCAAACTCTGCATCATGGCTTGACTGTAACGGCCGTTATCGTATTCCACTATCACAGATGGAACACCATCTACCTCCATGACATAGAAAGCAATCTTGAACTTCGGCACATTAAGTTCCATCAGTTCCGGATGAAGTGCTTGACCTCTGGTCTTATAGGTAGCGATGACGCCGATCTGGTAGGCGAACATGATTTCTGCCGACAGGTCGTAATCTGAGGCTATCTGCGCGAACGGATAGTTCTCGTGCGCCAAAGTCTGCTCAAATGCCTCGCCTGTCTCTTTGACGAACTGCTGCACACTCTCGTTGCCGATCTTGCAACTCATCGCTAAGGTATTCACCATCATACCCATCGTGTTCGACATCTTGAGGTTCGAACGACCGTTGGAGATAGTGGTGATACAGAGGTCGTCGGTGTTCGCGAAACGTCCTAAAGTGTAATAAACAGCCGCAAGACACACTCCTGCCGGAGTAATACCGGCATGGTTCGCCACTTTCTCTGCCGCTTGCAGATCAATAGGCACAGACACTTGTGCGATCTCGCCTCCCTTGGGATTCGTAATGTCTGCCTCTAACTCAGTCGGTCCTTCCACTTCCGCCAGACGCGAATGGAAGAACTCCTTCGCAGCCGTATATTCGGCTCCGTCTTTGGCGGCTTGTTCGTCCGCAACGAACTGTGCATAAGAACACATCTCCGGCTCAATACTCTCACCATCGAGCAGCGCACAGAGTTCATTGTAGAAGACATCATACGAAGCGCCATCACAAACGAGGTGATGAATATCGCTAAAGAGGTATAGTGTCTCTTCGGTCTTGGCAATCGTGAACCGGCAAAGCAGGTCTTTGGACAAGTTGAACGGCTGTACAAACTCCGCGAGATAAGCGTCGAGTTCGGTTTCTTTCAGTTCGCGGCTCTTGATAACCACCTCTTGGTCTCTGTCAATAATCTGTACAACACCGTTGTCGTTGGTTTGGAAATGTACAAACAGACCCGGGTGATTGTTCACCACTTGGATAATTGCCTTCTTCAACTCCTCTTCCGTCACAGATGCCGGCATCTTCGTGCGCATAGGAATATTATATAAGGTGGAAGTGGGGTTCTTCATGCACTCGAAATACACACCTGTCTGGCTGTTGGAGAGAGGGGATGAGACCGCTTCGCTCATAGTAGAAAGACCGCTGTCGCTCAAAGTAGAAAGCGGCTTTGAGTCCGAAGGACGGTCTTTTGTCTTTCTACTTTCTTCTAATACCATCGCTTTTAGAATCTCATTTTCGATGGACTGGATGCTGGCGCCTTTGACAACTTTCTTGGCATCGAGTTGCACGCCGAAACGCTTGTAGATCTGCGTGGCGAGTTTGATGGCCGAGATCGAACTGAGTCCAACAAAACGTAGATCAGTGGTAATACCGAAATCACTATTTCCCACAAAGCCGGTAACAATCTCCTTGATCTGCTCTTCAAGCACATTGAGCGGTGCCGCCTCCTTTGTACTTTGTGCTTCGTCACTTTGTACCTTCGGTTCCGGCAGCGCACGTTTGTTGACCTTTTGGTTTTGGTTCAACGGAATAGCATCAATCTGCATCGTTACTGCAGGAACCATATACGGCGGTTTCTGATCCATGATAAAGGCATTGAGTGCCTGAATATCGATCTTCTGATCCGAAACGATATACGCGGCGATGAACTTTCCTCCTCCGTCGGGATAATCGAAAGCCTGCACGGTAGCATCTTTGATGCCCTCGAACTGACGGATAACCGCCTCTACTTCTTTGAGCTCGATACGGAAACCGCGAATCTTGACCTGTCCGTCCTTTCGTCCGACGAACTCGATCGCGCCGTCCTGACGGTAACGTACCACATCGCCGGTTTTATACACACGTAATTCGTAATTTTTAATTTTTAATTTAACAAAGGCCTCTTTGGTCTTCTCAGGTTGATTGAGATAACCGATACCCACTTGCGGACCCGCGATCAGCAACTCACCGGCAGCGCCCCATGGAACACGCTTGCCCTGTTTGTTGACAATGAACAACTCTACATGGCTTAGGGGGTGACCAATAGGGATATTCGGTTCTTTTTTCGTGACCTCATAAGTGGTGACATACACCGTGGTCTCTGTCGGACCATAGGCGTTCAGCAGTTTATAACTCCTCGGCGGATTGATACTCATCAGTTTCTCACCGCCGGTAACCAGTACTTTCATCCCCTTGATATCGGGATAGTTGATCGCCATCTGGGTGCCCACTTGGGTAGTCATAAAGACGTTGGTAATCCCTTCCTGCTCGAAATAATCGTGCATGCCCTCCAAATCAAAACGAATATCTTCGCCAATGACATAGATGGCGCAACCCACGTACATACATCCCCACAAGTCGTGCATGAAAGCATCAAAACCATAGCCGGCATATGTAGCGTACCGGCTCTCCGGCGTCAGACCGATGAGTTTGGCGTTGCTTTCACAGAAAGTGAGGATATTATCTTCGCTCAACATCACACCTTTCGGTGTACCGGTAGTACCGGATGTGTAAAGCAGAATGAAAGCGTCTTTGCCATCATAATTAGCTGCATCGCCGCGCATAAACTCCAGACGCTCTTCCGGATAACTGCTGTCCAGCGGCATAGCAGTCATTCCGGCTTTTGCGATAGAGAGCGGCACGATGATCATCTGCTCATTGCGCGGCACGGAATAACCGATCACATGTTCGCCGCAAGGGATCGTGTATTGCGGATCAAGCGTGTCCGACAACTTGTCCACTTCCGCGTACGTCAGACGTTTGTCGCCGGCTACCACGCAGATAGCGTCCGGATGTTCCGCCACGTGCTTCTTGAATATTCCAACCAGGCTTTCGTCTTTCGACTTTTGACTTTCGACTTTCGACCCTTTATATTGGTCAAGCCATGCAATTTGTTCCGGCGAGCAGTAATCGATGTCTTTCACCGTCTCAGCGTTCACCATCGAGCGGATGATTGTGCTGTAACATTTCGCCATTTCCCGGATAAACGCTTCTGAATAATCGCCAGTATTATAACTGATCTGAAGCAAATACTGCTCTTTTAATTCCATCCATTCAACGCATATTTTCCACTTCGGAATAGGTTTGCGCAGGTCTGTCATTTGTGCTTGCTTATCGCCTAATTGCAGGATTTGCCGCTCGTCAATCCCTTTTCCCTGATAAACGAACATCACCTGATTATTAAGACCCAGATCTTGCAGAGCGTCCGGATAAGAGTAGTACAGGTATTTGCGTGCCTGTTGTTGCTGTTCGACCAAAGCGGTCATCAGCTCTTTCAAAGGCATAGCCGAAGGTCTGTTACCCCAGTTGGCAAACACCGGCATAGTGTGTGCCATCATCGTTACCGTGTTCAATGTGCGGCGATCGATTCGACCGAAATAAGGGGTGCAATAAGATGCTTTCTCCTCTCCCGAATAAGCCGCTAACAGCAACGTCCACGCGGTCTGCATGATCGTCTCCTCTTTCGCATCAAAACGCTTCCGGATAGCCTGCACCTCTTCTTTGGTGAAAGATAACGGGAACGATTGATAACGTTGCTCCGGATTAGGAATCTCAGACTGCTGAGGCTCCGGTATTGGCAAACTGTCCGTTTCCACAGCGTCGCAGAAGGTATGTGCATACCATTCGCGTGCCTCGCTCATCAGTTTCTCGTCTGCACGCTGAGCGGCTTCGGCTTGAGCGATAGCTGCTCCGTCCATTGTCTCCGGCGTGAGCGGCTGACCGTTGTATGCTTTGCTGATGTCACGAACTAAGACCAAGAAAGACGCACCGTCGCTCAGCACATGGTGTACATCGAGATAGAGATAGCTCTTCGCACCTTCTACTTCATATATCTCCGTGCGGAAGAGCCGTTCGCCATGAATATCCATGGCGCGCGAAAACGTCTTCTGCACTTCTTCCCATTCCGCCTCTGACACCTTGCGTACAGGTACCATCTCCTTACTGCAAGGAGCATTAGTACTGATAACTTCCGGCACTTTTTCCGCATTCTCCTTTATACAACTGCATAGATACGGATGTATAGCGATAGTGTCCAAAATAGCTTTTTGCAAACGTTCCAAATCTACGCCTTCCGGCAGGGCGTACAATAGGGCGTTCTGGTAATTGATTTGTTCATCTGCGCTCGTTTGGCTGGTATAATAAATACCTAATTGCGCTCGACTTAATGGACTTTTCATGGCTAATAATCTTCAAATTCTCAAATCTTTAAATCTTCAAATTTCAATCAATTTGAAAAATATTCTGGAATCCGCTCATGCGGAAGATGTCTGCTACATCTTCGTTTAGATGTTCGATACGAATAGAGCCGCCTTTGGACTCGCTTTCACGTTTCAACTGCATGAAGAAACGTAAACCAGCCGAGGAAATGTACTCCAATTCACTACAATCAATCACCAGTGCCTCGTTGGCGATGGCGGTCACTTGCTGCAATTCTTCTGCCTGCTCGGTAGTAGCTACCGTGTCCAGTTCGCCGATGATGCGAACGATGGTCTCCCCATTGTTTTTTTGAATCTTGATTTCCATATCCTAAATATTTTTAATAATTGTCAATTCGTTGGTCTCGTCTATGCGGCGATAGATGACCTCGTCGGCTATCTGTTTGACGAGCGCGATACCCAAACCGCCTATCTGCCGTTCTTCTACCGCCTTGTTGATATCTTTCTCTTCCTGCGCAGTCGGATCAAACGGCACCCCGTTGTCCGTAAGCTGAATGCGGATGGCTGAATGCTGAATGCTGAGTGTCATCTCTATCCATTCTGCCTGCGAATAATGAATCACATTCACCACCGCTTCCTCTAAAGCCACTTCCATCTTTTTGAGTGAGCGCTTATCCAAACCGGCGCACAGGGCGTAGTTATGAAACGCTGCTTTGAGGTTCTTCCACTGCTCCATCTGGTTTTCCGTATGCAATACGGCAGGTTCCATTCCTCCTGTTTTCAGAATGGTCATCAGGGTCATGTCGTCCGCCTGTTCGGCATTGCCGACAAACTGCAATCCGGCTTCGCCTATTACCTCCATACGTCCTTCCCACAGCGCTTTCAGATTATTCATCAAAATCTCCTCCAACCGCTTCATTCCGAGCATCTCGTGTTTCTCATTGCGCGCTTCGGTGATGCCGTCGGTGTAAAGTACGATTATTTCGTCCTGCCGGAGCATCGTGCCTTGCTCCTGGTACTTAAACTGCCCTTCATAACCCATAGGGATGTTGGGATTAAGGGATAAAATCTCGAGTGTTCCCTTTGTATTTTGTTCCTTGTCTCTTTGTACTTTAATTGGTGCCAAGTGTCCGGCATTGCAGTATAGCAGTTCTCCGGTGGGAATATGTAACCGACCGATAAAAGCCGTCACAAACATCATACTGGGGTTGTTGTCGCTTAGAACGGCATTCATTTCTTCCATGATCGCTTTCGGCGATTGCAGACGTAGTACGGCGGAACGGAAGAGGTTGACGGTAGCGCTCATGAACATCGCCGCAGGAACGCTCTTGCCGCTGACGTCGCCAATGATGAAGAATAGATCGTCGCCTTTTCGGTAGTAATCATATAAGTCGCCACCCACTTCGCGCATCGGAACCAGTGCTGCTTGCAGTTCTACATCGGACCACTGGTTATCTTTCACTTTGCCGCGTTCACCTTCGCGAAGAATACCTTTCTGTATCGTGCTGGCAATCTGCAACTCATGCTCCATTATCTTATTAGCGGTCTCCACGCGCGTATAGGTAATTTGGTCTTTCCATAGACGGCGGATTAAAAGTCCGGCAATAATGAACCCAAAGATTAGCACGGATAGAGTAATCAAGGACACATGCAGTACATCAGCCCATAAATGATGTTTGGGCACCCCGATAACTAATCGCATATCTAACGGCGACAATACTTTCTCGCGCACGATCATGTCCTTATTCTCAATCTTCCCTCCGACAGACACAATCGGTTCGTCATCGGAACTGTACAACTCACAAACCGCGTCGTCGTAAGGAAGTAATTTTTGCAATAATTCTTTTGCCCAATCCGATGAATAATCTACATTCACAACGCAGATCGGTTGTTTATCCTGATTATACGCTTTGCGTGCGTATGTAAAAACAACTAATTTCGTATTAAAATCTCTGTACGATTGACTCCAATACCCGTTATCGTCGCTCTCCATCGCACCTTTATACCATTCGCGCTGGAAATAATCGAGTTTGTCTTCAAAATGGCAAGTAGCAACCGAATCTTTTGTGATGTGCAGCGCACAAACAGCGCAACGCTCGCCTTTATCGGGGAAATAATACGGGGTGTAGCAAACCGCACAACAGGACAAATCCGGATAGCGCTGCATCACCGTTTTCATTAATTCATACAATTCATCGGGGGTATCGCCGTATTCGGGAATGAACTGAACGATCTCAGAGGCGGCATCCGGCATGTCGTAAACTTGAAAGACAATGTCCTTCTTCGTCAACTCCATTTTATACTCAATCATATCCTTCAAACCGGCTTCATTTCGTTTGTATGACACGGCAAACTGAACCATCATTGCCAGAATGAGGAACACTGTAGAAACTATGGGTAAGTACTTCATTTGCATAATCGGCTACAAAATTACACAAAAAAAATAACATATGCAATAATTTGGGCAAAAAAAAATGACGTACGCGCGTGCATACGTCATTTTTTTTATAAAGAGTGGACTTATTTAACCACTACTGGCTCGTATTTAGGAACAAGTGCTTTCATCACACTCCAACCAATCAGGTAAGCTACCGCGCAAACACAGAAGATGATCATGTAGCCTGCCGGTTTGCCGGTGAAGCCTGCGAACTTAAACGCCTCGCCCATTTGAGCAGCGTGGTCAAAGAGCATACCCGAACCCTTGTTAATCAGGAACGAACCCACACCACCTGCCATAGCACCGATACCGGTGATCGTAGCGACAGCCGACTTGGGGAACATGTCACCCGTGGTGGAGAAGATATTTGCACTCCAGCTCTGGTGAGCTGCGCCGACGATACCGATGATGATAGCTACCGCCCAAGGACCATTTACTTCACCAAAATATTGTCCTAACGGTTGTGCAAACAGGGCAAACAAGGGGAAGAAGGCAAAAATCAACATCGCCAGCATACGACCTGCGTAGGGCTCCATACCCTTCTTCTCAACGAAAATCTTCGGCAGGTAACCGCCAAACAGCGAAACCACCGTTACGATGGCATAGAGCGTGAAGATCAGCGCTATACCTTTCGGATCGCTGGCCTTGATACCGTATTGATCCTGAAAATAAGCCGGTGCCCAGAAGAGGAAGAACCACCAAACGCCGTCGGTCATGAACTTACCGAACGCAAACGACCAGGTCTGTTTGTGCTTGAAAGCCTCGCCGAACGACATTTGTTTCTCGCTTTCGACTTTCGACTTTTGACTTTGAGCGTCAGCGGTCTCGTCTTGGTGGATATACTCCAACTCAGCCTCGTTTACATGCTTGGACTCTTCCGGTTTGTCATAGACAAAGATCCAGATACCGGCCCAGATGAAGCCCAGCGCACCGATGATGATAAACGCCATCTCCCATCCGAGGTTCTTTGCCAGCAAAGGAATAGTAGCCGGAGCTGCGAGCGCACCCACCGACGCACCTGCGTTGAACAGGGCGGTAGCGAACGCACGGTCTTTCTTCGGGAAATACTCGGCGGTAACCTTGATTGCAGCAGGGAAGTTGCCTGCCTCACCAAGACCTAAGATCAAACGGCAGAACAGGAACAAATACACACTCACCATTGAGATGGTACTTACAATTGTTCCGGTCGCTTCCAACAAAGCAGCCTTGTCTGCTACACCAACAATATGCTCGGTCACCCAACCGCAGCCTGCGTGCATAACGGCACCTAACGACCAAACGATGATCGCCCAGAGGTAACCTTTCTTCGTGCCCATCCAATCGATGAACTTACCGGCGAAGAGGCAGAAGATAGCGTACGCAATAGAGAACACACCGGTGATCGTTCCGTAATCGGAGTCGGTCCAGTGGAACTCAGGTTGAATAAACTCTTTGAAGGTCAACGACAGAACCTGACGGTCCATGTAGTTAACCGTAGTGGCGAAGAAAAGCATCGCACACATGACCCAACGCCAGTTGGTCATGACAGCTTTTTTTACGTCATTCATAATAATTTTTAATTCTTAATTTTTAATTTTTAATTACTTACGGCACGCCGCAATAATGTCAAAGCATTCTTGACATTTTGCCGTGACGTAAGCCCAGTCTCCGGCTTTTACCTTGTCGCTCGGGAACAACTTCGATCCCATACCGACACAGTAAACACCTGCTGCAAACCATTTCTCGAGGTTCTCTTTCTCCGGAGCCACACCGCCGGTAACCATGATCTTCGACCACGGCATCGGAGCCATCAGACCCTTCACGAGGTTCGGACCAACCACGTCGCCCGGGAACACTTTCGTGAAGTCGCAGCCTACTTCCTGTGCCAGACCAATCTCACTCGGTGTGAGACAACCCGGACAATAAGTCACGCAACGACGGTTGCAGACAACCGCGATATCCTTGTTGAACAACGGACCAACCACGAAGTTAGCGCCCAACTGCAAGTACAGCGCTGCAGTCGGAGCGTCAACCACGCTACCGATACCGAGTGCCAACTCCGGGCACTCAACAGCTACCCACTTGCTCAGTTCGCCGAACACCTCGTGTGCGAAATCGCCACGGTTGGTGAATTCGAACGCACGCACGCCACCTTCGTAGCAAGCCTTAATCACGTTCTTACAAACTTCCACGTCCTTGTGGTAGAACACAGGAACCATCGGTGCAGCGGCAATCTTCGCCATCACCTGAAATTTATCAAACTTTGCCATAATTTTCCTTTCTTTCGACTTTTGACTTTCGACTTTCGACTAATTAGCGCTGTACTCGTCCGTTAGCGTTACCACCGGCAAGGCTCAGAACCTCATCCTCGCTGACGAGGTTGTAGTCGCCGTTGATGGTGTGCTTCAGAGCCGAAGCTGCTACTGCGAACTCAAGGGCTGCACCTTGGTTGCCCGGGTATTTGAGCATACCGTGGATCAGACCGCCGGAGAAGCTGTCACCACCACCTACGCGGTCGATGATCGGGTTGATCTCGTAACGCTTGCTCTGGTAGAACTCCTTGCCGTTGTAGATCATCGCCTTCCAGCCGTTGAACGTAGCGCTGTAGCTCTCGCGAAGCGTCGAAACAACATACTTGAAGCCGAACTCTTTCATCATCTGCTCGAAAATGCCCTTGTAGCCCTCGGCATTGGTCTCGCCGCCTTCTACATCTGCATCGGGCTTGAAGCCGAGACACAGCTCTGCATCTTCCTCGTTACCGATACATACATCGACATACTTCATCAACGGACGCATGATCGAGATAGCTTTCTCGCTGGTCCACAGTTTCTTGCGGAAGTTAAGGTCAACCGATACCGTTACGCCGTGACGTTTAGCCGCCTCGCAAGCCAGTTTCGTGATCTCAGCAGCCTTGTCCGAGATAGCTGGAGTGATACCGCTCCAGTGGAACCATGCTGCGCCTTCCATGATCTTGTCGAAGTCAAAATCCTTCGGATCAGCCTCAGCGATGGCGCTGTGAGCACGGTCGTAGATCACTTTCGACGGACGCATCGAAGCACCTGTCTCGCAGTAATACAGACCCACGCGGT